>CACJWR010000003.1 GCA_902596985.1 uncultured Alphaproteobacteria bacterium
AAGCTTGAAATTCTTTGTTTAATGGAGTGTTAGCAAGATAGTTGGTGTAGTTACTAAGAACTTTTTGCGATATCCCAATAATTACCTCCAGAATATTCTTTCTGGTAAAACCAGCTTCTATAAATGCCGATACTTCTTCTTCAGTAGCTTTTCCCCGATTACGCACCAAAATAAGAGTAAATTCTCTTAGCTTTTCAAGCTTCTCATTTGGGAGGGGAGTTTTATCTCGCAGAGCGTTTGTTATCGTTTCATCAACTTTCATCAGCTTCGCAACCAAGGTATGTGCAGGAACACAAAACTTACACTCGTGTTCGACATTTATTGTTTGCCATACAACAGTCTTTTCTTCATCAGATAGACTTGATTGACTGAAAATTTTCCCCAACTCCACATATGCTTTAAGCGCTTCAGGAGACTCGGCAAGAACCGCATAGAGCCCGGGTATCATTCCAGAAGAAGCCTTAACTTTTTCGAGCAATTGTTTGCTTTCTGCTGGGGCAGAGCTTTGATCATGAAACTTAAATAGTTCTCTCATTTTATTTTCCTTTAATTTTTATTAAGGTATATCTAAAGTTCAAAAAATAAACATATTTATTTTTACCAAAGTTTTCACAACCTGTAAGAGTTCTAGACAATATACTTTATTTGTAGACTAATTTGTTGACTGAAAAAAATCTAGCTTATAAAATGTAAATAAAACAGATGGTTAAAAAGAAATGGTGAGGAGGGTCCCTCCGCCAAACCCTTTTAAATCTAAAGGTTATTGATTCTCCTATGGTAAAAATTTCATTGGATTGTTAAACAAATAACTTCTCTTAAACAAGTTGGACCTTAATATGGAGTTAGTGTGCTATTGATCGTATTATTAGGAAATATTTAAGGGCTTCAAAAGTGGGCAGATAAAGTATCTAAAGGTTTTTCTGATGGGGGTTTAAATTTTGTAAGGTCAATGTCTTTAACCGAGTCTTTATATTCCTGCAGAGTAGGTGTCCTTCCTAATATTGCAGATAGTACTACAACCGGTGTTGAAGCAAGAAGTGACTCTCCCTTTTTTTCAGATGAATCCTCTACTACCCTACCTTTAAAGAGACGCGTTGAGGTCGCAAGAACTGTATCACCTTTCTCGGCCTTCTCCTGGTTTCCCATGCACAGGTTGCATCCTGGTCTCTCAAGGTACAAGATATTCTCATATTCAACTCTTGCCCCTTGCTTGGGATTTTCATCATCAAATTGGAAGCCAGAATATTTTTCTAGAATTTCCCAATCGCCTTCATCTTTTAGCTCATCTATAATGTTGTATGTTGGTGCCGCCACCACTAAAGGCGCTTTAAACTTTACCTCACCTGATTTTTTCTCAAGATTACGCAACATTTGAGCAACGATTTTCATATCTCCCTTATGAACCATGCATGAACCAACAAACCCCAGGTCTACAGATTTTTCTGCTCTATAATACGATATTGGTCTTATGGTATCGTGAGTATATCTCTTAGAAATGTCCGCGTTATTAACATCTGGATCTGCAATCATCGGCTCGGTAATTTCATTCAAATCCACTATAACCTCAGCAAAATACTTTGCGTTTTGGTCCGGCTTTAAAGCAGGGTTATCTCCAGATTTTATTTCCTGTATTCTTGAAGAAGCTTTATCCATCAATCCTTTTAAAGTTTGGTTTTTGTTATCCATTCCTTTTTCGATCATTGTTTGTATTCGTTTTTTTGATATTTTTAGTGACTCAATTAAAATGTCGTCATTAGAAATACAGACAGAGGCCTTTGCTTTCATTTCGGCAGTCCAATCGGTAAAGGTAAATGCTTGATCCGACATTAAAGTACCAATATGTACTTCAATAACCCTTCCTTGAAAGACATTTTCACCAAATTGTTTTAACATTTGGGCTTGAGTGGAATGAACAACATCTCTGAAATCAACATGGCTATGCAAGTCTCCCTTAAAAGTGACCTTTACAGATTCGGGAATCGGCATTGTTGCTTCACCAGTCGCAAGAGCAAGCGCAACGGTACCGGAGTCTGCTCCAAATGCGATACCTTTTGACATTCTAGTATGTGAGTCTCCTCCAATAATAATTGCCCAATCATCTATTGTGAGGTCATTGAGCACTTTATGTATTACATCTGTCATCGAGTGATAAATACCTTTTGGGTCGCGGGCAGTTATGAGACCAAAATCATGCATAAACTGCATTAATCTAGGGATATTATCTTGAGCCTTTATGTCCCAGACAGAAGCAGTATGACATCCTGACTGATATGCACCATCAAGTGATGGAGATATAACGGTGGCAGCCATCGCTTCTAATTCTTGTGAAGTCATAAGTCCGGTGGTGTCCTGCGAACCAACGATATTTACTTTAACTCGTACATCGGAGCCTGCGACAAGCTTTTTGTCACTGGTAAGACCAATAGCATTTTTGTTAAATATTTTTTCAACTGCGGTGAGTCCTTGATCATCGGAATGGATTTCTCTCGGCGAAGCAAATACAGGTGCAGGTCTTTTTTTTAATATATTAGCTGCCAAATTTTGAAGTTTTTTTCCGAAGACTATAGAGTAGGATCCACCAGCTCTCATAAATTCTACCTTTTGCCTGGTGAATGATGAGCTTACATCTACTAATTCCTTAGTTTCCTCTTTATTGTAAAGCTTCTTTGTTTTGGTGTTAATGGTAAGTTCTGTTCCTGTTTCGACAGAATATAATTGCTCTAAAATAGGCTCACCATCATTATTTAAAATAATATTTCCATCAGAATCTTTCTTTTTGACCCAATTTTTCAAATCTATTCCAATACCCCCTGTTACTCCAACAGTAGTTAGAAAAATTGGTGATATACCATTTGTTCCAGCAACAATCGGAGCTACGTTTACATAGGGAATGTAAGGACTAGCCTTCTTACCTGTCCAAAGCGCCACATTATTTACACCAGACATTCTGGATGATCCTACTTCCATCGTACCTTTTTCAGCAACAAGCATGACACTTTTGTCGGGATGTGCTATCTTAAGCTGAGAGATTTCATCCTGAGCCTTTTTAGATATAAAACACTGCCCATGAAGTTCTCTATCTGAACGAGAATGCGCCTGATTACCAGGTGACAGTAGGTCAGTAGAAATGTCGCCTTCTGCAGCAACGTAGGTAACAATCTTTATCTTTTCTGGTATTGCATTTAACTTTGTAAAAAACTCCGCCTCAGAATAACTTTCTAATATATCTTCAGCTATCTTGTTGCCAGCATTATATTTTTCCTCAAGCCTGTTTGTATCTGCTTCATAAAGAAAAACCTGCGTTTTTAGTACGTTGGCAGCTTGTTCTGCAACTTTAGTATCTTTATGAAAGGCTAGGTCTAAAAGAACCTCTACAGATGGCCCACCTTTCATGTGTGATAGTAAGTCAAAAGCAAGTTTTTGATCAATTTCTACGACACTATCCTCCTTAAGAATAAGTCTCTTTAAAAACTTTGCTTTGACTGAAGCGGCGCTGGTGGTACCGGGCAATACATTGTATATGAAATGCTTTACAGCATCATCTCTAGTAGAAGACTTTGTCGTCAAAATTATATCTATAATTTCCTCTAATAGATTTTCTTGATCAATAGGCTTTGGACCAAGCCCTAGTTTTGCACGCTCTATTATTTCTTGCAAATAAGCTTCATATAACTTCAAAACTACCCCCCCTCTCGCACTATATTTGAAATCAAAATTAAAGCAGAGCTTCAAGAGACAAATAGTATAATTTTTATAACGAATATGCAAGGTCTGGTGGGAAAAAGCACATAAAAAATTAGGTCTTCAGATTGGGTTCGAAAAACTAAATTTAAATTGGTATAAATACTAGTTAATTAAAAGTCATTTGGGGGAATTACCAAATTTCTTTCTCTATAAAAGATCGTCACTTTTATTTATTAAGAGCTCAAGTAGTGAATATTGAAGATCGAGTAAATAAGAGATCGAATTAGAAATTTTTGTATACATTTAAGTGTTGTATGCGACAATTAGAAAGAAATTGGAGTAGGAGAAATGATATGAATGAGAACTTACCACCACTCGTAAAAAACGGATCTATGACAATAGAGGAATGGCATACTCGAGTAGATCTGGCAGCTTGCTACAGATTAATGGCACACTTCGGCATGGATGACTTAATTTACAACCATATTTCTGCTAGAGTACCGGGGCCTGATGAACATTTCCTTCTGAATCCATTCGGATTACTTTATGAGGAAATAACTGCCTCAAATCTCGTAAAAGTTGATTTAGATGGAAATATAATTTCTGAGACAGAGGATAAAATAAATCCAGCGGGTTTTGTTATACATTCATGTATCCATAGAGAAAGGCCGGATATGCATTGTGTTATTCATACACACACATCTGCCGGCGTTGGTGTGTCATGCCAAGAAGAAGGGCTATTGCCTCTAAGCCAAACAGGGCTTTTGTATAAAGACTTGATCGGTTATCACGATTATGAAGGACTAGCTTTAAATTTAGACGAGCAAAAAAGGTTGGTTGAAGATTTAGGAAAAAATAAACAATTACTTATTTTAAAAAATCATGGCTTGCTTACATGTGGGCGAACAATACCTGAAGCCTTCATTATGATGTATTATTTAGAGCAAGCTTGTAAAATACAGATAGCCGCACAGGCAGGGAACAAGGTCAGTTTACCCAAGCCTGAAGTTCAAGATTTGGTACATCAGCAGGCAATGAAAGGTTTTGGATCGAAACTAGGAGAAATGGAGTTTACAGCGCTAAAGCGACGGCTTGCACGATTAGGGTCTGATTATGCGTCTTAAATAAGACATTTAATAAATATTAATTAAGAAAGGTTGTGAAGTCATCTAAAGGCGCGCGTTCGCTCACTAACGTGTTTTCAGGTGCTTCTGCAGCATATCCCATCGACATTCCTGAAATTATTATTTCATCATCAGGGATACCTAGTACTTTGTGAACAATAGGCCCAAATTCACACCATGCTTGTTGAGGGCAGGTTTCGAGACCTTTAGCTCTTGCAAGTATCATAATATTCTGCATAAACATCCCAACATCTAGCCAGGAACCGTATAAAAGCTCTCGATCCATTCGGAAAAACAGTCCAACTGGCGCTCCAAAAAAGTTGAAGTTACGTAAACCAGCAGCTTTCCTTGCAGGATAATCATCTCTTTTCACGCCATAAAGTTCATAGAGTGCGTATCCAACTGCTCTTTTCCTTGATATGTAAGGTTCTTTCAGTTTTGGAGGCATATATTCATATTCAAGCTCAGCATTACCTGAGTCTACAGCCTCTAAAACTGCATTTGTTAATTTCTTTTTTGTGTCCCCTGTTACACATGTAACCTTCCAAGGTTGTGTGTTCGTACCAGAAGGAGCTCTTGACGCGTCCTTAATGATTTCCTTCACGATATCAATACTTACAACATCTGGGAGAAAATTCCTTTTTGAGGATCTCTCCCTAACAATCTTACTAATCATTTTATCTAAAGTACCTACACCATTAATCTTCTCCATTGTTCAGCTCCCTTGATATTTCACTTTTACGTTGCTCTCGAAGCACAAAGCGTTGTATTTTCCCACTAGGCGTCTTCGGTAATTTTTCAATGTAAGTTATATGCCTCGGATAAGCGTGAGCCGCAAAATTTGTTTTTACCCACCTTTGAAGCTCTTCAGTAAGTTGGTCACTTTTGTTTGCTCCAGGCATCAACACAACAAAAGCCTCAATTACTTCGCCTCTAACGTTGTCTGGTGTCGCGATCACGGCGCACTCTGCCACTGCTTCGTGAGTACTTAGAGCAGACTCAACTTCGAATGGCCCAATTCTATAGCCAGCCATAATAATCACATCGTCGTCTCTTGTGGAAAAGTAAAAATAACCATTTTCGTCAATTGATCCGGTATCACCAGTTAAATAATATTTTCCGTCTTTAGAAAACTTTTCAGCACTTTTTTTTGGATTTCCGATATAACCCGCAAACCAAGAAAATGGGCTCTCGTTAACAATGAAGGCGACACGACCGGGAACACCAGGTTCTTCGGGTATATCTTCATTATTTTTTAAGACAGTAGCTGACCACCCTGGCATCACTTTACCCATTGAGCCATCACGCAAATTCGTTTTAAGCTCTGGATGATGATGATTATTAATAACCATACTGGTTTCAGTCTGTCCATAATGGTCATGGACAGAAAGGCCAAAGAACGACTGTGCCCATTCGTTGATTTCTGGGGTCAAAGGTTCTCCGGCACTTGAAAGACATCGTAGTTTATGTTCAGCAGAAAGCTCCACTCTATCGGCACGTAGTGATCGATAGACCGTTGGCGCAGCTGCAAAATTTGTCACTTTATGCTTTTCTATTATATCCATCGTCGCCTGGGCGCTGAAGCCACCTTCAAATAAAATCGCAGGTGTCCCAGTAGTCAAAGTCGCAAGAATACCACAGTATAATCCATAGGCCCAACCAGGATCAGCAGCATTCCAAAAGATATCAGTTTGTCTAAGATCATAAGCAAATTCTGCATACGCTTCTATACATGCAAGAGCTTTCACAGGAAGACTAACGCCTTTAGGTTCTCCAGTAGTACCAGACGTAAATATATGAATAATGGCAGCATCTGGATCTAAGTTCACTTCTTTCTTGATAGGCGCATCTGTCGATAGTAAATCCTCCCATCTTTCTGCCCAGTTTGGTGTTTGATCAAAGCTTGCTGTCGTAATAACATCTAATTCACTATGAGGCACAAAGTCATCTGATGGGTTAAGTTTCGACTGCTGTTTATGGTCACAGAAGACTATTTTAGCGTTGCTTCCATTTACTCTCAGCGCAATCGCGGGTGTAGAGAAGGCAGTAAATAATGGGACGTGTACAGCACCTATTCTCCAGATTGCTATTAGTGTGATGAGATACTCTTTACTTTTGCCCATCAAGGTAGCAATTCTATCACCTTTTCCAATACCTCTTTTTGTTAAACCATTCGCTATCAAAGTAGAATGTGTTTTTAACTCGCCATATGTAAGATCATATTCCTCCATATTTTCATTTATTATTTTATAGGCTATTTTATTTGATGGATACTGGTCACAGAGTAATTGCTCGACACTATTTGAAGGGTTGGAATATTTATTAATCAACTCGCTAACTCTTAGGTTGATTTTTTCATTGACGACCATTTGCTTATCCTATCTATGATTCAAAAATGCTAAGATATGATATCTAAAATGATTTTATAATGAAAGAAAAACGCAGACTAACCATGATCTGCACGAGCTTATTAAGGAGCTAACCTTTTGACGTAAGAGGAAATACGTTCTATTAACGTTTTATAAAGAGCAATAATCATGCCTAACTGAGAGTATAGAGTATAATTTTAAATGAAGGTCATAAGCAAATATTTATATAGTGAGCTACTAAAACCATTTCTGATATTTTCTTTCACATTTATCGGCATACTATGGTTAGTTCAAATTCTTCCAAAGCTTGAAACTTTGGTTTTAAATGAGCAACCCTTAGCCATATTTTTCAATGTTGCGATGAATACACTCCCTCAGGTAGCCTATTTTGTGATACCTGTTGCAGCTTTTTTTTCAACAATCTATGCCGTAAATAAACTTGTAACAGAAGCAGAAATTGTAATTATTTCAAGCTCAGGCTTTTCATTTTTTTCTTTCGCAAAAATAATTTTTTTATTTGGAGTAACTATCAGCTTCATTCTATTTTTAATCACTTTTTTTGTGTTACCAAAAAGCGCATTTAAACTTCAGTCAATTTTTTTTGATATTGAACAAAATTTTGCCATAAAGTTTATTGATAGTGGGAAGTTTTTGCATCCAATTGCTGGTGTTACTATTTATGTCAGAGACAAATTGGAAGAAAATCAAATGACGGGAGTATTTGTATTTGATGACCGAAATGACAGTTACTCTTTATTATACTCCGCCAAAGAGGCAGCTATAAGAGATAAAGACAATATTAGAGATTTAATTATGCAAGATGGTGAGTTGCAGATTATGTCCAAAGATGAAAAGAGTATTGTGTCAGTGAAATTTGAAAGATTTGGTATTAATTTGAATTCATTTATTCCCGAAACGCTGTATTACTTGGCCTCGCCTCCTGATGTTTCACCAATTACTGGATTTTTAAATTCTAAAGAGCTTGCTCAAATAAGTGACTATTCCTCATCTGAATATTTAGCAGAGAGTCATATGAAGATGGCATCGATATTGTCTCCGATAGCGCTATCCATGCTAGGGGGTTTAGCTCTAATAGTTTTTACTAGTGAAAAATACCGAATTACTGTAGTTGTTCTTTTACTGTCATTAGTAGCCCTAGTTATGCAGGTTTCTATTATTTCTTTGAAATCACTTCTTGTTCTTAATCCAGACATATTTTTACTAATTTATCTTCCACCTGTAGTGGTTTTTGCCGGCATGTTGGTACTTATTAATTTTAAAGATAGGTTTGCCTGATTAGTGAAATTTTTAATTGGAAACCGGAAGGTGAAAGTAAAAAAAGAAAAAACATATTTATTCAATTTTTTTGAATTGATCAATTATTGTAATTTTAACAAAATTCAAATAAGTTTTACCGATGCTATTGAAAGAAGTTAGGTCAGCTGGACTAATCGTCGCATACGTAGGGTTATTCTTTTCCTTTTTAATGTTAATCCCGTGGATTACTTCCGTACTCACGGGTTGGGAGGGTGGCAAATCTTTTCTTTGGTCAGGTTTAATGGCTGCTATCTTTTGTATATTGGTTATAATCGCATGCTTCGGTGATCAACCAAAAATTACCCCAAGATTTGGAATATTAGTAGTTAATATGTTATGGTTTCTCCTCCCAATTTTGTGCGCAATCCCCTTAGCTAATTCTTCAGCTAACTTAAGTTTCGTAGACGCTTTATTTGAAGCAACTTCAGGACTCACTACTACGGGTTCAACAATAATGTCAGAGATATTAAGCTTTGATCGCCCAATTCTTTTGTGGAGGGCTTTGATGCAATGGGTTGGAGGTCTTGGTATACTTTCACTAGGGCTAATTCTACTGCCATTTTTGAGAATTGGTGGAATGCAATTATTTAAAATGGAGAGTTCGGATAGGTCGGATAAACCTCTGCCGAGGTTGGTAGAGATATCAAGATCCATAATTATCATTTACGTCATATTATCTATGGCATGTGTAGTTTCTTACTTAATTGTCGGATTGACACCATTTGATGCGCTAACGCATGGTATGACGACCGTCGCTACTGGTGGTTTTTCGACGCATGATGAATCTCTCGGCTATTTTAATAGTGCTTCAGTTTTATGGGTTGCTATTTTATTTATGATAGTAGGCGGGTTACCATTTAGTGTATTTGTTGCGATTTTTTTTACTCGAAACATCCCCAAGTTAGACCCACAGGTATTGACCTTTCTATTAATAATATTTTTTTCTTGTGCATTACTGATTTTCTACCAAAACAGTGGGCATACTAAATCAGTATATGTAAATACTGAATATATTTTTAATGTAGTTTCCATAATAACCACTACTGGATACTCTAGTGGGGATTTTATGAATTATGGTTCCTTGGGCCCCGTCATGTTTTTCTTTCTTATATTTATCGGAGGTTGTGCGGGTTCAACTGCTGGAGGGATCAAGGTCTATAGATTTATAGTTCTGGGACAAGTAATCAAAACATCCTTAAGACAATTAATTTATTCTAAGGGAATTTTTCTTTTGAGATATGGTAGTAAGCTCGTTGATCAAGATATTTATCGCTCAACTGTTACGATGATCTGTTGTTTTTTTGCATGCCTAATTCTAGTAACATTAAGTCTTGCTTTCTGTGGATTAGACTTTGTTACTGCTCTATCTGGAGCAACGACCGCTTTAGCAAATGTTGGCCCTGGAATCGGTGAAATAATTGGTCCATCGGGAAGCTTCAAGAGCCTTGATGACGTCGAAAAATATATTTTAATATTGGCAATGATTTTAGGAAGGCTAGAACTTCTAGTGGCAATGGCATTTTTCCTGCCTATCTTTTGGAAGCAATAAGGCATTAGCCTTGACTTAAGTCAGGGATGTTAGCAAAATGGATTAGGGCCTCTGGGTTAGCCAAAGCTTCTTTATTTTTAATTTCTTTTCCATGTACAATATCTCTGACCGCTAGCTCAGTTATTTTCCCAGAACGCGTTCTAGGGATATCTGGAACAGCAACTACTTTAGCTGGCACATGTCTTGGGGTGAGATTTGTTCTTATCTGATTAACTACTTTTTCTTTAAGATGTTCAGTTAGCTCATGGTCATTTTGTAACTTTAGAAATAAAACTATTCTAACATCATTGTTCCAATTTTGTGCTATTACGATGGACTCAGCAATTTCATTGAGTTTCTCAACCGTATTATATATCTCGGCAGTGCCAATCCTCACTCCGCCAGGATTTAGGGTTGCATCTGATCTACCGTAAATTACCACCGTACCGCGCTCAGTTATTTTGGCCCAATCTCCGTGGTGCCATATCCCTTTAAATTTTTCAAAATATGCTTCTTTGTATTTTGTATCATTTTGATCATTCCAAAACTTTATGGGCATTGATGGGAATGGAATTTTGCATACAAGCTCACCTTCCATGTTAACCAAACTTTCTCCATGCTCGTTAAATATATCCACGTCCATTGCTAGTGCTCTGCATTGAATTTGACCTTTGACTACAGGACTCAAAGGATTACTTAAAACAAAACAGCTGAGAAGATCTGTTCCACCAGAAATCGATGCAATCTGCACATCTGGTTTTATATTATTCAGAATGTAATCATAACTATCCGGGCTAAGTGGAGAGCCAGTTGAACAAATAGTTCGTAGGTTGCTCAACGTGAAGTGTTTCTTGGGAGCTATATTAGATTTTGAAAGTGCATCGATATATTTTGCTGATGTACCGAATATGCTCACCTTCGATTTTTCAGCTATTTTCCATAGGTGTTCGGGATTTGGATAAAATGGACTTCCTTCATAGAGGACTATCGAGCTTTTACAAAATAAGGAGCCAACCAACCAGTTCCACATCATCCAACCACATGTAGTAAAATAAAACATTTTCTGCTTTTCGCTTAAATTTATATGAAGCAGGTGTTCTTTTGCGTGTTGAATTAGAACGCCCCCTATGCTGTGTGTTATGCATTTAGGTTTGCCAGTGGTACCCGATGAAAAAACAATATATAAAGGGTCATTAAATTTACACAAAACATAGTTCTCTAATCTATCTGACTGAAGAACAGCTTTAAAATTTGTAAAATTATCAATGTCTTTGGAAGAACTTATATATTCAACAACAATGATATGTTCTAAAGAGGGAAGGCGTTTAGATATTTTTTCAATTTCCTTTGATCTATCAATAACCTTTCCATTATAAAGGTAGCCGTCCGTTGCAATTATAATTTTGGGTTCTATTTGTTCAAAGCGATCTATAACCCCCTCAATACCAAAGTCGCTCGAACAGGAAGAAAAAATAGCTCCTAAGGCAGAAGTAGCGAGCATCGATATAACTGTTTCAGAACAGTTGGGCATGTAAGCGCAGACACGATCCCCTTTCTTGATCCCCTTTGCTTTCATCCAGCCAGCCATTTTAAGGGCCTTACTTTCAAGTTCTTTTCTAGTTAACGCATTTGAGAACCCATTTTCTCTAAATTCCTCAATAGCTATAGCATTATCTGCAGCTCGGAGTAGGTTTTCCGCATAGTTTAGTTTTGCATCTGGAAAAAACCTAGCGCCAGGCATCCTCCCAATATTTTCAGTAATTTTTGTGCCCTTGCTTCCTTTTATTTCAGAAAAATCCCACATCAAAGACCAAAACTTTTCGACATTATTAACTGACCAATCCCAAATATCTTGATATTCTGTTTTTATTGATTGTGAGTATCTGTGATTTGCAAATTCAATAAACCGATATAGGTTGCTTGACTTTTTACTTTCACTACTTGGTTGCCAAATGATTTCAGGATTATCCATTTATAAGCCTTTTAATATTTTAATAAATTCACTGAGTTATTTAATATATAGTCCGCACACGCTAGCTTCAGTTCTTCTTTATCATTATAGCGCAACATATCTCCAATCATAAACGCTTTTAAATTTTTACTTTAAGCATTTTCAGGGAGCTTCACGCTAAGATTGATAGTTAAAAATAATAAGGAAGCAAGCACCGAAAATGCAGCAAAAAATTTGAACTGAAGATCAATGAAATAGCCTAAGTCTATAAAATAACCGCTTAAAACAGGTCCTACAGCAGAACTGAAAACCATAATGGTTACTCCAACCGTACGCACTGACCCCAGATATAAAGATCCGAAGAATTCTGGGAAAAAAGTTCCATATACTACGATGTATGCCCCCGCGCTTAAACCTAACAGGATAAAGATAAGGAGTAATTCGGAGTAGCTTGTAGCGATCGACAAGAGTAATAACCCCGAGATGAGAGGGAAAAGAAAAACAGGTAGAATCAATTTGGTGGAAAGCTTATCCACCAAATAACCGATTAAATACAAAGAAAAAAGAGTTGCAGCTGAATAGGCTGGGATAAATAGTACATATGTTGAAAGATCCCAATTTTTTATTTCCACTAAATGAACTTGGTGGAAGAAAAGGGTTGTTGTAATCATGGGAGAAGTCATTAGCCCTGGCACTGCTGCCCAAAAAATCCAACTCCTTAACATCTCGGACCGCTTCCATGATTTTTTCAACATGCCTACCTGCTGTTTTTCTCTCTGTGGCTTGGTATCCTTGTTTCGCTCTCTTTTAGCAAGAAACCTAACTGAGGCCAATATTATTATACTCATTATTATCGATACATACCAGCTGGTCTGCCAACCTATAAGGCCTATTAAAGCAACAAATATTGTGGGCATTATAGCTTCTGCAAGAGTGTAACCAGAGTTTGCAACGGCGACTGCCTTACCCTTATTTTTAAAAAACCATTTGCCACAAAAGACCATTGATATGTGCCCAAGCATTCCTTGACCAAAAAAACGAAGGCCCAGAATAATAAAAACTAGCCCCCATGTAGAAGTATTGTTTGCCATTAAAAATACAAAAACTACCAATCCAAAAATGACCGACGTGCTGAGTCTTTTAGCTGAAATTCTATCTGCATAACCACCCACAAAGAGGATAAGAATTGCTGAAGATAAAGTCGCGCAAGAGTAGATCAGTCCCCATTGAGTATGAGTTAACTCGAAAGCAGCCCTAATTTCCCCCGAGTATAATGAAATAAAGAAAGTCTGACCAAAGGCAGAACAAAAAGTAAGAATAAATACTATATAGAGCCAGCGTGAATTTTTTATATAAAAATCAATATTGATCATTGAACTTGTCACTTAAAAGCTTGTATTGTTTAATAACAATAGTCGTATACGTGAAACTATAATAGGAAAGAATTAAATGTCAGAAATTATAAAAGTAGAGCATTTAACGGACCACATAGTCGAGGTTTTAATAAATAGGCCAGAAAGTTATAACACATTTAATACAGAACTTAGGTTGAGTCTCACTGAAAAATTGAGGAAAATTGATCAAAATAAAGATACGAGAGTAGTGATATTGAGAGGAGAGGGCCCTGGTTTTTGTGCTGGCGCCGATTTAAATGATGGAGGGCAAATGCCTCCTTCAAAACAGCTCTTAGATGAGTATTTTCCCATATTTGAAATAATCTCAAAAAGTGAAAAACTTTTCATAGCTGCCGTACATGGATCAGCAGCGGGAATAGGAACGGCTTTAGCAATGAATTGTGATTTTACGGTGATGGCTGCTTCCTCGCGTATTTCAATGGTGTTTTCGAATATTGGCTTGGTACCTGATGGAGGAGCGACTTATCTTCTTCAAAAATCTCTAGGCTATAGAAAAGCTTTAGAGGTAATTGTTTCGGGTAGCCATCTATCTTCGGAGGAATGTCTAAACTATGGATTGGCAAACAAAATATTTCAGGATGACAGCTTTATTGACGACGTAAGGAGCTGGGCTGAAGAATTATCGCAAAGATCGCCTTTAGCAGCATCTGCTGCAAAGCAAGTAATGCGTGAAGATACTTTTCAAGCTTACTGTGATAGATTCAATCACGAAGCAAGAGAACAAGATAATTTGATGCTGAGTAACGATTTTAAATCCGCTGTAGAGTCATTTTTTAAAAAAGAAAAACCGAATTTTACTGGGACTTAGTGTGACTTCGGTCTCAAAGAGAATTTATCTCTTTGGCAATTTTTGCACTTGAAACTTCGTGGATCAAATGGCCATCACTTTTAAAAAGCTTTATTTTAGCGTTAAATGCTTTTTTGTGTGCTCTTACAGATGTTTTATAATTTACAATCCCATCGCGCATGCCTGCTAAAAAAAGAGTTGGAACACTGACTTTTTTAAATTTTTTTTCAATATCTCCGATATTCCAATTGGAAATGAATGCCAGAGTGCCGTTAACATGGTCCTCATCAGTCATGAGTTTCATATAGTAGTCAATATTTTTAATAGTAAGATTACTCCCCGATATTGAAAGGAATTTTCTAAGACTTGTTTCAGCACTGTTAAAGAGCCTTATCCAATATTTAGTTAAAGGGCTTGCATAAAACACTCGTGCCATTAATGGAAAAATCGTTCCAGCTGGACCTTCAAATTTCTCCAGAGCACCATTTATAAGAACTATGGATGATAGTGGTCCCTCGTAGATAACGGATAAGGACAAAACGATTACTGCACCGATAGAGTGACCTACAAAGACGTTTGGTTTAATCTTTAATGACTCAAAAAGAATTATCAAATCCCTCACAATAGTATCCTGGTGAGGTCGTTTTCCTTTTTTTATCTTTGAGAATCTATGTCCAGGTAGGTCAACCGCCAAAACTTGAAACTTTTGAAGTTTTGGTATTAGATTTGCCCAAGAATGAGAGGAAGCTCCAGCTCCATGGATCAGGAGTATAATAGGGTTACCTGGTTTCCCAATTAATTGATAATGCCAAACAAAATTATCGGTCTCTAGGAACTTACTATATTCAGAGTATGGCCAAAAATTATTTGAAGCGTCATTAACCATTCTATGCTTTATATCGATTGCTGAACGGCTTTTGAAATACTGCTGGAATTAGCCATTGGCAATTGGAAATAATAGCCATTTAGTTCTCTCGCAAGCTCATCAGCCATTGGTGTTTTTCTTCTAGAAGTATCGATAAAGATATTGTTGATAGCGTCTCGTTTTATTAATGATGCTATATAGTTTGTATCCTCAATAGCCTTAATACGGTCTCCCACTCCATCAAGCGACATGTTTCCCCTGCCGTCAGATAAGAGGATAATAATAGGTTTTATATTTCGGGATCTAGCGGCATTAGCCATATTAAATGCTTCGAGTAAACCATTAGCCAGAGGTGTAGCACCACCTCCAGGCAGTGAACTTAATTTTTTCTTGGCAGTCACAAGAGATTTTGTAGGCAATAGTAAAGGATCAGCTTTCAATCCACTAAAAGAAATAAGAGCAACATTATCTCGCTTTGCATAAGCATCGGATAATAATATCTCTATAGCGCCCTTTGCCTCATTTAACCGCCCAATAGCATTAGAGCCGGAGGCATCAACTAAAAATATTAAGAGTCTTTCAGACTGCTTCTCAAATCTTTTTATCATAATGTCTTGTGGATATATGCTTATTTTTCTATTTTTTGTAATAGAAGAAGATCTTATTTTTTGCCAAGGGGTAGCTCTTGTTAGTGTTCCAATCAAATCAATTCTTTTGTCAGAAGAATATTTTCTATTAATTGAAGGGATAGGACGGCCTGCAAAGAAATTAATGTTTCTTTCTCCAGATCCTGCTGATTCTCCAAAACTAATAGGTTGAGTATTTTTTGACAAGAGACTCTCAATGAGGTTGCCTGGGAGAGAGATTTTAAGAGCATCTATGAGCATTTTCTTGTCTTCACTTTTTAGTTCTGAGTTGGTACCTTTACTTTCATTATCATCCCTTAATTGTTCTTCCTTGGATGCTTCTTCTTTTTTATCTTGGTTAAATTCCGGAATTTGTTTTGCCTTATGTATCATGGAAAGAGAAATAGCTAGATTTATGTCTTCTCTGGAAACGGTTTTTTCCCTTTTATAAGCACATATCGCCTTAGCAACTTTCAGGGTGCTGAAAATCGTATGCATATTGGAAATAGAAAACATTTCGGTAGACGCCATTAAGTAATCATGAATTTTTTTATTGACTTCTACTGTCACTAGATTTTCTCTAGCCTGTGCAATTTTTTTTCTATTTATAGAAACTTTTTTCAAATCCTTATATCTTGTTCCTTCTAGATTTATAGAAAAAATAAGATAGTCGGAAAGATTTTTGGGCACTTCATTACCTTCGCTTTCGTCTAATGCAATAAAGAATTTGTTGTTGTTGTTTTTAATTTTGTCTCTCAAAAATGTAGCTAGACCTTTTTCCATTTTTTCAGTGTTGGTTAAAATTAAAGCGACGTTGTCGGACGAGAATATATCTTCGTTATATTTTGGCATACCGAAGGTTAGCGTATCGATCATGTTAATGGTCTTGGCAAAATCGGTTGGATTTTGAAAGGGATAAATTTTTTTCAATTGTTTTGGTTTTAATAGGGATAAGAGGTTCGATAGAAAAACCTCTCTTACGGTTGAATAGTTAGCCTTTAGAGATAAAGAACCAAGAGAGGGATCGATACTACTAATTGTTAATATGCCCTGGATGAGAGCATTTACATCGAGCTCATGCTCAAGGAAGTCAATATTATTTGCCATCTATAAGTTCATTGACTTTTCTTTTCACGCGTACCTCTGAACTTGTATCATCCAATGGATCCCTTCTCAGTCTATGGCTAAGAGTGTAAACAGCTATTTCTCTAATATCCTCTAAAGTTGGCTTAGTTGTCTGATTAAACGCACAGAGTGCTCTTAAAGCCCTCAAAAGTGTTAGTTCTCCCCTCAATCCATCGGAGCCCACCGCTATACAAATTTCAGCACATTTTGATAAAATACTATCGTCAAGCTTAATGTTATCTAGAGTATTTTTTGCGTGAATTATCTTTTTTTGAACTGTTAAATCTTTCCGTCTCCACTTCCGTAAAAAAGCTTGAGGATCTCTTTCAAATTCATCTCTTCTTTTAATAACTTCAATTCTTTGCGATATTTCAGAGGGGGAACCCACATTTACTGAAAAACCAAATCTATCAAGTAGCTGCGGTCTGAGTTCACCTTCTTCGGGATTTCCAGAACCAATTAAGACGAATTTTGATGAGTGTCTTATCGATATTCCATCCCTTTCGACAAGGTTCTCTCCTGATGCGGCAACGTCTAAAAGCAAATCAACGATATGATCCTCTAGCAAGTTGACCTCATCTATATACAGGAAGCCACTATTTGCTTTGGCTAACAAGCCTGGTTCAAACACTTTCCTGCCCTCAGTCAAAGCAATTTCTAAATTTAGTGCTCCAACAACTCTGTCTTCTGTTGACCCCAATGGAAGATCTATAACAGGGGTTGAACGCTCTTCAAACTCAAGAGGCTTCTTTTTTTTGCACTGATCGCATAGATTAAACGAATTCTGGCAATTAAAGGGGCAATTTATTACAAAATTTTGCTTTGGTAATAATCCCGCGAGCGATCTAACAATAGTTGATTTCCCAGTGCCTCGATCTCCAAAAACTAGTACGCCTCCAATTGATGGATCGATTGCTGTCAAAATTAGAGCAAGCTTCATTTGTTCTTGTCCAACTATTGCTGAGAATGGAAAATACTTATTCACTTGCTTCCTTATTTATATTTATTTCTGGCCATTGGCCAATTTGTTTGTCTATCGCAAATCTTGCATAGAGTTCCTCTTTAAACCAATTATTTTCCCTTACGGCTTTGATGGCTTCCTTGTGAGGCCCATGATTTCGAGCAAATTGATCCATGCTCTCCTGACTTGGCCATATTGAGAAGGTGACTTGGTGAAACCATGGAATTTCTCCTAAGCCGATTTTAAATAAAACATTTCTATTGATCCCAATTGCTTTTGATATATCTGGCACTCTTTTCCAAAATTTTAAAAGGATACTTGTTTTTATTGTTGCTCTTGTAAGCGCTACTACAGGAAATGTTTGATCGAGGTTATCAGTTATTTCAAAAGGGTTTCTTTTATCCCAACTGCCCCAAGATCTGGTAGGTTTTAGATATAGCGTCCAGTTTTCTTTCGATCTATTTTTATATTGTTTGAAAATTGATGAGTTAGCAATGTTTTGATCCGCATCGGTCACACTATCCCATACTGCCATGATAGCATAAACATTAGGGTTTAATACAGGGGTAAAGCCTTCCCCAACACCACTTCCAAAAAGTTTATAAAATTGCAGGCCTTTCATCCTTCTCATATATAAATGTGAAAACCCCATATGGGAAAAAGCCCATAGTTTGCCAAATATGGACTGGAACCTAAAAAAACTTATGGTAATTGTTTTAATTATCTACTCCAAAATGGCTTATTCAATTCAAAGCATATTTTTTATTAAAAATATTGTCAAAAAAAACTGACATGTTTAAGATCAGATATGTTGAAAAAGACCGACGAAACTTACTTTGATGGTGAGAGAGAAGTAGAAAAGCCTTCTGTTGCAATTATTGGAGCGGGGTTTGGAGGCTTGTCTGCGGCAATGCTTCTCTCTGAAAAAGGGTACCATGTCCACGTTTTTGATAGATTGCAAACTGTCGGTGGTCGCGGGTCATCCAAAACTCAAGAGGGGCATAGATTTGATCTGGGTCCAACAATTTTGACTTTACCAAAAAACTTTGAAGAGCTTTGGAAGAGATGTGGGGATGATCTAAGTCAACATGTAAAAATAGAAAAGCTAAACCCATATTATGATTTGATATTTGAAGATAATGATGTTCTTTCAGTTTCTGGCAACAAATCAAATTTTGAGGCTCAAATTAAAAAAATTGCACCTAATGATCTCAAAGGATATCGAAAGTTTATGCGTTTGTCAGAAAGGCAATATAATTTCGCGTTTTCAAAAAAGGGCTCAATGGGGAGAAGTCCCATGCATAGACTATGGGATACTCTAAAGGTTCTTCCAATTTTTGCTCTTCTAAGAGCAGATAGGTCAGTTTATAGAAGTGCTGCGAGCTATGTATCCAACTCAAAGCTAAGGTTTGCGTTAAGTTTTCATCCACTTTTTGTAGGTGGGAATCCCTTTTCTGTTACATCTATGTGGGGTTTGGTTAATTATTTGGAGCATAGATTTGGTGTTTACTACATTCATGGAGGGGCGCAAGCCATGGCCAATAAAATGGCAGAAAAAATAAAATACTCAGGGGGTCAGGTAACACTTAATACAACAGTTAATAAAATTTTAACAAAAGAAAACAGAGCAATTGGGCTCCAGCTGGAATCTGGAGAAAAAATTAATGCGGATTATGTAGTATCAAACGCAGATCTTCAGAATACATATGATGGTTTATTAGGACACAAAAAGAAGAAAAGATGGACCAAACATAAATTAGACACGAAGAATTGGTCAATGAGTCTCTTTGTTTGGCATTTTGGTACATCAAAAACGAGATCAAAGTGGAAGAATGTTGGGCATCATACAATTTTGGTGGGACCCAATTATGAAAAAGAAGTTAATGATATTTTTATAAGAGGAGCGTTGCCTACGGAAATGAGTTTATATGTGCACAGACCTTCTGTTACTGATCAAACTTGTGCTCCAAAAGGAGATGATACTTTTTATGTGTTGGCTTGCGTTCCAAATCTAAGTTTTAAAAATGATATTAACTGGCGTAAAATTGAAAAAAGCTACAAGGGAAAAATACTGGATGTTTTAGAGAGAAGACTATTGCCTGGGCTAGGCAAAGCAATAAAAACTGATTATGTTATGACCCCTCTTGATTTTAAAGAAAGATATTTGAGCCATTTTGGAAGTGGCTTTTCTTTAGAGCCTCAAATGTTTCAAAGCGCCTGGTTTAGACCTCACAATAGATCAGAAGAGCTTGATAATCTCTTTCTTGTTGGAGCTGGTACTCATCCTGGGCCAGGATTACCGGGTGTTCTTGCGTCTGCAGAAATATTAGATGAGATTCTTCCGGATTTGAAAAAGGTTGCGCATAAAAAAGTTAATTCCACCAATGAGAAAGTAATGCAGGTTTAATTAAATGTATAATAAAGAAGACTTGGAAACCTGTTATGAAATAATTAAAAAGGGATCCCACTCTTTTTATGCTGCTTCACAAATTCTTCCCAAAAAAGTACGCGACTCTGCAATTGTTTTGTATTCATTTTGTCGAATTGTCGACGATGCAATTGATGATAGTCACGCAAAATTACTATCTCTAAAAAAGCTCTTTATCAGGCTTGAAAAAGTCTATTTGGGAAAACCTGAAAATCATGCCTCCGATAGATGTTTTGCAGAACTTGTTAGGTTTTATGAAATGCCAAAAGCACTCCCGATGGCTTTATTAGAGGGAATGCAATGGGACGCTGAAGGGAGAAAGTACAAATCTCTTTCAGAGTTACGTTCTTATTGTGCACGAGTTGCATCAACCGTCGGCGTAATGATGTGTGTCCTAATGCGAGTAAGAGATAAAGATATATTAGCACGTGCTTGCGATCTAGGTGTGGCTATGCAACTTACCAACATCGTGAGAGACATAGGCGAAGATGCAAGAAGTAACCGTATATACATTCCTATTGATTGGCTGAAGGAAAAAAACATAGATTTGAAACATTTTCTCACAAGCCCTAAACCTTCCAAAGAGTTAGCTTCAATAGCAAAACGTTTATTAGAAGAAGCGAGACGATTGTATAAGCGTTCAGAATCTGGTCTTTTTGGTCTCCCAACTTCCTGTCAGCCAGGAATATACGCAGCCCGCTACATTTATGAAGGTATCGGAGCACATATTGAGTCTGTTCAATACGATAGCATTAACCAGAGAGCAATAACCTCAAAATCTGAAAAGATAACCTTGCTTGCTTTTTCTTTTTTAAAAACTCTTAGTTCTAAAATTCTGCCAGTTTCAGCTGTTGTACATGCTCCCGCTTTAAGAGAAGTCAAATTTCTTGTAAATAGCGCACAGAAGAAAGGTTATGGCAATGATATGGTTCTTTTTTCTGGCAAAAGATTGATGGACGTTTTAATGGAACTTGAGAAAAATGATAAGAAAAGCATTTATTTATCAACATAGAGAATTGGGGTTATGACAGGGTCGATATTCATTTTTTTGCTGGGTTTTTTGGCGTGTCTCGCAGCTGGGTCTACCGGTTCTTTGTTCCCAACAGGAGATTGGTATAAATCCCTTAACAAACCTAGTTGGACACCTCCAGATTGGGTTTTTCCTATTGCATGGTTATATTTATATATAGCTATGTCGTATTCTTTAGTTAGAGTTTACGGAGCTCCTGGCAATGACTTATTTTTGATTTTTTGGGGTCTTCAACTTGTATTCAATACTTTATGGACTCCTGTATTCTTCGGTCTCCATAGGATAAAGTTGGGTTTTATAATTCTTTTATGCCTTTGGGTTACAGTTGTTATCATGATTGTCCTAGCTTTTTATATTGATTTAATAGCAGGTCTTCTACTTACTCCCTATATAGTTTGGGGTTCCTACGCGGGGGCATTAAATTTTACTATTATTCAATTGAATAAGGAGAATTCCTAAAAAATTCGAGGTATCTTTGCGCATAGCAAAGGTTTTATCAGTGGATTTGTAAACCTTTTCATATCCAAGGTTTCATGAACGCCGGTAGTTTTTTCTTTATCAATTTGAGTAACTAACTCACTTCTAGAATAAAATGGTGCATCCAGCAATGCCCGGCTTTCATAGGGTGAAAACTCCCTATCCGATCTGGCAACCCGTTTAATGAGCCATTTTGTTTTTGATATAGGTTGCAGAGGGGGTGCTTCTACCTCTTCAACCGATCCATTTTTATTAAAGCGCAGTGCTATATTGGTGTTGCTGCCGTCAACTAGATCAGCATCGTAAAATGTGAGGCATTTATCTTTAAAGGGTAGACGGCTCCAGGTCCAATAATTGAAGTCTTGTTCGAGTGCCCTTGTTCCAAAATTTCCATCGAGGTAAGCGTTCCCTTGCCAACTCCATCCTTTCTTATTTGTTTTAATCTCTATACGTGAAATTGGAGAGAATGGTCTCCATATGTGTGTCCCGTCAGGTTTCAACAATACTTCCAAATCATTTACACTTTCTGGTGTAACAGTGATGCAACCTTCAATTTTATCGAAATGTGGAATTGTTATTTCACTAAACTCTAGAACAAGCTTCTTGCCATCCCACTCTAATTTGCTAGGCCCGACCCTAAAAGAATTTTCAGTGAGGTTAACGTGGCGTTCCCTTCGCTCAGTCATCGTCCAACGGCCTCCTTTCCCATATGTCACAATATTTATTGAACAAAAGTCATGAGGGTTTTTTCTACCAGACCAACTATACCATGGGGAGAAGACCGAACCTATGAAGGCTATAACTGAAACTGCTTTTGTGCCGTCATCTGAAAGGCCATCCATGTACCACCATCCGTACCCGTTGGGTGGGATATTCAAATCAAAGCAAGGTCCCGTTTTATCATTTCTGCCGCATGCTTGCCTGATAGAGCTGCCATGGGCAAACCCGGTCCCGGATGAGTTCCCCCTCCCGCCAGATAAAGGCCCTTTATTTTTGTTTTTGTGGAGGGTCTTTGGAAGGTTGAAAGTAGTCTCTCGGGGCTCAGCCCGTAGATTGATCCGTCCGCGCCCGGTGCTAGTTTTTCGAATGCTCTCGGAGTTGTCAGATTGTGAGAATTCGGTTTGTTTTTGAAGTATATTCCCATTTTGCTGAGTTTTTGAAATGTTCTTTCTTTGCATAAATCATACTCCTTTGTGGCAGTAATTTTGTTTTGAGTAAGTGAGGGCGCGTTGATGATTATCTCAAAGCGATTCTTTGAGCTACTTTTTAAGCCCTTTTCTTGCTTGCATATATATAAAGTGGGGTCTTTAGCTATTTGCCCGGCTGATATGCTCTCAAATTCATTCTTATAGTTTTCATTGAAAAAAACATTGTGGTGGGCTAGTTCTACCCCCGTAGTTTCAGAAGCAAATGACCAAACATAGGCAGATAAAGATCTTGGTTCAGTGGCTGTTTTTTTCATCAAATTTTTTAAATCACTACCCAAGTTACCTTCTCTAAAGTTCCGTGGATCTCCATTAAACAATACAGTTTTGGATTGGTACCTTTGTCCATCATTGAGATCCACGCTACAAACATTGTTGTCTTTGATATTAATTTTAGTAACAGACTTATTGAAAACAAACTCAACACCATTTTTTGCAGATAATTGCTTCAATTTATTCGCAAGAGTGTGAAGACCTCCTCTTATACGCCATACTCCCAGAAACTCAACATACCATATAAGCTGTAGTAGGGATGGAGAATTGAAAGGTGACCCCCCAACATATGTCGCGTATCTTCCAAACAGTTGTCTGAGCTTAGGTTCGCTGAAATATTGCTCTAACTTTCTCCAGTAGTTGGTTGGGAAGCCCAAAATGTTAATTAATCGAGGAATATTTTTTAAAAAATCTTTTTTTGTCAAAAAGCTCCCAGGGTAGCTATTCCTTAACAACGAGTTATTAAAAGCATAAAAAAGCGTCTCACAATCTCTATGAAATTTGTCAAATTCAGCTGCTGAATTTTTTCCAAATACTTTTTCTATTGAAAAAAGATTTTTTTCATGAGTTGAAAAAAGATCTAAACATTTTCCATCTGGCCAGTAATGCCTGGCTAATAGCTCTTCTTTGTGCAAATCTAACTCCTTGAAAATATTTAGATTTGCTTGAGTGAATATTTCGTGGAAAACGTCTATTAGTGTCAAAACTGTAGGCCCTGCATCAATGGGACCCTCTTGACTTGAAAAAGCTCTTAATTTTCCTCCAGGGCATCCATTTCTTTCAACAACAGTTACTTTAAATCCCTGGTTGGAAAGTAAAAGGGCAGAAACAAGCCCACCAATTCCTGAGCCTACAATGATTATATGTTCGTTTTCTTTTAGCATAAAAGGTATTTTATTGACTTATTTTAAAAAGTGTCCAAAATTATTTACACAAATTTCTAATGATGTCTAATTTTTACCACAGGAATAGGTATGAAAGAAAAGTTAGAAGAGGCACTGAAAAAGGCAATTAAGAAGGCAAGTAGATCGCCTGCTCCGCCAAAATTGGCTGCGGCGATGGATTATGCAATCTTTCCAGGCGGTGCTAGAGTACGGCCTCAGCTCTGCCTTGCTGTTTCCAATGCATGTGGGTTAGATAATTTTGATCTCTCAATGGCTTCAGCGGTTTCAGTCGAGATGATGCATTGCGCCAGTTTAGTGCATGATGATTTGCCAGCATTTGATAATGCGGAGGTTAGGCGGGGTAAGCCTACTGTTCATAAGGCCTTTGATGAGCCTCTAGCCGTGCTATGTGGAGATTCTCTTATTATTTTAGCAATTCAGGTGCTTACTTCTAAAGGCACAAGCGCTCCTGATAGGCTTGGTGAGTTAATAAATGTTTTAACAACGTCAACGGGTATGCCCTATGGTATCTGTTCAGGTCAAGGTTGGGAAAGTGAAAAAACAATTGATCTTAGTTCATATCATAAACTTAAAACGGCCTCATTGTTCGTCGCGGCTACAAAAATGGGGGCAATTTCTGCAGGCGAAGATCCAGAGCCATGGGCAGAGCTTGGGCAGAGAATAGGTGAGGCGTTTCAGGTTGCCGATGATTTGAAGGACTTTTCTGACTCTCAAAAAAGTGGTAAATCGAATAACAGAGATAGCGAAAATGAGCGCCCTAACGCTGTTTTAAAGCTAGGAGAGCAAGGTGCAATTAAAAGGCTACAAGACATTTTGGCTGGAGCTATAGCTTCTATTCCCTCATGCCCCGGTGAAGTTGAATTGATTAAAATCGTTAGAAGTCAGGCAGAACGTCTAACACCAGTAAAGCCTCTTCAAAAAACTTTGTAAGCCACTTATATGTTTAACAGGTGTTCAAGACTACCCCGATCGGATGATTTTAAAAGAAAAAATTAATTCGCTTTATAAAAGCTATTATCGATTGAAGGTTAAAGTCTTTTCATCAACCAAAGTTCATGAAGCTATTGCTAAAGTTCCAATTCTTAGAGGTCTCATAAGTTATGAGGGCAATAAGATTCATGAGATCATGTCGGGGTTTGTCTACACACAAATTCTCCATTTATTGATCTATTTGGATATCTTTCAATTTCTCAAAAAAGAAGGGCGATCACTGGATGAGGTTAGCAAGTTTATGGAGATTACGAATGAAAGGTCTTTGTTGCTGCTGCGTGGTGGATGTGCTTTAAACTTGATATGCTACAAAAGAAATAAATATTGGTTAACTAGGGTAGGGGCGCAAATAGTTGGGGTTCCTGGGTTAATGGATATGATTCAGCACAACCAAATTTTATATCGAGATCTCTTAGATCCAGTGAAGTTATTGTATGGAAGAAATGAAACAGAGTTGAGTCAATTTTGGCCCTATGTAAGAAAAGAAGGAGAAAAAAAGAAGATTTCTACAAAGGTATCTTCCGAATACAGTAAGCTTATGCAGACTTCCCAAAGGTTGGTTGCGGATCAAACTTTGCAAGCATATAGCTTTAAAGGCGTTAAAAGAATTCTGGATATTGGCGGTGGTACGGGCGCATTTTTATTAGCGGTAAAAAGCAAGTATCCCGGCATCCAAGCAACCGTTTTTGACTTGCCAAATGTAATAAACGTTGCAAAGAGCAATCACCAAAAAATTGATGATATAGTAGGGCTTTTAAATTTTTGTCCTGGTGATTTTTTAAAAGATGATATTCCTTCGAATCAAGATGTTATAAGTTTAGTAAGGGTTTTGTATGATCATGAAGACAGCACTGTAGAGTTGTTGCTCAAGAGAATCTACGAAGCTCTTCCAAAGGGTGGGTCTTTGTTAATAACAGAGCCAATGTCTGGTGGAAGCAAAGCGATGCGTTCCAGTGATTGCTATTTTTCATTTTATACGATGGCAATGACAACAGGAAAAGTGCGTTCTTTTGAGGAACATAGGGTGATTCTTCTCAGGGCTGGTTTTTCAAATATTGTTAAGCATGCTGTAAGTGCCCCATTTATTACCCAAGTTATGAGTGCTCAGAAGTAGTTTTTTTTTGCATAAAAACCATATGTCAGAAATTTATTACAGTTTTTGTCTAAATTTATTGACATTTATTTTTGAGTTGGCTTTAATCATGGGATATTTACGTAAATAAAAGAGGACCAGCTTTTTGGTTGAGTTTTTAAGAAAGCTAGAAAAAGACATCGATTTACGAGGGGGATCCATAGGTTTCCACGTAGATTTTTTCTCGTTAATTCATGAAAATCACAATAATTGTCAGCGTTTAATATGGAAACATTAGCAATAGTAATTGATAACCCAGGTGAATTGGACCTGCGCAAAGTTGCCCTTAGGGAACCTGAGTCAGGTGAAGTCATAATTGAAACACAGTTCTCTGGAGTTTCTACTGGCACTGAACGCTTGTTTTGGAATGGTGATATGCCATTTTTTCCTGGAATGGGTTATCCTCTTGTCCCAGGTTATGAAACGGTTGGGGTGGTAGTCGACAACAGAGCATCCAGGAAACTCAAGGTTGGCGATCATGTATTTGTCCCAGGGGCCAATTGCTATAAAAACGAGAAGGGTCTTTTCGGTGCGTCCTCTAGCCTTCTAATAGCTTCCGACGAAAAGCTTATAAAAATAGACCCTGATTTGAAAGCTAAAGGGACATTATTTGCACTCGCAGCTACTGCTAGGCATGCCATCGCAGGGCTTGGGAACAAACTTCCCTCACTTATTATTGGTCATGGTGTTTTAGGAAGGTTGCTAGCTCGATTAACGATAGCCGCAGGTGGTGAAGCCCCGATTGTATGGGAAAGTAATCCTCTTAGAGTAGGTAATGAAACAGATTACGACGTTATCGATCCAGAAAATGATAATTCTTCAGATCATGAGTCGATTTATGAGGCTAGTGGAGATATCAGCGTTTTGGATAAGATAATTCCAAAATTGAAAAAAAATGGCGAAATAGTCTTTGCTGGATTTTATTCATCTCCTATCTCCTTTTCTTTCCCGCCCGCGTTTATAAAAGAGGCTAGGTTCAGGATTTCAGCTGAATTTAATACTGAAGACATAAATATTACACGATCACTATTAGAAACCGGTGCTCTATCTTTAGAAGGTTTAATATCGCATGAGAGTAATGTAAATTTCTCGAAAGCCGCTTATCGACAATCTTTCGAAGATCCAGAATGCCTGAAAATGGTTATTGATTGGAGGGATGTAGCATGAGCTTAGATAACCCGACTAATACTTTAGGTAAGAAAGACTTAGAAAAACTCCACAAGGACCTTCGAGAAGAAGCAAATCAACCTATCGATGAAGTTCCAGTTGGTGAGCCAACAAAAAAAACCCAGATAATAGCGATCTACGGTAAAGGAGGCATTGGTAAAAGTTTCACTCTTGCAAATCTTAGTCATATGATGGCAGAACAAGGAAAAAGAGTTCTTCTTATAGGATGTGACCCAAAATCTGATACAACTTCTCTCTTATTCGGGGGAAAGGCTTGCCCAACTATACTTGAAACATCGACTAATAAGAAGCTTGCGGGTGAAGAAGTCTCTATTGGAGATGTGTGTTTTAAAAGAAATGGCGTATTTGCGATGGAGCTTGGTGGGCCAGAAGTAGGAAGAGGATGTGGAGGACGCGGTATAATCCATGGCTTTGAGCTATTGGAAAAGCTGGGGTTTCACGATTGGGATTTTGATTACGTATTATTGGATTTTTTGGGTGATGTGGTTTGCGGCGGTTTCGGATTGCCGATAGCAAGGGATATGGCTCAAAAGGTTATATTGGTCGCATCAAACGATCTTCAATCTCTATATGTAGCAAATAATGTTTGTTCAGCAGTTGAGTATTTTAGAAAATTAGGTGGAAACGTGGGTGTGGCAGGTTTAGTAATTAACAAAGACGATGGGTCGGGCGAAGCAGCAGCTTTTGCTGAGACAGTAAAAATTCCAATTCTTGCAAGTATACCTCAAGATGATGACCTTAGAAAGAAGTCCGCAAATTATCACATTGTTGGAACAAAAGAGTCAAAGTGGGGAGACCTGTTTGCTGAACTAGGAACCAATACAGCTGAGGCCCCACCACTTCGACCAAAGCCACTGGACCAAGATGGCCTTCTCAATTTGTTTGCCGCTAGTGAGACAGGAGCTGACTTCGTGTTGCAACCAGCTTCCGATGCTGACATGAGAGGAAAATTTGCCAAGCCCAAAGAGTCGTTAGAAGTCGTATATGACGAAGTGTAAAGAGAAAAATTAAGAAGAATGAGCACCAAGAGAGAAATAAAATATGATGCAGCAGACGACGTTAAGTTGAATGATGAGGTCAATGTTGATTTAGAAGACAAGCATACAGCGGGCGTAGGCACCACGTCTGATGGCCTTTGTGGGTCCTCGTCTCTTAAGGTTAGTGCAGAAAGAGGCGCCAACAAAGAGCTTATACAAAATATGCGAAAAGATTACCCCATGGGTCCCCATGATAAGCCACAAAGCATGTGCCCTGCTTTTGGATCTTTAAGGGTTGGTCTGAGAATGAAGCGAGTGGCAACTGTGTTGTCAGGTTCTGCATGCTGTGTCTATGGGTTGACCTTTGTGTCACATTTTTATGGAGCCCGAAGATCTGTCGGTTATGTGCCTTTTTCCTCTGAGACCCTTGTAACAGGAAAACTATATGAAGATATCTTAGAGTCTGCACATGAAATGGCTGACCCCGATAGGTTTGATGCCGTTGTTTTCACGAACCTGTGTGTTCCTAGCGCTTCTGGGGTTCCTTTGAGGCTTCTCCCAAAGGAAATTAACGGGGTTAGGATAATTGGTATTGATGTGCCCGGTTTTGGTATTCCCACGCACGCAGAGGCAAAAGATGTCTTGGCTGGTGCGTTACTGAATTATGCTAAAAACGAAATCGAGTCTGGGCCGGTAGCTGCTCCAGCTTCAAAGAAATCAGATAGACCATCCGTTACATTGTTGGGAGAAATGTTCCCGGCAGATCCTATGAATATTGGCGCAATTTTGGAGCCATTGGGGTTGGCTGCGGGACAGGTTGTACCTTGCAGAGAGTGGCGGGAATTGTATGCAGCGCTTGATTGCGGAGCCGTTGCAGCTATCCATCCCTTTTATACAGCTGCTGTAAGAGAGTTTGAAGACGCTGGTAAGCCAATTATTGGATCGGCCCCAGTGGGTGTTGAAGGTACTAATTCTTGGATTGATAGTGTAGGAGATACTTTTAACATTGCGAAAAAGATCATTGAGAAAGCAAAACAGAAGATTCTGCCGCAAATACAAAAATCTCTTGATGACAAAAAAATTAATTTCAAAATTTCGGTATCCGGCTATGAGGGTTCGGAACTTATAGTAGCAAGAACGCTGATAGAGGCGGGCGCTGAAGTCCCTTATGTAGGAACTGCCTGTCCCAAGACTAAATGGTCTTCTGAAGACAAAGATTGGTTGGAGAGTAGAGGCGTTTTTGTAAAATTTAGGGCGAGTTTGGAGGATGATATCTCAGCGGTGAAGAGCATTAATCCTGATTTGGCTATTGGAACGACCCCGGTAGTGCAAAAAGCTAAAGAGTTAGGTATTCCCTCTCTTTATTACACAAATTTAATTTCAGCTAGGCCAATAATGGGTGTTGCTGGTGCAGGGAGTTTAGCTGAAGTAATATTGCAGGCCATAAGCAATGGTTCACGAATGGAAAAAATGAAGAGTTTCTTTGAGGGTGTCGGTGAAGGTGATACCGCAGGAGTTTGGGAGGGTGAGCCAAACCTTAAACCCCAGTTCCGAGCCCATCAGGCAAAGAAAATAGAGAAAAGAAAGATCGCCGCAAAGGCAGAGGAGATGATTTAGTGTTAATTCAGGATCACGATAGAGCGGGAGGATATTGGGGGTCAGTTTATGCTTTTTGTGGCGTTAAAGGCCTTCAAGTTGTTGTAGACGGTCCGGTAGGGTGTGAAAACCTACCAGTAACATCAGTTCTTCACTACACAGATGCTTTGCCACCACACGAGTTACCAATTGTGGTCACTGGATTAGGCGAGGAGGAGCTAGGACGAGAAGGAACAGAAGGAGCTATGAAACGTGCATGGGATACCTTAGATCCAGTATTGCCGGCTGTTGTTGTAACAGGGTCAATTGCAGAAATGATAGGAGGAGGTGTGACACCTCAAGGCACAAATATTCAAAGGTTCTTACCAAGGACGATTGATGAAGACCAATGGCAGGCTGCAGATAGATCTATGACATGGCTTTTTACTAACTTTGGAATGACCAAAGGCAGAATGCCAAAAGAAGCAAAAAGGGAAGAAGATTCTAAACCCAGGGTAAATATTTTGGGCCCTATGTACGGGACTTTTAACATGCCTTCCGATTTAGCAGAAATTAGGCGACTTGTAGAAGGCATTGGTGCAGAAGTAAATATGGTTATGCCAATGGGTGCTCACATAGCAGAGATGTCGAAGCTTGTGAATGCTGATGCAAATATTGTAATGTATAGAGAGTTTGGTAGAGGTTTAGCTGAGCTATTAGGTAAGCCTTATCTACAGGCCCCAATTGGTATTGATAGTACAACTAAATTCTTAAGGAAATTGGGAGAGATACTGAATATTGATGTTGAACGCTTCATCGAAAAAGAGAAGCATTCAACCATTAAACCTGTATGGGATCTTTGGCGATCTGTGACACAGGATTTTTTTGCGACTGCCAGTTTCGGAATCGTCGCAAATGAAACATATACAAGAGGTATAAGAAACTTTTTGGAGAATGAATTAGGTCTTCCCTGTAAATTTGCAGTGGCAAGAGTTGCTGGGAAGAAGACCGATAATGAAAAAATTAGAAATCTCATAAAGCAAACTAGACCTCTAGTATTGATGGGATCCATAAATGAAAAAATGTATCTTGCAGAGGCAGGCCAAAGCTTTGGGCCAAAAGCATCATTCATTCCTGCTAGTTTTCCGGGAGCAGCAATTAGACGTGCTGTAGGCACGCCGATGATGGGTTACTCTGGATCAACTTACTTATTGCAAGAAATCTGTAATGGATTATTTGATGCGCTCTTTCATATATTGCCACTTGGATCTGATTTGGACAAAACAGATGCGACATTAACTAAATTGAGAAAAGAGCTACCGTGGGATCAGGAAGCTAAAGATATTTTGGAAGAAATTGTGGCCAAGCATTCACCGCTAACTAGAATTTCTGCCACTAAAACGCTTCGTGATCAAGCCGAAAAAATAGCGCTTGAAAACGGAGAGAAGAAAGTAGCGAAAGAGATTCTAAAAATGCTTAATCCAGAGGATGAAGAAGTTAACAAAAGTAATAAGGTTGCATAAGGAGGGACTGTTATGAGAAGAACAAGAAAAAAACCAATTTGGGAGTATCGAATTTATTTCACAGTAATATTTATATTTTCGTTACCAGGGGCATTGCTTACCTGCATGAAAAGTCTAGTAAAAGGAAAAATCGAAAAAGATATGTTTAGTAAGGCATGGGCAAATGCCAAAACAATTACGCCCATGATTTTTTCATGAGGGTTTTAAAGAATTCTTACCGTCTTTTGGCGGAAGGATCGTTGCTAGTGCATAAGGTGCTTGCAGCGCAACAGTCACTTAATCCGGAGGATGTATAATGGCTGGAAATAACGACCTGTCTTTATCAGGTCTAACAGATGAACAGGCGCAAGAATTACATAGCGTTTATATGAGTGGACTATGGACATTTACAATAATGTGCATATTAGCTCACATAGCGACATGGATCTGGCGTCCTTGGTTCTATTTCGGTTGAGGAGAAAGAAATGAGTCACTTTTATAAAATATGGCTGATATTTGATCCTAGACGAGTGTTTGTCGCACAGGGCGTCTTTCTCTTCTTGCTAGCAGCAATGATTCATTTAGTGTTGCTCAGCACCGATCACTTTAATTGGTTTGAGGCCGCAGCAAGAGCAGCTGGCTAAAAACCTACGAGACGCTGTGGGCGAGAACCAGTCCCCCCTTAGGATCTCGCCCGTGGCATTCTGACTGACTACTTGTCAGTCAGCAGAGTAATTTGAATGGAGGTCATGGAATGGCATTACTCAGTTTTGAAAAAAAGTATCGTGTTCCAGGCGGTACTCTTATAGGTCGGGACTTATTTGACTTTTGGGTCGGGCCGTTTTATGTCGGCTTTTTTGGAGTCTCGACTATTTTCTTTGCTGCCCTTGGAAGTATTATGATTTTTTGGGGCGCTGCTCAGCAGGGAGTCTGGAACCCCTGGTTAATAAGCATAGAGCCACCGCCTCTAGAATATGGATTAAAAATGGCTCCTATGAACGACGGTGGTTTATGGCAAGTAATAACTTTGTGCGCCATCGGAGCGTTTGGTAGTTGGATGCTAAGACAGGTCGAAATCACGCGAAAATTGGGAATGGACTATCATATACCCTTTGCATTTTCTTTTGCAATCTTTGCTTATGTTTCTTTGGTTGTCATTAGACCTGTTTTAATGGGCGCCTGGGCGCATGGATTTCCATACGGTATATTTTCCCATTTGGACTGGGTGTCTTACACCGGGTATCAGTATGGTAATTTCCATTATAATCCAATCCATATGCTTGCAATTGCATGTTTCTTCACAACTACTATGTTGCTTGCATTGCACGGTTCATTAATATTGTCAGCTGCTAACCCTGAAAAAGGAGAAGATGCAAAAACACCCGACCATGAAGATACGTACTTCAGAGATTTTATTGGATACTCTATCGGTACATTGGGTATTCATAGAATTGGATTATTCGTTGCCCTAAGTGCCGGCTGGTGGTCTGGAATTTGTATCATTATATCTGGTCCTTCTTGGTTAATGCCAGATGGTGAAAGCTGGATTGAATGGTGGGATTGGTGGCCAAATTTCTTCACATTCGCAAGTATAGGAGGTTAAGATGGCAGAGTACCATAATATTTTAACACAAGTTCAGGTCCGTGGCCCCGCTGAAATGGGTCTTGACGAAAAAGGATTGGTAGCAAAAGAGAGAGGTGTTGAGCCACGGTTCTCTTCTATACTTGGTTACGTCGGAAATGCACAGTTGGGTCCAATTCATCTCGGTATGTTTGGAACGATAGCATTCTTCTTGGGCACAGCGTGGTTTTTTCTCACTGGAATAGGCATGCTCCAATCAGTTGATTGGTCATGGCAAGCCTTATGGAGAGATTTATGGTGGATTTCTCTTGACCCTCCTGGAGAAGAATATGGCCTCGGCTTTCCACCTATTTGGGAAGGTGGTTTGTACTTGATCGCAAGTGCGTGTCTTTTAATAGCAGTTTTAAGCTGGTGGATTAGATCATACCTGCGGGCCAATGAATTGGGAATGGGAAAACATGTTTGTTGGGCTTTTGCTGCAGCAATATGGCTATTTCTCGTAATTGGTCTTTTTAGACCCGTGGCTATGGGCACTTGGTCAGAAATGGTACCTTATGGAATTTTTCCGCATCTAGATTGGACGAATTATCTTTCTTTAAATCATGGTAATTTATTCTATAATCCCTTTCACGCGCTGAGTATCGTCTTCCTATATGGCTCTGCTCTACTGTTCGCAATGCATGGAGCAACGATATTAGCTACCTCTAGAATGGGAGGGGACAGGGAACTCGAACAAATCTATGATCGTGGCACCGCCTCTGAGCGTGCAGCTCTGTTCTGGAGATGGACTATGGGCTTTAACGCTTCTATGGAGGGAATTCATAGATGGGCTTGGTGGTTCGCAATTCTTTGTCCTATCACCGGTGGTATAGGCATATTACTAACTGGAACGGTTGTCGACGATTGGTTTAGTTGGGCAGTTCTTCATGGTTTTGCTGTTGAAGGTGGCTTGTATAACGGGCCCAGTTAGATTATTCTAAATTCACGTGGGGGAAATGTTGCCTCCACGTGAAAAATAAGTTACAGATCTCAGTTATGAAACCTACACTTCTTGATAAAATAAATTACCCTGCTGATCTTCGGCATCTTTCAGATTTAGATCTCAAAAAACTTGCTATAGAATTGCGCAATGAAACAATTAGAGCGGTTTCCGAGACAGGAGGGCATTTAGGATCAAGCCTAGGAGTTGTCGAGCTGACAGTTGCAATACATACAGTGTTTAATACACCGCACGATAAGTTGATATGGGATGTTGGACATCAATGTTATCCACATAAAATAATTACTGGTCGCAGAGAAAAAATGAGTTCTCTTAGACAGGAGGGAGGACTATCAGGTTTCACAAAGAGAAGTGAAAGTGAATATGATCCCTTTGGTGCGGCGCATTCATCTACGTCGATTTCTGCAGGCTTAGGGTTTACAGTAGCTAGAGATATGGGAATGGCTACCGGAGATGCTGTTGCAGTAATTGGTGATGGATCTATAAGTGCTGGAATGGCTTACGAAGCACTGAATAATGCGGGTGCCGAAGGGAGAAGATTTTTTGTGATCTTGAATGACAATGAAATGTCCATTGCTCCACCAGTTGGCGCTATGTCGAAATATTTATCCAGCCTATATGCAAACCAACAATTTTATACTCTTAAGGAATTAGCAGAGAATTTCGCAAAGTCACTGCCAGGGCCACTTAGAGAAGGGGCAAAACGTGCTAGAGGTTTGATAACAGGACTAGCTGGTGGTACGGGTAATACTTTTTTCGAAGACTTGGGTTTTTCATACGTCGGACCAATAGATGGACATGATTTAGACCAACTGCTACCAGTTTTAAGAACAGTCAAAACTAGATCTGAGGGACCAGTTCTGATTCATTGTGTTACAAAAAAAGGAGCCGGGTATGCACCAGCAGAAACGTCAGCGGATAAATATCATGGTGTTTCGAAATTTGATGTTGCTTCAGGAAAGCAGCACAAAGGTAAATCAAACGCTCCATCATACACATCAATCTTTGGTCAAACACTTGTAAAAGAGGCAACTCTTGACGAAAAGGTTGTTGCTGTTACGGCAGCAATGCCTTCAGGCACCGGATTAAATATTTTTCAGGATAGTTTCCCTGGTAGAACTTTTGATGTTGGAATAGCAGAACAACATGCTGTCACCTTCTGTGCTGGTATGGCAGCCGGAGGTTTGAAACCCTTCTGCGCAATATATTCAACCTTTCTCCAAAGAGGATATGATCAGATTGTTCATGATGTGGCTCTACAAAAATTGCCAGTAAGATTTGCAATTGATAGAGCTGGGTTGGTTGGTGCTGATGGAGCTACTCATGCAGGTTCCTTTGACGTAGCTTACCTTTCAAATTTGCCAGGTTTTGTGGTAATGGCAGCAGCAGACGAGTTAGAGTTAATGCATATGATCAGAACGTCAGCAGAGTATAATGAGGGCCCCATATCATTTAGGTATCCAAGAGGTGAGGGCATAGGTGTAGAACTGCCTGAAAGAGGTGAAGTTCTTGAGTTAGGGAAAGGAAGAATTTGTAAAGAGGGCAATAGGATCGCAATATTAAGTTTTGGAGCACATCTCAAAGAAGCACTAGACGCGTCCGAGGAGTTGGAGCAGTTAGGCATTTCAGTGACTGTTGCAGATGCTAGATTTGCTAAACCATTAGATGTAGATTTAGTAAAAGTGCTTTCAGAAAACCATGAGTTGTTAATTACCCTAGAAGAGGGATCCATTGGTGGGTTCGGATCCCATGTGGCTGACTGGCTGCTCAAAAATAATATGATAAATAACAATCTAAAGGTAAGAAGTTTATTTTTACCGGATAAATTTATAGATCAAGCTTCACCAAATGTAATGTATAAGGAAGCTGGGCTCGATGTCACAGGAATTACAACAACAATTCTTGATGTTCTGGGTATAGCCGATATACGAAGCAAAAAAATTAAGATTATAAAATAAGCTGGTCAGTTTATAATTTGTTCAAAATGATCTTGGACGTATATCCTCAACCAAGGTGTAAACTTATTAGGCGTTAGTGATATTTCTTCTTTTAACCTGTCAAAACAAATCCACTTCACCTCTGCCACTTCATCGTTATTAGGACGTATTTTTAAATTATCTTTTTCTTTTATTGAGCCAACAAAGACATCAACATTCTCATTTTCGATTAAGCCATTGCCAACATCGGCTTTATAGTCAATTTTGTTTTTATACACTAACTCTGGCACCTTTATTCCCAACTCTTCTTTTAGTCTTCTGTGAGCGCATTCCTTGGGATCTTCCGACCACAAGGGGTGTGTGCAGCAGGTATTAGCCCATAAACCTGGTGTATGATATTTCATTGATGCTCTTTTTTGAATAAGTACATCATTATCTGAAATTATGAATACCGAGACCGCTTTATGTCTTAGACCTCTTTTATGAACTTCCAGTTTGTCCAATGGTTTTAGGACCCCTTGATCCCATGCAGGAATAAAATCAATATTCATGTGGCTTTAACCATTCCGGTGAGGTGGGCAATATTTTTAAACATTATTTTTAGGTGTGCTATTGGCCTCGAACGAGAAAGTTTTTTATGCATATAAGATTCAAAAGTTATTCTTTGAACGTCTATGTCTTTGCATAAAGTTACGAAGCGCTCTCTTCGGTCATCAGATCTATAATATGCGTTTTGCATAGCACCGAGAACTTGAAAAACCGCTTTATGTTCTTTCATAAAATTCTTTCTTGCTAAACTTAAAAATTTCGAATGTCCATTGAGCAAGCATTTTTCAACCGCATCCGCTGCATACTTACCTCCTATCATTGCATAATAGATACCCTCCCCAGATGAGGGTGCTACTACCCCAGCAGCATCACCTGCAAGTACGACATTATCTCCATTATCCCACCTCTCCAAGGGCTTAAGCGGGATCGGAGCTCCTTCTTTTCTTATGGTTGAACATTTGTCTAGTCCTGCTTGAGTCCTGAGATCGCTGGTAGCCTTCTTCAGGTTAACGCTATTGATCCCTGTTCCCATTCCTACACTCGCCGATTTTCCATGAGGGAAAACCCATCCATAAAAATCAGGCGATATATCTCCATTATAAATAACATCACATCTATCTGGATTATATTCACTAGTTGCTTTCGGGGCCTCTATTATCTCATGATACGCTATCACATAGGGGATTTTATTTGCGTCCTTGATTGTATTTCTTGCAACATTGGATTTAGCACCGTCTGCACCTATTACATATCTTGTGAGGAGTGTGGAAATCTTTTTTGTTAAGTGATTATTAAAATCAACTTTAGTATATTGTGAATTTTTAGATAATTTTACAAATGTGCCGGTAAACCGTTTTGCCCCACATTTTGCTGCTCTTTCCCGAAGATATTCATCAAAGAATTCTCTATCTACCATTCCTACGTAACCATTTTCTATTGGAATGTCTACTTTCCTATTCGTTGGTGATATCATCCTTGCTGTCTTGATTTTTGCAACTAATTGGGACTGAGGTATTTCAAAGTCTTCAATTAATCTTGGAGGGATAGCACCTCCGCAAGGCTTTATTCTTCCTGCTCTATCTATCAATGCGACTTTGAAACCTTTTTTCGCCAGTTGCTCTGCAGCTGTTGCGCCGGAGGGTCCTCCTCCTATAACTGTTATATCATAGATCATTTTAACTCACCGATTGTAGTATGTTTTGATTTTGATCGAGTTCATCTTTTTTAATAATTAATGAACCCAAAAATGCTGCAGCTATAAAAAAACTCGCAGCAGTTAGAAATACTATTCCATATACACTTGGGAGGGAATTCATAATAAGTCCAAGTATATCGACCAAGACTGTGCTAAAAAAAACAGCAATCATAGTTGCATAAGCTTGTGCTGCTCCCCATATCCCCATACGAGTACCCGTGTTGTTATGGCCCGAACCCCTACTTGCTAAATGCAACATGGTTCCCAATATTCCTGCAGTGAACACACCATTAGAAATTCCGAAGAGAAAAACAACTGAGTTTAATATACCTTGATCTCTATATGTAAGTCCAAGAAGAGAAATTATAAATAGTGAAAATGCAGAAAAGAGGCATCCTGTAATCAGCCAAAATTTTTCTGATCCTAGGCGTTCATTTTTAACAATCGATAAAGAAGCAAATCCAATTCTGAACTTTGAAAGGCAAAGGATTATTAAAATAATTCCAATTAACGTTCCAATCTTATGAAATCCATCAAGTTTTGTTGACTCTCCGACTGCAAAGCCAAAGACTTCTCCAGCGAAGGGTTCCAATATTGGATCTTGCATTGAAAAAGCGCCCATAGAGATAAAAATAAAAATTGTGAAAAGCCTTGCTTCTCTTTCCATCCATACTTTTTTGATACCTTCAAGAAATGGTTCGTTATAGTTAATAGCATTCGGTGTGCGGACATCCATATTATTTCGCAGCGTTTTTTCTAAGTTTTTCAAGCTAAGATAGGATAATATATTGGTAATTAAAGCAAGAGAGACTGTGATTTTTATTAGCTTTTGATGAGAGTAGGGGTCTAAGATTATGCCAGCCGTTATACCAGTTATTGCAAGTCCAAATATCATCATAAGAAAGGTGATAGAGGCGGCAAAGCCCTTCTGTGATTTAGAACTGTAAGAGGCAAGAAGAGCGAGGAGAGGGGTTCCTGCTGCACCTACCCCAAACCCAATTAAAGTATATGAAAACAAAGCTAGCATTATTCCATACGCGAAATTACTTTCAATTAGAGTTATAGAAGCAGAAGCTAATACTCCACCTGTCCCTAAAATTAGCATTCCAAATATTATCCACTGACTTCTGTTTTGAGTTTTATCAGATAAGTAACCCCAATTGACTCTCGTTAACTGGACTGCATAATGCAGCGCAATCAAAAAACCTGCAATAGTTGCTGGTAAAGCTAATTCTACTTTCATTAAGCGATTTAGTGTAGATAATGGAATAACGACACTTGAACCAATGCAAAGTTGAACTAACCCTAACCTTAAAATCGAAAACCAATTCATTACTACCCCCTAATTTAATTCATTAAATACAGTCCATTTGCAGATAACATCATCCCAGCAATATATAAAAGTACTCCGGTCATGTTAAAGAATGGTGTGTTTTTTTCTGGATCCCGAATGAGAAAAATCATTGATAAGGACTGCAGTAGAACGCAAACTGCCAGCGTAATGGCTAGAATTAAAGATCCCCAGAAGTAAAATAGAGATATTACTATTAGCTGTGGGAAAAGCATTATAAGGCAAGCTACTAAAGTAGCGGACTTTCTGCCTAAAATCACAGGTAAAGAATTGATGCCTAAAAGTTTATCTCCCTTGGTTGCTTTGAAGTCATTCATAGTCATTATTCCGTGAGCTCCCAAAGCATATAATGAGAGCACTATTAGAACCTCTTTATTCGGCAATGATATTGTGAAAATAGCGGCGCCAGTAAACCATGGAAGCCCTTCATAACAAATTGCTACGACTCCTGGCCCAAAAATTGCCGATCGTTTCAGTCTTATCGGTTCTAATGAATAAAGCCAAGCGGCTAAGACGCCTATAATTGTTGCAAAAAATATAAGACTTCCGAGATAGTATGCAAAAAGGATACTTGTAGCACTCATTATAATGCCGGTAAAAAAACCCCATCCAGCACTCACTCTTCCAGATGGAATGGGTCTCTCTGGTTGATTTATTGCATCGACATGACGGTCACACCAATCGTTTACAGCTTGGCTCATTCCACATACCAATGGTCCTGCAAGTAGAAGACCGGATAATATGAGTATAGTATTATTGCTATTTAAGGCGCCAACTGACACCACACCGCATAAAAAAGCCCACATAGGTGGAAACCAGGTAACAGGTTTTATAAGTTCAAGAAGCGATATCAAGCTAGGCGTACTGGTAAAATGAGTTTGATAGCTTTTAATCACCGATCTTAGTCCTTAATATCCAAAAGATTATGTTTTCTGAGTTTCACATATAGGCTTTGACGCGACAGACTAAGTAGCTCAGCAGCTGCTACTTTATTGTTATTTGTTAAATTTAGTGCGGTTTCTAAGCATATTCTTTCGGCAATATCTCCGGTTTGGGCTACTAACTCTTTCAACGGAGCACTTCCTACCAATTTGGTGGTTGCCTCCCAGCTATGTTTCTCATTATCGTTTTGTTTCTCAAGCTCTACGTTTGAAAAGTCTCTTAAAATGAACCCATAAAAATCATCATCTTGATTTGATACCCAAGTCGATGAAATTGTGACAGGAATTTTTGATCCGAATGTTGTAATAAAATCAGTTGCATAGTTTCTAATCTTCCCAAGTCTTTTCGAGTTATCAGTAAGAATTTTTAAATCAGTAGTATCATTTTTGAGAAAGTCGGAAAATGACTTGCCGACAACTTCATCAATATTTGGATTCTCTGTGAGAATTAAAAAGCTCTCATTAGCATCAACTATTTTTCCTGCTTCATCAATAAAGACAAATGCATCTGAAGTTTTTTGATACAGGTCAGATAGATAAATTTTTTCTCTGGAATAGCTTGTTCTCTGACTTGATAAACTGGATAACCTTATTAGAGAATGGACACCGTTATTCGAACGAAAAAACGTACCCTTCAATTGTACTTCTTTATTAGTTTCTTTAACGTTTAGATTTAATGCTGTTGAAGGCGTGTTTTTATTTAATGTCTCAAGCTCGCTTAGAATGTCTAAGCTTATTCCTTGGTAAAATAAATCCTTTAACATTATTTGGTTTAAATCGGTTTTTTCTAAAATTGCCACAGCTTTTTGATTAAAATCAATAAGCTGACCTGCTTCATCAACAATAATGAATGCGCTGCCACACTGTTCTAGTATTACTCGATATTTAGTGTCAAATGATCTATATCGGTCATATTCTCTCTCAAATTTTAATTGAGTTTTCATGAGTTCTTGTTGAGCCTGTGCTATCTGGGTCAGATCACGGCCAAAAAGTAGAATTTGGTTATTTACTCCAGTGGGATGGATAGAGTATTGAATTGGAAAGTCATCGCCACCATTTTTAATATGATTCAGCTGAATAATATCTTTCTCAATTTTTTCATTCTCGCCCGAAGATAAAGTTAGAATTTCTTCAAGTTTAATCCCGCTCTCTTTTGTTATAAAATCTCGAATATTTCTAGTTCGCCAGTGCTCTATGTCACCTAAGTTTTTATTTTCAGTATTGTAAATAACTTCTAAAATGAGGCCAGCTGTGTCAATTAAGAGTGATATATCTGATGCTCGCAAAATTACATCACCGAAAATGTCGGGGTTTAGTCTGACTATCTGATCAGCAGCTCTTACTTTACTCTCTCTCTTGGTCAATGAAGGGATCTCTGACTTAGTATCAAATTTAATAAAAAGTGTAAGCTAAATTTGACATATTGTAAACAAATTTAGACATATTTATCTTAAAAAGTTATTTAACCACTGAGCTTCAATTAACTTTCAGTAAATATTTTATTTCTTTAGGGCTCGGTTGGAATAAGTCGACGTCAAGGCATGTCTTGGATAGCGTTTTGTGATGGGTTACAAAAGATCCTCCTGCCGCGATGGGTAATGCGAAATTCTTTCTAATTCGATCGGTAATTATGTTACTTTGATTGACCATGGTTTCACTGCCAATTGAGACACCAATTAGCTGAAAATTGCCAAATTCTAAGAGTTTAAATAGATCTGATTCGCTATATCCAATAGCTATTTGGGCATTAAAGTTTTCTTTTTTCAATTTTAATGCAGCTAAGTAAGAACCAAAAGTATGATTTTCGCCTTCTAAGGTAAAAAGTAAAATTTTTGGTGCCGATTTAAGGGTATCTTCAGGCTCAAGATATAGCGACTCCAGTTCTTGGCAAAGTAGCCTCAACTTGCTTACAGCTATAGTAACTTCGGAAAATGTCATTGTGTCTTGTTTCCATGAATCACCCAATTTTTCTGCAATAATTGGCGCTATTCCTTCAAAGAAAAATTGTACAGCCAGTCCATTATCTAGCTCTTTTCTGATCAACTTAATTGTGTGTTCGGGTTCATCAGTCACAAGAGAGTTAAAAAATGACGAAGTGAGGTCGGCACTATAAAATTTTTGGTCTATGTTTCCGTTAGCAATTTCGCTAAGAGCTATTTTTGCCAGACTCTCAGGGTGTATACCTAAACCCCCTTGCCCAGAATAACTTAATCTACTGTGTATATCGTTATTCATATCGCTAGTTTGAGGCCTTAAGAGATAATAGTCAAGATTTCTATGTAATTTATTATTTACACACACCTCGGTTCTTTCGATTGTTATTTTGTAGTGCAGTGAATGTGCTTGTTTTCCCTCTCGTGTAATCTTTTTTCAACAAATAAAAAGATTTATTTAAAATATGTAACTTTTTGTTGACACTTTGGATAGGTTCGCTACCATTTTTTAGTACGTAAAGCTTTATTTCAGAGGTCTCGTAAGTATGCATAAACAATCGAGCCCACAGGTAGATGGGTGGAATCTTTACACTCCTTCTCAAAGAATCATAAGAGACAGGACGGTCTGGACAAAAGTTCAGGGAGTATTGGCGCCGTTGCAATTTGCAGTATGTATTATTTCGTTATTTTTGGTGGTGAGATATCTTTCAACAGGTGAAGGATATTACGTCGCTACGGTTTCAATAATTATAAAAAGTTTTCTCCTATTTTTAATCATGATTACAGGTGCAATTTGGGAAAAAGTAGTGTTTGGACAATTTTTATTCGCGGAAGCTTTCTTTTGGGAAGATGTCGTAAGCTTTTTTGTTATCTTCTTCCATGGTCTGTATCTTTATGTCTTATTAACAGGTGATTTCTTGCCAACGACTCAAATGTTTGTAGCTCTATTCGCTTACTTTCTATATTTCATAAACGCCTTTCAGTTCCTGAGGAAACTAAGATTGGCGAGGCAAACTGACCAAAAAACTGCCTTGCTAGAATATGAGGTAAGTAAGTGAACGAGCACTCAAAAATTGAAAATATGGGAGGGTGTTCGGAGATACCTGTACTGAAAGAGCGTGGTCAAAGAGAAGTTTTTTGTGGTCTTACCGGTATCATCTGGCTTCACAGAAAAATCCAGGATGCTTTTTTTCTAGTGGTAGGGTCACGAACCTGTGCTCACCTCTTGCAATCAGCTGCAGGAGTAATGATTTTTGCTGAACCAAGGTTTGGAACAGCAATATTAGAGGAAAAAGACCTTGCGGGAATGGCTGATGCCCATGAAGAGTTAGATAGAGAAGTTGCAAATTTATTAGAGAGGCGCCCGGATATAAAACAGCTTTTTCTGGTTGGCTCCTGTCCCTCAGAGGTAATTAAGCTTGACTTATCTAATGCTGCTGAAAGACTCTCCAAAATATATTTCCCAAAAGTAAAAGTGTTAAACTTTTCGGGTTCCGGGATCGAAACCACATTTACTCAAGGAGAAGACGCCTGTCTTGCATCATTAGTTCCAACTTTAAAAGAAACAGATGAAGAAAATCTAATTTTAGTTGGTAGTCTGCCTGATATTGTGGAAGATCAATTAGTAGAGCTTATTAAAGAATTAGGGATTAATGAAGTTGCTGTGTTGCCTGGGCGAGATAGGGATACAATGCCTTCAATTAGTAAAAAATCAAAATTTATCTTAGTGCAGCCCTTTCTTACAGATACAACCGAGGCTCTAGAAAAAAGAGGTGCCTCAAGAATAAATGCACCATTTCCGTTTGGTGAGGAAGGAACAACTCTTTGGCTAAGATCAATAAAAGAAAACTATGGTATAAGTGATGATAAATTTGAAATTGTAACTTCAGCTCCAAGAAAACGAGCCCAGTTAGGGCTAAAAAAACTTAGAACTAGTTTGCAAGGTAAAACAATTTTTTTCTTTCCTGATAGTCAACTGGAAATCCCATTAGCTCGGTTTTTATCTAGAGAATGTGGGATGAAGTTGATTGAAGTGGGATCACCATATATCAACCGCTCACTAGTTGATAAGGATCTCGAACTAATAGAAGACATGCCTTTAATTTCAGAAGGACAGGATGTTGACCTTCAATTGGATAGATGTCGAGAAAGTAATCCTGATATAACTGTTTGTGGCTTAGGTTTGGCAAATCCCCTTGAAGCAGAAGGACTTACAACAAAATGGGCAATTGAATTGGTTTTTACCCCAATTCATGGCTATGAGCAAGCACAGGATTTAGCAGAGTTGTTTGTAAGACCCTTAAAAAGAAAAGAGGCGCTTTTAATATGAAGCTAAGTATTTGGACATACGAAGGCCCACCTCATGTAGGAGCGATGAGAGTGGCCACCGCTATGGAAAAGCTTCATTTTGTTTTGCACGCTCCACAGGGGGACACCTATGCAGACTTATTGTTTACAATGATTGAAAGGGGTAACAAAAGGCCACCTGTCACCTACACTACTTTTCAAGCAAGAGATCTAGGAGCAGATACGGCTGATCTATTCAAGAAAGCATGCAAAGAGGCGGTTGAAAGATTTAAGCCAGAGGCTTTGTTGGTAGGCGCATCATGCACCGCTGAACTTATTCAGGATGATCCAGGTGGCCTAGCAGATGCCCTTAACTTAGAAATTCCAGTGATACCACTAGAACTTCCTTCATATCAAAGAAAAGAAAACTTTGGCACAGACGAGACGTTTTACCAAATAGTGAAAGCACTTTCTTGTACTCAGGAAAAGACCAAAAAATTTAGTGTAAATATATTAGGTCCAACCGCTCTCGGTTTTAGGCATAAAGATGATGTAAGGGAATTAAAAACTATTTTAGATGATCTTAATATTGATTTAAATATTGTTGCGCCTCTCGGAGCATCGCCATCAAGTATTAAAAGGATAACAAAAGCACATGCTAATGTAATGCTTTATCCAGAAAGCAGTGAGTTAGCCTGTAGGTGGCTTAAAGAAAATTTTGGAATGCCTTATACTGAACATACACCTATAGGTATAAACTCGACTAAGGACTTTATCGAAGAACTAAACAAAATCAGGGGAGTCAAGGATAGTTTTTCTGACACCTCACGTCTGAATTTCGACTGGTGGTCGAAATCTGTCGACTCAAATTATTTTACCGGGAAGCGTGTTTTCATTTTTGGAGATGCAACTCATGTTGCTACTGCATCAAGAATTGCCAAGGAAGAGATGGCATTTTCGATAGTAGGTATTGGATGCTATAACAGAGAGTATGCAAGAAAGATAAGAAGCCTAGCGAAAGATCTTTCTGTAGACGCGTTGATTAGTGACGATTATTTAGAGGTAGAGAGACGCATCGCTGATTTGCAACCTGAGCTTATCTTAGGGTCTCAAATGGAGCGCCACATTGCTAAAAGACTGGGAATACCATGCGCGGTTATCTCTGCTCCCTTTCATGTACAAGATCACCCCGCTCGTTTTTCTCCTCAAGTCGGTTGGGAGGGTGCGAATGTTATCTTTGATACGTGGGTTCATCCACTGGTCATGGGGCTTGAAGAGCATTTGTTGGGAATGTTTAGAGAAGACTTCGAATTTAACGATACAGCTGGTCCCAGCCACCTATCTAATTCAAAGAGCAAATTAAATGAAGAAAAGGAAACAGGAGCAGACAATGAAATTAGATGGGCTCCCGAAGCAACAAAAGAGCTAAAGAAAATTCCATTTTTCGTGAGAGGAAAAGCTAAAAGAAATACAGAGAAATTTGCATTTGAGAATGGACACAGTGCAATTACAAAAGATTTATTATATGAGGCCAAGGCGCATTATGCTAGATAGATCATATAAAAAAGATCCGTATACACTATTAATGCTAACCTTAGATGCGCATTCTATTGGTTCAGTAGAACGAATAAAGAGCAGGTTTAGCAAAATTTATCCTGAGCTAGAGATAATTGTGCACGCAGCAGCATCCTGGGAAGAGGATCCAAGTAGTTTGCTTAAAGCAAAGGAGGATCTTGCAAGGGCAAATATGGTTCTTATCACTTTAGTTTTTTTGGAGGACCATATATCAGCAATCCTTCCAGATTTGAAAAAAGCCAGGGAAAAGTGTGATCTTATGCTTGGACTAGTCTCATCAAAAGAAATTGTGAATCTTACAAAAATGGGTGGCTTAGATATGTCTAAACCCTCCTCAGGAGTACTAAAGTTCTTGAAAAAACTAAGAGGAGATAAAAATAAAGTTACTGGTGGGGAAAAACAAATGGCTATTCTTCGCCAGATCCCGAAAGTCTTGAAATTTATACCTGGAAAAGCTCAGGATTTGAGAGCCTATTTCCTATCCATGCAATATTGGTTAGCAGGATCTGAAGAAAATATTGAGAGTCTTTTTTGCTATTTATTGTCGAGATATAGCTCACTTCATAATAGTTCAAAGGTCGAGATTAAATCACCTGTTGAATACCCTGAAACAGGCCTCTATCATCCCGATATACCAAAGAAAATTACTGAAAATATTTCAGAAATCCCTTTTGCAAAACACTCAATAGGTACTGTAGGTCTTCTTTTGATGAGGTCCTATGTTCTCTCTGGAGACACCGCACATTATGATCAAGTTATAAGAAGTTTAGAAGCACAGGGTTTAAAGGTTATTCCAGCGTTTGCCGCAGGTTTAGATGCTAGGCCAGCAATAAATAAATATTTTGTGCAGAATGCTAAGGCATCAATCGACACATTTCTATCTTTGACAGGGTTTAGTTTGGTTGGCGGACCGGCATACAATAGTAGTAAAGCAGCGGAGGAAGCTTTAGCTGAGTTAGATGTACCCTATATTGCAGCGCATGCTATTGAGTTCCAGAACCTTAATCAGTGGGATAAAAGTGATAGTGGACTTAATCCAATAGAAACGACTATTTTAGTGTCTTTACCAGAGTTAGACGGAGCAACTAACCCAACAGTTTTTGGAGGAAGATTGGGTGAAGAAGGAGGCTGTAGTTGTTGCGTGCAATTAAGAACTGGTAACGAGAAAGCATTCGATATGGTTCCTTGTTATGAAAGGATAAAAAGCTTATCCGAAAAGGCTCGCAGACTAGTTAAACTTAAGAGAAAAGAAAATTCGGAAAAGAAAGTAGGAATTATTTTATATGGCTTCCCTCCCAATGCTGGTTCTATTGGAACTGCTGCTTACTTGAGTGTATTCGAGAGCTTATACAATGTACTAAAGTCAATGAAAAGCGAAGGTTACGAAATTGAACTTCCTAATTCTACTAACGATTTAAGAGAAGCCGTCTTAGATGGAAATTCATGCAAGTACGGTCAAGAAGCAAATGTAATTGAGCGTGTCGACAGTGCTGAAATAGTTGAAAATGAACCATATTTGAAGGAAATAGAGGAAGTATGGGGACCAGCTCCGGGAAAGATTCAATCAGATGGCACAGGTGTTTTCATTCTTGGGAAAAAGCTTGGTAACATAGTAGTGGGCATTCAGCCGACCTTTGGGTACGAAGGAGACCCAATGAGATTATTATTTGAAAAAGGCTTTGCTCCTACTCATGCTTTTTCTTCGTTTTATAGATGGATGCGAAATGGCTTTAAAGTTGATGCGTTTTTGCATTTTGGGATGCATGGTGCTTTGGAATTTATGCCAGGAAAAAAAGTTGGTTCTAGCTCAAAGTGTTGGCCCGATCGATTAATAGGTGATATTCCTAATATTTACCTATATGCAGCAAATAATCCTTCTGAGGCTTCACTAGCTAAGAGAAGAACAAATGCCGTTGTAATATCCCATCTTACTCCACCTCTTGCAAAAGCAGGTCTCTATAAAGGTCTTATTGAACTAAAAGAGAGTGTTATTCAATATCGAGAACTGGCTGATGATGATGGTAATAAGAAAAAACTAGAAAATCTTATAATTGATCAGGCTAAACTCGTTAATTTTAAAGGTTTTGATACCATCGAGAATTTATGGCTAAAAATAATAGAAAGCGAGGATGCTTTAATTCCCGATGGGTTACATATTGTGGGCCGAGAGTTAAGCGAAGAAAAGCTAAAAGAGTATGATGGATATTTAAGAGAAAGTCATAATCATCAAGAAGTGGGCAAGCTTTTAGAGAAGTTAAAAAAGCAAACAGAAGTCGAAGGAATAATTAATGCCTTAAATGGCCAATTTATTAGGCCGGTTCCGGGGGGTGACTTGATTAGGTCGCCCGATATTGTTCCAACCGGACGAAATGTACATGCCTTTGATCCATTCAGAATGCCTTCTCTTTTTGCCATGAAAGAGGGAGAGCAGCAAGCAGAACTATTATTGTCGAAGCACGAAACCTATCCTAATTCGGTCGCAATGGTTTTGTGGGGTTCAGACAATATAAAATCTGACGGACTATCTATAGCACAGGCAATGGCTCTAATGGGCGCTATGCCAAAGTTTGATGATTACGGAAGATTGTGTGGCGCAGAGCTTATTCCACTATCTGATCTTGGAAGGCCGCGGATAGATGTCTTGATGACTCTCTCTGGCATTTTTAGAGACCTATTGCCATTACAGGTCAGAATGCTAGCTAGCGCTGCTTATAAGGCTTCTCTTGTAGAAGAACCCTTGGATATGAATTTTATCAGAGCAAATACTTTAAAACATCAAAAAGAGATGAACATTGGTATTAAGTCAGCTGCACTCAGAGTTTTTTCAAATGCGGAGGGTGCATATGGCTCAAATGTGAGTCACCTCATTGATACTTCTTCGTGGGATGATGAGGAGGAGCTGGCCGATACTTTTAACAATAGAAAAGGATTTGCCTATGGCTTGGATGGGAAATGTACTAAACAGTCTGAACTACTTTCATCTGCTTTGAAAAAAGTCGATTTTGCTTATCAAAACTTAGAAAGTGTCGAATTGGGTGTAACAACAATAGATCACTATTTTGATACACTTGGTGGAATAAGCAGAGCTGTAAAAAAAGCAAATGGAGGAGATGCAATCCCGGTTTATATAGGAGATCAAACCAGAGGTGATGCAGCAGTAAGGACCTTATCTGAGCAAATTAATTTAGAGACTAGAACTAGGTCATTGAACCCAAAATGGTTTGAGCCTCTTCTTCAACATGGTCATGAAGGTGTTAGACAAATTGAAGCTCAAATTACCAACACATTAGGTTGGTCTGCGACCACCGGGCAAGTTGATCCTGATCTCTATGATCAACTTTCAGAAACATTTGTTTTAGATGAGGAGATGAGAAGAAAGCTTTCGGAACTAAATCCTAAGGCCAGTCTTAGGGTGGCAAATAGACTGCTTGAAGCGCATGAAAGAGAGTATTGGCAACCAGATCAAAATACGCTTGATGCGTTAAGAAAAGGTGCTGATGAATTGGAAGATAAAGTTGAAGGTGTAGGCCTTGCAGCAGAATAAAAAAGGGAGGTAAGTATGAGTCCACTAGACCAAAGGAAAGAAGTGCCTAATCTTAAAGAGGATGGAGAAGGGTCAGTTCAAGTTAAAATGGATCCTAATATGAAGATAGAGGGTGCTAAGGTTTTTGCAGTCTACGGTAAAGGGGGCATTGGCAAGTCTACAACCTCATCGAATTTATCTGCTGCTTTTTCAAAGCTAGGAAAGAATGTTTTGCAAATTGGATGTGACCCTAAGCATGACAGCACTTTTACATTGACTGGAAGGTTGGTGCCTACTGTCATTGACATTCTTAAAGAGGTAGACTTTCATGCGGAGGAACTTAGGCCTGAAGACTTTGTTTATGAGGGCTATAATGGAGTTAAATGCGTTGAAGCGGGAGGTCCGCCTGCAGGAACGGGGTGCGGAGGTTATGTTGTAGGGCAAACAGTAAAATTACTCAAACAAAACCATATGCTTGACAATACCGATGTCGTAATTTTTGATGTTTTGGGAGATGTTGTATGCGGTGGTTTCGCAGCGCCATTACAGCACGCAGATAGAGCATTGATAGTGACAGCAAATGATTTTGACTCGATCTACGCTATGAACCGAATAATCGCAGCTGTGCACGCAAAATCAAAAAATTACAATGTACGGTTAGCCGGTTGTGTCGCGAACAGGTCAAAAGATACAGATGAGATAGACAAATATTGCAAAGAGGTGGGTTTCAATAGAGTTGCACATCTTCCAGATCTAGATGCGATAAGGCGGTCACGTCTTAAAAAGAAGACCTTATTCGAGATGGGTGATGATGAGGATATTTTAGCCGTACAAAAAGAGTATATAAGACTAGCAGATCTTCTATGGAATGGAACCGAAGGTTTAGCCCCTTCAACAATGGAAGATAGAGATATTTTTGAACTTTTAGGATTTGATTGATGCAGAATACTTATCTTGCTAAACGAGCAAGACTAGAGAATTATTTCAATGAAGTATCCAGTGATGCTTGGGATAAGCTTACGTCGAATGAACCTGTTTCCTTTGTACGCCAATTAGTTAGAGAAGGGCGTGAAAAAATGCAAGCAACAATAATCGAAAAGCTTCCCAAGGATTTAAGAGGTACAAGAATATTGGATGCCGGATGTGGTACCGGGGTACTTTCACGGATGCTTGAGGAAAAAGGAGCAGAAGTTGTGGGCGTCGATATCTCTGAAAAATTGATAGAGGTAGCTAAAAACAGAAGTAGTTTAAATAAAAATATTGAATATTTCGCAGGAGATATGAAAGAACAAAGCTTTGGTAACTTTGATTATATAATTGCAATGGATAGTTTGATTCACTATTCCACCGAAGATGTCATATCCTCGATAGCCGATTTTTCTAGTAGAGCAAATAATTCAGTTCTTTTTACTGTTATACCGAGCACCTTTTTTCTTAATTCAAAGTTGCTTTTAGGAAAATTTTTTCCAAAGTCTGAAAGATCGCCAGAAGTCGTTCCAATTGAGTGGGGTCAGTTAGAGCAATTAGAAGCCCTGACGATAAATGCTTCTCTTACAAAAATCAAAAGAATAAAGAGCTTTTTTTATGTGTCAGAAGCATGGGAGTTGGCAAACAGATGATTATGTCAAAAAAAATGATAAAAGAGCTAAGTAGTTCATTATTACCATTTTCTGATGCTGTGTCGAGCGAGCTACCAATGTCGAGTTTGCTAAGACTTTCTTTATTTCAAGTATCTGTGGGAATAGCTACCGTCTTATTAGTTGGCACCCTTAATCGAGTAATGATTGTGGAGTTAGGTGTCATAGCTTCATTGGTAGCAACCATGGTAGCTATTCCTATATTATTGGCTCCTTTGAGAGCTGTTTTGGGGTTTAAGTCTGATAATCATAAATCGCTTATTGGATGGAAGAGAATGCCTTATATTTGGTATGGAACAATGTGGCAGTTTGGGGGGCTGGCAGTTATGCCATTTTCGATAATTGTTCTATCAGGTGATCAAACAGTCGGTCCATGGTGGGCTGGACATATTTTAGTAGCTTTTTCATTTTTGGCTACAGGTATGGGCGCACATCTGACTCAAACGGCGGGATTAGCTTTAGCAGCTGACAGGGCAACAGATAAAACAAGGTCGCAGGTTGTTGCACTTCTTTATGTTATGTTTCTTCTAGGGATGGGTCTGGCTGCCTTGACTTTTGGACTCCTGTTAGCAGATTTTACAAAGTTCAAATTAATTCAAGTTGTCCAGGGAGCGGCCGTTGTAACCCTTTTGCTGAATTTAGTTGCAATCTGGAGACAAGAAAAACTTATACCAGTAGAAAAGAAAAATATCTATAAGACTGAGGCTGGATTTATTCCCATAATGGGATTATTCCTTAAATCTCAGGGAGGGCGAGGTTTGCTATTAGTTGTATTCATCGGAACTTTAGGTCTCTCTATGCAAGATATCTTACTAGAACCATATGGTGGGGAAATATTGGGATTGAGTGTCGCAGCTACCACAAATCTTACTGGAGTATGGGTTTTTGGAGCTCTATTTGGATTGTTTTTAGCCTCTAGGTCCCTAAAGAGAAAAAAAGGAGGGCCAATTAAATCAATAGTTATTGCTCTCTTTACAGCTATTGGTGGGCTATGTTTCGTAATTATGTCTGATCCAATGAAATTAGCTTCACTTTATTTTTTTGGATCATTTTTAATTGGTTTGGGTACTGGTTTATTTGCAGTGTCGACTTTGATAATTGCAATGACCATACCTATTTCAAAGGGGACGGGACGTGGTCTTGTTCTCGGTTCATGGGGGGCAGCTCAGGCAATGGCCGCTGGCTTGGGCATAGGTTTAGGTGGAATTTTAAATGACATTTCTAGGTCAGTTGTTGGTTCGGAGGGCTTGAATTTAGTTGTCTCTTCTAACGCAGCATTTTCTTATTTAGTTGTGTATCATTTAGAAATCTTCCTTCTATTTTTAACATTAGCTTTTTTGGGGCCTCTTTCTCAATACCTGTCTAGCCTTAGGCATGATGGTAAAAAATTGGGAAAATTTGGTTTTTCAGAAATGCCAACTTAACCATGAAAATCAGGAGAATATCAAATGGAACCTTATAACGTAATATTTTTTGGGAATGTGGATTTGGCACAAATTTCCCTCTATGCATTTTGGTTATTTTTTGCAGGCTTAGTTATATATTTGCAAAGAGAGAATATGAGAGAAGGGTATCCCTTAGAGAATGAGGAGGGTGATCTTAGTGCTAATCAAGGACCCTATGGAGGTCCGTCAGAGACAAAGACATTTAAGCTGCCACACGGTAGGGGTAGCATTACTGTTCCAGAAAATGGAAAAGAAAAAAGAAAATTGTCTATTAAGAGGGAAAACATTGCAGGTGGAGCACCATTTTCGCCTACTGGAAATCCTATGACGGATGGCATAGGCGCCGCAGCTTGGGCTGAGCGAAGAGATGTTCCTGAACTGGATGGACATGGTAAGCCCAAGATAGTGCCCATGCGAACATTGAAAAAATACGAAGTATCAGCAGGAAAAGATCCACGAGGTATGAACGTTATATCGGCTGACAAAAAAATTGTCGGTAAAATTTCAGATCTTTGGGTGGATGCTCCAGAACAGCTTGTTAGATATCTTGAAATAGAGTTGAAAGATAAAACGTCATGCTTGTTACCCATGCCGCTAGCACTAATTCGGAGCGATGGAGTTCATGTAAACACTCTTTATGGGAAACATTTCCCAAAAGTGCCAAGAACAAAAGCTCAGACTAAAGTTACGATGTTAGAAGAGGATAAGATCTCTGCTTATTACAGTGGTGGCCAACTCTATGCCTCTTATGACAGATTGGTATCTGCATTTTAGGGAGAAGAAATGGAATATAAATCTAAATTAGAAGCGCATAAAAATATTTTGGATGCAATTCCAGAAGGCGAGAGTATTCTGTGGAAAGGAAAACCCTCTTTTTGGGGGTTTTCTTGGTATTTTTTTGGATTAAAGCTTTTAGCCTTTTATTTGATAATACTCTCAGCCGTATTCGCCGCGAGATTGACGGTTACTGATTTCTATACAGCTTTTGCAGTTGACTTCCTACCCTTTCTTTCAAGCGGTATTTTAGCTTCGTTTATACTCATGGCTCTCGCTGGAATACAATCTCAAAGTTCTGTATATATTATCACCGAAAATAGAGTAATAATAAAAAGTGGTGCCGCCTTATCTTTTTTAATTTCTATACCATTTAAAAAAATAAAAGCAGTAAATTTGCAGAAACGTAAGGGGTCTTTAGGAACAATTTCCTTTGAGTTAAGTTCTGGAAAGAGGGTTCCCTATATTTCATGTTGGCCAAGCGTGCGGCCTTGGAAACTCAAAAACACTGAGCCTGCTTTTTCTTGTATAGAAGATGTAGACGAGGTCGCTACCATTTTAAGAAAGTCGGTAATGGCAAGGACGATAAGTCTTCAGACGCCAACAAGCGATCCAGATTTCAAGTCTCAAATAGAGCAAGGCGTATAAATGCGAGATACAACAAAGCACAGAAAGGATGATTTGGTGCCAAAAGGGTTTCTATATGCCATATCTATTATGGTTGTCTTGTCCTTGTTGGTTGTATTCTCAGCATCTTTATTTCCTGGAAATAAATTTGATGTGCCTGATAAGATAGAAATTTTGGAGAAAGAAAATTTGATATTGGCGAAGCTAACCGATGGGTCAGTGTCAATAGCAAATTTACAAAATGAAGAACTACTAAATTCAAACGATGGTAAGAGTGGATTTTTATCGGTGATTATGACTGGATTAGAGTATAATAGGAAAAAGGTAGGACTTGCGTTGTTAGATTCTTACCAGATCGAAATCAAAAGGTTTGCCTCTGGTAGGATATCTCTAGAGGATAGCAAAGCAAGTTGGAGTTTAAACGTAACGAGTTTTGGTAGTAAAAATAGTGAGCTATTTTTATCAATTTTTTAAAGGGGGGAAAATGAGTTTTTTTAGAAAAAGAATAGATAGTGCGCCGTGTACCATCGAAGTATCTAATACCTTTGAGTCTTTGCATGCACATGTAAGATTTAATAATGGAGCGATCGTATATCCAGGCGATGAGGTTATTGTCCATGGTGATCCTGTAAAAGCACCCTACGGAGAAGTAATTACGGAAGATAGAGAGGCTACAATTCTTAGAGCGACTCCCATTGAGAGACTTTGGACTAGGGTAGTTGGCAAATTAGAATTTATGGAAATCTGTGAGTTTTCGTTTTCAGAGGAGGTTTCTCTATGAGTACTATTATTGATGACAATACAACCGATATGGCTATGGAGGAAACACTTATTAGCCCAAGGTTTTATACAACAAATTATAAAGAATTGGATAAAATTGATGTTTCATCAATAAGAGATGAATGGGATCCATTAATTAAAGAAATGCGCTCAGACCCAAACAAAAGACATTTTCAGAAAACGTCTGAGTGGGACGATTTTGATTTTAAGGATTTAGAGCCAGGATTAAGGAAAGAGTTCATTGACTTTTTGGTTAGCTCTCTCACCTCGGAGTTTTCTGGCTGTGTTCTTTATAAAGAGATGAAACGTCAGGGAAGTAATGCAGATATCTGTGAACTATTTGCCATGATGGCTAGAGATGAGGCTCGGCATGCCGGTTTCATTAATGATGCTTTAAGAGAAGCTAATATTGCTGTTAACTTGGGCTTTTTAACGAGAAAAAAGAAGTATACATACTTTGCTCCAAAGTTTATTTACTACGCGACTTATCTGTCAGAAAAAATAGGCTACGCTAGATACATTACGATTTATCGTCATTTGGAAAAGAACCCGAGTTCTAGATTTCATCCAATATTTAAATGGTTTGAAAAATGGTGTAATGACGAATTTAGGCACGGGGAAGCCTTCGCATTGCTGATGCGATCCGATCCGAAGCTAACATCAGGTTTGAATATTTACTGGATAAAATTCTTTTTAGTTGCCGTTTATGCAACGATGTATGTAAGAGATCATGCTAGACCTGAGTTCCACAAAGCGCTAGGAGTAGACATTGATTGGTATGATGACCAGGTTTTAAGGATGACTACTGAAATTTCAAGACAAGTGTTTCCTATCGAAATAGATCACGATAACCCCAAGTGGATGATTGGATTAAAAAGAGTCAAAAAAGCTATGTTAGCCTATGGAAAAGCTAAGCAGTCAAAGGGTGTAACTGGATTACTTAAGCGACCTATAGCAGCATTGAATCTCGGCATAGCATTTGTGAGATTATATACTATTCCTGCAAAGAGGAACTCTGTACCTGAGACTAGCAGACTCCAGCCGAGTTATTAAAAGAAGAAAGAAGTTCATGAGCTCAATAGTCAGTATATTTTTTGTTTTATTTTTATGGTGGTTCTTAACGGGCATAATTCTATATACAGCAAAGCGATTAGATTTAGGTGATAGCAAGACACGGTTCACAGTAGTTTTAGTTACTTTGCCTCTGTTTTTTTGCGCATGGTACTTTTATTTTTATTGTTTGGATGGCATGAGCTATGCAGAAATCTTCTGTTCTTTCTTAGCAAGCTTATTTATCTGGGGATGGGTTGAATTAACATTTCTAACAGGTGTCGTTGCAGGCATTCCTCTTTTAGAAAAGCAAGAAATAGACGGAGATACAGAACGTGAGCGTTTTATAAATGGTTTCCGATCAATAGCGCTGAATGAATGTTTTCTGCTTTCCTGTTTGTTTATTATGGCTGTTATGTCAATTGGTTCAGAAAATAATTTTGGATTAACTACATTTTTAATACTTTATGTGGCTAGAGTTTCAGCAAAGCTCAATCTTTTCTTTGGAGTGCCGTATATAAATTTACATTTTTTGACGGTCCCACTAAAGCATATCGCGACATTTTGTAGAGTTGCACCTATCGGTTTTTTCTTTATCGCTTCTACTGTTATGTTGTGTCTAATGTTTCTATTCTTAGTGGGATTTACGTTTGCTGCTGAGCCCTTGTCAGATATCCAGTTTGGATATTTGTTGTTGAGTACCCTCGCGGGATTGGCGGTACTTGAACATCTATTTATGGCCTTACCTGTAAAAGATGCCATGCTTTGGAATTGGGTATTACCAAACTTAAAAAAGTCATCAGATACAATTGCGCTGGCAGAAACAAATTTAAAATTTCCTAAGGAGAGTAAAAATGAACTACGATAAAATTTTTCAGGAAAGACTTGAAAAGTTAAAACAAGAGGGAAATTATCGGGTTTTCGCTGATCTTGAAAGATACAAAGGATCTTTTCCTCGAGCAAAAAATTATATTGGAAACAAGGAACGTGATGTCACCGTGTGGTGCTCAAACGACTATCTGGGAATGGGTCAGAATAAAGATGTAATTGCAGCGATGAGTGATGCATTGGAAAAGTGTGGTGCAGGAGCTGGCGGAACAAGAAATATCTCAGGGACAAATCATTATCACGTTTTGCTTGAACAGGAATTGGCAGACCTTCATGGGAAAGACTCAGCTTTGCTTTTTACCTCTGGTTATGTCTCTAACTGGGCGTCGCTTTCGGTCTTAGGTGCAAATTTAGAAAATTGTGTAATTTTGTCTGATGAACTAAACCACGCATCAATGATAGAGGGAGTTCGGCATTCGCGAGCAAAAAAAATTATTTGGAAGCATAATGATGTAAATGATCTAAGAAAGCATCTCAGCAGCCTTGACCCTAATGTCCCAAAAATCATTGCGTTTGAGTCTGTGTATTCAATGGATGGTGATATATCACCTATCTCAGATATATGCGATGTTGCCGATGAATTCGGAGCGCTAACGTATTTGGACGAGGTGCACGCTGTAGGTCTTTATGGCAAACGAGGAGGGGGAGTCTCCGAAAGAGATGGAGTTGCTGACCGAATTTCGATAATAGAAGGAACACTCGGGAAAGCTTTTGGGGTTCTTGGTGGTTACATCAGTGGTTCAAAAGAAGTATGTGATTTTGTAAGATCTTTCTCAAGCGGCTTTATATTCACAACTGCACTACCCCCGGCAATTGCTGCGGGTGCACTCGCCTCAATCAGACATTTAAAATCTTCTGAAATTGAGAGAGCAGATCAAAAACGAAAAGTAAAATATCTCAGAGAAAAGCTTGATCAGCATAATATACCTCACTTATCTAATCCTAGTCATATAGTGCCTGTAATGATCAAGGATCCCATTAAATGTAAGATGATAAGCGATATTTTAATGGAAAATTATGGGATTTATGTACAACCCATAAACTACCCAACTGTTCCTAAAGGAACTGAAAGGTTAAGGATAACTCCATCTCCTGTTCACTCTTTTTCCGATATTGACTTTTTAGTTAATGCTATGAACGAGCTTTGGAGCCAGTGCGCACTTTCACGTGTTGTAGCTTGATTAGGTTTTTACTTTATTCAGAGTTCAGGCTTACAGATCTTTTTCAGAAGTAAGGAATGCTGTTTTTATATTCTTTCTATCTGCCTTTTCAAAATCGACTAATGCCTTATCGGCCTCTAGTTCAGTTATAATTCCATAGCCAAATTTTTCGTGGAATACTCGATCACCAACACTAAATATTTTATTTACGTTTGATGCACTATTGAAAAATGGAGAGGAATTATTAGCCATGTTGTTTTGAAGTCTGCTCCAGCCAGGCGATCTGTAAAATGACGGTTCTTGTTCGAGAAAATTTGACTGGTTTAATGCGTTGGAAGATTGGAACCCTGAAGGTGTCAAGTCTTCAACATAGTTATTGGGTAATTCCTTTATAAACCTACTTTCTAGATTGAAGTTGAAATCGCCAAACTTATATCTGCTCTCTGCAGAGCTAATTGTACATAATAGTTTTGCTCGAGTAATTCCTACATAAGCTAGTCTACGTTCTTCTTCTAAACCGTTTTGACCGTTATCATCCAAAGATTTTTTGTTAGGAAAAGTTTCTTCTTCCCAGCCTGGAAGGTATACTTGCTTGAATTCAAGTCCCTTAGAGGCATGTAAGGTCATTAGGGATACTTTATCTGGATTCCTGTCAACTTGGTTTTCCATGACAAGTGAGACATGATCAAGAAACGCTTGAAGATCAGAGAAATCATTCAAGCTCGATACTAATTCTTTTAGGTTTTCTAACCTGCCCTGTGACTCTGGTGTTTGTTCATTTTGCAGCATATCTGTATACCCCGATTCGTCCAGAACCTGCTCGACAAGATCAATATGATTTTTCTTATCGGATGAACCCACATCACGCCATATATCTAACATATCAATAAACTGCCCAAGGTTCTCTTGTATCCTTTTACCTACTAAGCCAGTCTTGACCGCATGACGTACAGCATCTATCAACCTAAAATTTTTTTCTCTCGCAATATTATGTAGTTGTTGTAGTGATTTCTCTCCTATCCCTCTTTTTGGTACATTTATTATTCTTTCTAAAGCTAAGCTGTCTGCGTCAGAATTTATTATCCGGAGATAAGCCACGGCATCCTTAATTTCTTGTCGATCAAAAAAACGAGTGCCGCCTATTATGATATGTGGAATATCTCTTCTTAGTAGGAGATCTTCAAAATCTCTAAACTGCCATGTTGCTCTGAACAATATCGCAATATCAGAAAATTTTATTTTTTCCGACTTTATTTTATTGTAAATATCATCACAAATCCAAGATACTTCATCCTTCCCATCGATATGTTTGATTATTTGGACTTTGTCTCCCACATTTGACTCAGTCCATAGTGTTTTCCCGAGTCTTCCCTGGTTGCTTTCTATTAGACCACTTGCTGCGCCTAAGATATTTGAAGTTGATCGGTAGTTTTGTTCCAATCGTATAACTGTGGCGCCGGGGAAGTCTTTTTCAAATTTCAGAATGTTTCCTATCTCTGCCCCTCTCCATCCATAAATGGACTGATCATCGTCGCCTACACAACAAATATTTTTGCTTCCTTGTGCTAATAATCTTAGCAATAGGTATTGCGCCATGTTCGTGTCCTGATACTCATCAACGAGAATGTACTTAAACAAGTTCTGATAATTAAAGAGGAGAGAGGTATCTGTTTTTAATATTTCTATGACATGGAGAATCAAGTCACCAAAGTCAACAGCATTGAGCGTACGTAAGCGGGATTGATAAATTTCGTAGAGTTTTTTTGCTTTCCCATCAAATTGAAGGTCGTCTTCTGGAATGTTTTGATATGTTAAAGCTTTATTCTTCCATTGATCGATGATGTAAGCCAGCAATCGAGGGGGCCATTTTTTCTCATCAATTGACTCCAGTTTTATCACCTGCCTTAATAAACGAATTTGATCATCAGTATTAATAATAGTGAAATTGGAGTTTAAGTTTACTTTTTCAGCATGTCTCCGAAGAATCTTTACACATATTGAATGAAAAGTGCCTATCCACTTTAAGCCCTCAGAAAGATGTCCAATATGTTCCTCTATTCTGAATTTCATCTCATTCGCTGCTTTGTTAGTGAACGTAACGGCTAGAATGTTGTGTGATCTTACATTAAGACTTCTTATCAAATAGGCAACTCGTGCAGTCAAAGCCTTTGTTTTCCCTGTTCCAGCACCCGCCAATACTAGAACTGGCCCATCAGTCTGACGCACCGCCTTCTCTTGCTCACTGTTGAGATCGCCTAAATATGAAATGTCTTTCATGCTATTGTAATTAACAACCCTAAATTACTTTATCAAATGAAAGTTTAATAATTTAGCTTCCTAAAGAGTACGCCAATTATTTTATTTGTTTTTCACAATTTTCCATGTATAAAAAATTTGGTGCGGGCGTAGCTCAGGGGTAGAGCGTTACCTTGCCAAGGTAAATGTCGTGAGTTCGAATCTCATCGCCCGCTCCAAAGTGCTTCACAGACAACTTTTTTATTATGAAGGCTAGTTAGACAGATAATGGCTTTTTGCATTTGACTTTCTTATTATTTTTTGTCTAAAACAACCTATCCCAAATAGAAACTTCGGGAAAGAATTGATAATAAAAAGAAACTCAAGAGAACAGTATGATTATTGGAGCGTTAAAAGAAAATAAGAAAGACGAGAATAGAGTAGCACTAACACCAGAAAGCGCTCAACTTTTGTCAAAGTTAGGTCATAAATGTCTGATCGAAAAAGGTGCTGGTACTAGTGCAGGTTTTACTGACACTGAATACAAAGCAGCTGGGGTAAAAGTTATGGCGTCTTCAAGCGATCTCATTAAAAACAGTGAAGCGCTTATAAAAGTTAATCAACCTACCACTGCTGAAATAAAAAGATTTAAAGTCGGACAGATTTTAATTACTTTCATATGGCCAGCTCAAAACCCTCAGCTTGTAAAAGACTTAAATAAGAAAAAGATAACCTCTCTTTCTATGGATATGATCCCTAGAATAAGTAGAGCTCAGAAGATGGATGCTCTCTCATCGATGGCAAATATTGCTGGCTACAGAGCTGTGATAGAGGCCGCAAATAATTTCGGTCGATTTTTTACTGGACAAATAACAGCTGCTGGCCGAGTTCCACCTGCTAAGGTCCTTGTAATAGGAGCAGGTGTTGCTGGTCTCGCTGCAATTGGAGCAGCCCAAGGCCTAGGTGCTGTAGTAAGAGCATTCGACGTGAGGCCTGAAGTTGCTGAACAAATTGAGTCTATGGGAGCCGAATTTTTATTTCTTGATTTTGATGAAAGTAGCTCAACCGATGGAGGTTACGCAGCACCTTCGAGTCCCGAATTTAGGAAAAAGCAATTGGAATGTTTCCGAGAGCAAGCTCCAGATATAGATATATTGATTACAACAGCGCTAATTCCAGGAAGAGATGCACCAAAATTATGGCTGAAAGATATGGTAGCTAAGATGAAGCCAGGCTCAGTAATCGTTGACCTCGCTGCTGAAAAAGGTGGAAATTGTGATTTAACCAAGGCAGATAAAAAAGTTGTTACAAAAAATGGCGTAACGATTATAGGCTACACAGATTTCCCAAGTAGGATGGCAAAACAGTCATCATCTCTCTACGCCAATAATGTAAGACATCTTTTTGATGATCTAACACCTGAAAAGAATGGAAAAGTAGCTGTAAACCTAGACGATGATATTATCAGGGGGTCGCTTGTAACCCATGGTGGAAAAGTAATGTACCCACCACCTGCGCCAAAGGTGAAAGCGGTGCCAACTACAAAAAATTCAGAAGTGGTAGAAAAAACACCCGAGCAATTGAAAATAGAAGAAGCTGCTGCTACTAGAAAGGCTGGTGCCTTTCAAGTAGGAATGTTAATTCTGGGAGGTTTGGTCATGGCCCTTTTAGGCCAATACGCTCCTCCAGCATTTATGCAACATTTCATAGTATTTGTTTTGTCTTGCTTCGTCGGCTTTCAGGTTATTTGGAATGTAAATCACGCATTGCACACACCATTAATGGCGGTGACCAATGCGATATCCGGTATTATCGTTGTAGGCGCACTTTTGCAGGTTGGGTCGCCTAATTTCGTCGTGGAAATACTTGCTAGTATTTCCGTTTTGATCGCAACAATAAACATCGTGGGAGGATTTCTTGTTACAAAAAGAATGCTCGCCATGTTTCAGAAAAGTTAAGAGGTTCTCTTATGCTAAGTACAGAGTTAGTAACAGCGGCGTATATCGGTTCAAGCGTATTATTTATCCTCTCTCTAGGTGGTTTGAGCAACCAAGAAAAAGCCAAAAGAGGTGTTTGGTTTGGTATTGTGGGTATGGCTATTGCCATTTTGGCAACTGTATTAGGCCCAGAAATGAGTGTATCTAAGTATTTAATTCCGAGCCTCATTGTAGGTTCAATAATTGGATTGTTTGTTGCCCAAAGAGTTCAAATGACGGGGATGCCTGAATTGGTAGCAGCCCTACATTCTTTTGTTGGTTTAGCAGCAGTTTTTATTGGTTTAAATCAGGAAATTAACCCTACCAAAATGTATTTTGGAGCCGATAAAGTGATACATGATACAGAAGTTTTTCTTGGTATTTTTATTGGTGCTATTACTTTCACAGGATCCGTAGTAGCGTATGGGAAGCTTGCTGGGAGTATAACTGGGAAAGCAGTTATTTTACCCGGTCGACATCTCTTAAACATAGTGATGTTTGTTGTTTGTTTAGTGCTTGGTTGGATGTACCTTAACGACACAGTCTTAGCGACATATCTCAACCAAACGGGAATATGGACGCTAGTAGCTATGACTATAATTGCTTTCGTTATCGGTGCGCATTTGGTTTTGGCCATTGGTGGTGCTGATATGCCCGTTGTGGTATCAATGCTAAATAGTTACTCAGGATGGGCAGCTGCAGCTACAGGTTTTATGTTAGGCAACGACCTGTTAATTGTTACCGGCGCGCTTGTTGGGTCCTCTGGAGCCATCCTTTCTTATATTATGTGTAAAGCGATGAATAGAAACTTTGTATCTGTTATATTAGGAGGATGGGGAGGAAGTGGCGAACCATTGGCTGATATAGAGGGAGAGATGGTTGCAACTGACAATGACTCCGTCGCCAGTATGCTCGAAAATGCAAAAGAGATTATTATTGTCCCAGGTTACGGAATGGCTGTTGCTCAAGCTCAATCGTCTATTTCTGAGCTTACCAAACGCCTTCGTAATAGAGGCAAAAATGTTAGATTCGCAATCCATCCCGTTGCAGGAAGATTACCTGGACATATGAATGTACTACTTGCCGAAGCAAAAGTACCATACGACATAGTTCTCGAAATGGATGAAATAAATCAAGATTTCCCAGAAACAGATGTAGTTATAGTTATTGGTTCTAATGATATTGTAAATCCCGCTGCTCAAGATGATCCAAATAGTCCTATTGCTGGGATGCCCGTACTGGAGGTATGGAAATCTAGGGACGTCATAATCTCGAAACGCGGCAAGGGTACAGGTTATTCGGGTATCGAAAATCCTCTGTTTTATAAAGAAAATAGTAGAATGTTGTATGGAGACGCAAAAAAGTCGGTCGACGAGCTATTAACAAAAATTAGCTGACTTTTTAAAAATCAGTTTTGGCTCCACCGTCTTTTTTTCTTCGTTGAACAAAATTGTATAATTCTGACGCTATTTTTGAATCAATAATTGGGGGTTCAAACTCCTCTAGTATCTGCTTCCAAAGGTTGTTTGCCCTTTTCTCCGTCAATAGTTTCCCATCTGCTTCCCAAGCCTCATAGTTGCGCCAGTCTGATAAGATTGGTGCATAAAAAGCATCCTTATACCTTTCTTGGGTATGTGTAGCGCCGAAGAAGTGCCCATTATGACCCACCTCTTGTATAGCTGAGAAAGCCAACTTTTCCTCACTAGCATTAGTAATTTCAGGGTCAAGATATTTTTGAAGTTGTTGAATAATCTCGCAATCAATAATAAATTTCTCATAGCTAGCTATTAATCCACCTTCTAACCAACCTGCTCCGTGATAAACCATATTTATTCCCCCAGAAATAGCTGACCACAAACTGTTGGAGCTTTCCCATGTAGCCTGAGCGTCTGGAGCATTTGATGCGCACGCATTTGACGCACGTAAAGGGATTTTGTAAAAGCGAGCCATTTGACCTGTAATCTGCGTTGCTCTGATATACTCAGGTGTTCCAAAGGCAGGCGCTCCACTTTTCATGTCGACATTTGATGTAAAAGTCCCCAAAACGCATGGGCTTCCAGGGTTAATGTATTGAAGTAGTGCAATTGCTGCTAATGCTTCAGCCAGTGCCTGTGCAACTGATCCAGCTATCGTGACAGGAGACATCGCTCCAGCTAAAGTAAAAGGTGTAACTACCACAGGCTGATTTTTTTTCGCGAATCTCATAGCACCGTCAAGCATTGGCCAATCATGCTTTAGTGGGGAAGTAGAATTAATGTTTGTAAAAATTCTTGGTTTTGAAAAGAATTCTTTTTCATCTAAACCAGAAGCCATCTTTGCCATTTCCATTGCATCTTCAACCCTTTCTGGACCTAGTGAATAAGCGTGAACTACTTTGTCGGTAAGGGTGAGTTGTTCATATAAACAATGTAAGTGTCGAATTGAGGGATGAATATCTACTGGCTCTACTGGATATCCTCCTGAGAAATGAATGCAATTGAAAAATTGAGTTAACTTTGTCAAATCTTTAAAGCTATCAAAATCTCCAGGCCTCTTTCCTCTATCTAGATCCAACACGTTTGGAGGAGAAGAAACATTACCAAATACAATATGCCGATCTCCAATCTTAATTTTATTCTTGGCATTTCTTGGTGTGATAGAAAAATGTTGTGGAACTGTTTTCAACATGTCCATAACCCATCGGCGATCCATTTTCACCTTTGAGTCATTAAGTTCTACTTTACATCCTGCTTTTTGAAGAATCTTGCATGCTTCTGGATTTAGAAATAGGACGCCGATATCCTCGAGAATCTTCATTGCCGTATTATGTATCGCAATCACTGCCTCTTCCTTAAGTGGCTCAACAAAATTATCAAAGTTATATGGTATCTGCCAACTCTGTTGCTGAAGCGAAAGCCTCGAGGCTCTAATTTCTTTATTGGAAATACGTGAAGCTTTTCTTCTCATTATAAATTCGTAGCAAACATCTTGTAAATTATTATATATTATCTACCTAACTAGGAAAGTCTTTTTGAGCCACGCCTCTAATTCATCAATACTATCAATTACAAAAGGCGTATGGGCACTTAAATCTTTTTTATTTGCAGTTCCTGACAATACTCCAAGACAAGGCATACTTATTTTATTAGCTGCGACTAAGTCATAAGTACTATCACCAATCATCAGTACCTCTTGGGATAGTAAATTTGTTTTTCTTAAAAAAGCCTCGAGTTGTCCGGGCTCTGGCTTAGAACCATATCCACTGTCATAGCCGATTATCATATCGAAATATTGAGTTAAATTATGCTGTTTAAGATGTTTTATAGCATTGCTTTCACTGTCATTTGTTACCAGACCGAATGTAATTGTTCCTAAGTTAGTTAACAATGTATGTAGATTAGTTAATGGTACTTGTTTAGCATCACCAGAACCCTCAAATAGACCTTCATGAATCTTCTTTTTCATTACTTGCGGGAACTTTTGGAAAATTGCTTCGACTACCTCATCCACGGAGCCATGCACAAAAATACTTTCCCTCACGAATTTATCAGAAGCTAAGTCAAAGTTTATTGCTTTAGCCAATGTCAGTTTGTCTAGATTATGTTGATTGCTGAACTTCGTGACAAAGACTTTAGCCCACTCTGACCATGATCTTTGGATGTCAAATAAAGTGCCATCTTTATCGAAGATAATCCCCTTAATTTTCATTCGGTATCTTTTAAACGGCCTATTAATTGGGAAACCAAATCTTCCCATGAGGTAGGCTCTATAGATGCTCCAACAGCTTTAGGCATATAAGGCTTAACTAAGTCACAAACCGAAAAATGAACACACACTGTTTGCTGATTGTCCTTATATACGCTCTCCACTTGATAAGGATTGTCATCAATAAAAAATGACTGGGCTTTATGGTTTTTCAGTATTTCCTTCACAGCTGGCCCCTTCATCCCTTCATTACTAATTAATGGATAATCCATATTTAGGTCTTTAAGGTTGGCTACCCTATCATTATGGACGGAGTAAGGGACATTGCTTAAAATTATAATCTGGGCATATTCTTGAAGTTTCTCTAGTGCTTGTGGAGCACCCTTTGCAGCTGGCTGGATTTTTGTTTCCTCATTTATGAAACCCCACACCAGATCTTTTGCCGTGTCGGGAGTGGCGACCTCATCTGTTTTTTCTTTCTTAATTGCATTATCTAACCGATAGCCAGTTAAATGTAAGCGGTGACCATGTTTTTTAAGATATTTAGCAAAAGGTTCAGCAAAGTGAACGAGAACCTCATCAGCATCGAAAATCATCACCGGAAGTTTAGGATCAATCTTTAAATCTGAGATTTGTTTTTTAGTATTTGGTGTCATAATTTTAAATAAGTTCAAAATATATTCTTTTTTGTAGGCCAGATAAAGAAAAATGCAATACAATAGTTTAGTTAATTATTTGTGAAAGAGTGTAAAAATGAATGACAACGATGACGTGCCAATCAAAGATGCGGCGACAGTTATACTACTGAGGGAAAAAAAAGATAGTACATATGTTCTTATGGGACAAAGAGGTAATAAGGCAGTTTTTATGCCTAGTAAATATGTATTCCCCGGGGGTGCGGTAGATGAAGAAGATAGTAAAGTAAAATTATATAAAAGTATTGATGAAAACAAGATTGATTTACTTCATCAATACTCGAAAAAGAAAATTGCCAAGGAGCTTTGCGTTGCCGCAATAAGAGAGTTATGGGAAGAAGCTGGTTTACGATTATGCGCAAAAGTAGAGGATGTTGGAACAATAAGCCCAGAGTGGAAAGACTTCTGTAATGGTCTTTATTTACCCGATGCCAGCAATCTGGAATATGTGTTTAGAGCCATAACTCCGCCTGGAAGACCTAGAAGGTTTGATGCAAGGTTTTTTATCTGTAGAGCGGAGAATATTAATGGAAACCTCGATGATTTTTCGTCTGCTTCAACCGAATTAAGTCATTTGCACTGGATTGATATTAATGAGGTCAAGAGCCTTAACTTACCCTTTATAACAGAAGTTGTTCTTAATGAAGTCAAAGAGATTATTAAAGATGGTCCAAACAAAAAAGGAGTTCCTTTTTTTAAACATGGAGCTTCTTCGGATTTTATTTTTATCAGTTAAAAATGTTTATTGACTAATTATATTAGTTTTAATATCTAACTACAAAACAAGGAATAAAGACATGGCTAAACCTTCTACAATAAAAATCAGACTTAATTCTACCGCAGATACAGGGCATTTTTACGTCACAAAGAAAAACTCAAGAACTATGACTGACAAAATGGTTGTTAAGAAGTATGACCCAGTGGCAAGAAAGCACGTAGAATATAAGGAAGGAAAAATTAAGTAAGGTAGCAACTATTCTAAAAAGAGCTGCTACCTAAAAATATTAGTCTCTGTTTCCCATAAACTGAAGAAGGAACATAAACATATTCAAGAAGTTTAGGTACAAGGACAGAGCACCCATTATACCCATCTTTTCTGCATACTCTTCACCGTAAGATGACCTATACTGCAAGTACGTATTTTTGATGTTCTGCGTATCATATGCGGTCAATCCTGCAAAAATTAGCACTCCAATTGCAGATATTGCAAGGTGCATAACTGGGCTCTGAAAAAACCAATTTGCTACAGATGCTACGATTATACCGATCAAACCTATAAACAAAAAATTCCCTAAAGCTGATAGGTCTCTTTTGGTTGTATACCCATAAAGGCTAAGAGCTCCAAATGCGACCGCAGTAGTAAAAAACGTTTGTGCAATCGATATTGCTGTATATGCCAAGAAAATATATGATATTGAAAGCCCGATCAGAGCGGCGAAAATCCAGAAAACTAATTGCGCTGTCTGAGTTCGCATAGAATGGATTTTAGCACTAAACATAAAAACAACGCCAAGTGGCGCTAACATTACAACCCATTGCAGCCATGTTCCAAATATTGCCATAACGAGCGCAGGCGTTGTGCCCACCGCGTAAGCTACGGCCCCTGTTATCAACATCGCTAACGACATAAGTCCATATACTTTGTTCATGTGGGCTCTAAGACCTGCGTCTATGGCCTGAGATGAATCTACATATGATTTTGCAGTTTGATATTCTGCCATTTTTACTGACCCCTAATTAATTATTGAGTTAATGATAATCCTAATATCGGACAAGTAAGCTATTTTTTCAAGTATTCAATGAATATTTAATTAAAAAATATCAAATAAAATGGTAGAAAAGACAAAGTAAAACGCCATTATAGCAAACATGGGGTCAAAAATCTTTACCGAACAAGAGAAACAAAGCCTTTTTCTGAACGCAATAGATATAGTCTATGAGGCCGGAAAAATAACAATCGGCTATTTTAAACAAAATCTGATCATTGAGAATAAAGACGAGAACTTTTTCAATCCGGTTACAGTTGCAGATAAATCAGCAGAAAAAAAAATCAGAGAAATGATTGAAAAGCTTTATCCAAATGACTCAATAATTGGTGAAGAATATGGAAGGAAAAGTGGTTCAACTGACTTCACGTGGATTATAGATCCTATTGATGGAACAAAAGCCTTTATTTCGGGAATTCCAACATGGGGGATACTGTTATCTTTGGTCGAAAACAGTAAACCAATAATGGGCGTTATTTATCAGCCATTTACTGGCGAGCTTTTTTGGGGAGGTTTTGGAAAAGCTTTCAAGAAAATTAACCTTAAAAGCAATGATCCACAGTCTTTAATCGTCAGAAAATGTAAAAGTTTAGCTAATGCAGTTGTTGCCACGTCATCACCTACCATATCAAACCAAATATTTCAAACCAGTTTAGATGAAATAATGAGACTTTCAAAGTTAGATAGGTACGGCTTAGATTGTTATGCATATGCTATGCTAGCAGACGGATGTATTGATGCGGTGATTGAATTTGGTCTTCAAGAATATGATATCAGAGCGCCTGAAGCTATCGTTTTGTCTGCTGGTGGCATCATAAGTAATCTTGACGGGTCTTATCCGCTGAAAGGAGGCGATGTGATTGCCTCCGGTGACTCCCGCGTTCATGAACAAATAATCAAAATTTTTAATAACTGAGCTTAATCGTTATGATTTGAGATATTCATGTATTAATAATAATGCTTCTTGTCTAATTTCTTCCTTTTCAATCAAGATTTCATGTTGGGCTTTATTAATAGTTACTGTATTTATGAAAGCGTATCTATACATTGATTGCATAACTGCTACGTTATCTGTTATTTGTTCTTTTCCTGCCAGCAATACCAGTATTTTTCTGTTTGGTATTTTAGCTAGGCTTAGTGCTTCAATCTCCTTTAAAATTGCAATAACATAACCTAAAGTAGGGGTACCACTATGTAAATTACGATTTTCTTTTAATATTGTCTGCAAACGCTTAAACTGCTTTTTGTCGGACGTAAGTGTATTTTTTCTAAAATCCACAGTAAGTGGATAGGGCTTATATTTTTGCGGATTTTGTTGGGTAAGCATTATTAATCCCAAAAGTCGCAATGCTTTTTCAAATTTGATAACCAACCTTTGAATTGGCCTCGCCATGTAAGGGAAATTACCCCAGAGTGGGGATAGAAAAACATATTTATCAAAAGATTGTGGCTCTGATGTAAGTCTTCTTAACCCTATAAGACAACCTAACGAGTGGGCAACTAAGTACCATGGAGTAGTTAATTTTTTTTTTTTCGCTAAACCTATCATAGTGTCTAAATCCAATTGGTACTCCTCAGCACTAGAAATGTGTTGGATTTTGGGTCTGGAAGGAAATGGTCTGTCTGAAAGCCCCCAACCTCGCCAATCGAGTGTGCAGACATTAAATCCTTTTTTTATAAAAAACTCAAATGTGCCTGAGTACTTTTCTATGAATTCACGATGACCATTCAGGAAAAAAACTGTCCCAAGAACTCTTTTTGTGTTGGCTTTCCATATTGCTGTTCGTAACTTTCTACCATCTTCAGTTTTTTTGAAGATGATTTGCCCACTCTCCAGCATATATTTGCTGAGATTTGTTTTCATAATGTCTATTAGGCTAAAATGCTACTCAATTCCATAGCTGCACTCATTGAGCCTTCTACCTTTAATGACCCTGTCATATAAGCCTCTGTTGCATTCATATCACCATCAAGGATTTTTGTAAAAATATCCAGAGAAGCGATTAATGTGCAATCAGTTTCTTCTTCTGATATTCTCACCCCGTCACTATCGACTATTATTGAACCCTCATCTTCAATTTTAAACTTGACGCTTGAGTCAAAAGCTGCTCCAGCCATTTTATCATTTATAGCTGCTACAGCCTTTTCTAATATTTCACTCATAATATACTTTCTTTAATTAATTTTTATTTTTTTGCTTACGCGTTTCATATATCATCGGTTCTTACGATCTTATTAATAACCTATGCTTGAAAGCTCTTATCTCTAAACTATAAGATATTTTTTTATGGATTTCAAACGCAGCAGTAACAGTTCCTCTACGTGTAGGGCGATCTTAGGTCCAACTAATACTGGCAAGACATATTATGCATTAGAGAGGATGATTTCCTATAAAAGTGGAGTGATAGGCGTTCCGTTACGACTCCTTGCGCGAGAAATATATGATCGACTTGTGTTATTGAAAGGAGCGGATAACGTAGTGCTCAACACAGGTGAAGAGAAAATACGTGGAAAATTTGAGCGATATTGGGTCTGTACAACTGAAGCCATGCCTGTCGAAAAGACATTTGAATTTGTAGCAGTAGATGAGATTCAACTTTGTGCTGATGTAGAAAGAGGACATATATTCACTGATAGGTTATTAAACTCTCGCGGACGATTTGAAACTTTGTTCTTAGGATCTGCAGTTATTAAGGATTTAATAAAAAAGATAATACCCGATATTGAAATAATTAGCAGAGACCGACTTTCAAAATTGAGTTTTTCTGGGAAAAAAAATATTTCTAAATTAGGGCCGAGATCAGCAGTAGTAGATTTTTCAGTTGATAGAGTTTACGAATTGGCTGAACATTTAAGATCATCTAAGGGTGGAGCTGCAGTAGTTTTAGGAGCGCTATCTCCAAAGACAAGAAACGCTCAAGTGGAGTTGTATCAAAATGGAGATGTGGACCACATAGTGGCTACAGATGCAATAGGTATGGGCCTAAACTTGCCAATAAATAATATTTATTTTGCAGCTCTGCAAAAATTTGATGGACGTCGACTAAGGCCGCTCAATACCTTAGAAATTGCTCAGATTGCTGGTCGCGCAGGACGTTACACCACTGATGGTTTTTTTGGTGAAACTGGAAGCATAATGCCAATGGGAGAAATGTTGATTCATGATGTTGAGAATAATATTTTCCCAATGCTTAAAAAGTTAAAATGGCGTAACACTGCGCTTGATTTTAATGACGTTAGCTCACTCGTAAAATCCCTCGATTTGATAGCGAGTGAAAGCTATCTTGAACGGTCTCTAGATGGTCTTGATGTTAATACTTTAAAATTTATAAACGTAAATAATCCTGAACTTTTAAAGGAACTGAAAAGAGATGACGTTAAATTGTTATGGAAGGCATGCCAAATACCAGATTTCAGAAAAATTTCAAATCAAGATCATGCAGGTCTCATAATGAAAATTTTTGACTTTGTAAGAACCAAAGGAAGCATTCCTTCAGATTGGTTGAAGATGGAGATTGCTCGTCTAGATAGTGTTCACGGTGATATAGATATCTTATCTAAGAGATTATCGTTTATCAGGACTTGGTCATTTGTTGCGAACATTAACAAATGGCTACTGGATAACGAATATTTTATTGGAATTACCAGAAATATTGAAGATAAGCTATCAGATGCCTTGCATCTAAAACTTACACAACGATTTGTTGACCTAAGGAGGTCTGTATTGATAAAAAAGGGAATGGCAGAAAATTTTGATGAGAAAGATTTCGAGTTAAGAGAGGATAGCTGCGTTTATATCAAGGGACACCTCTTTGGTAAAATGGATGGGTTTGTATTTAATCTTTCTGGGGTAGATTCTGTATTGGAGAATAAAAAATTGATGCAGGTGGTGAGACCTTTCTTGCGTCAACATCTCACTGGCTTAGTAACGAGTTTTTATGAAGCACCAGAGAGTGAAATTTTGCTTCATGTAGATGGGCAAGTGATTTGGCGAGGTAGCAAAGTTGGTCAGCTGGAGAAAAGTCAAAAAATATTGATCCCAAAAGTTAAACTGATCAAGTCAGATGAACTGGATAAAAGCAGCCTGGAAAAAATTCAAAGAAAACTCAACATTTTTATTGAAAATAAGGTTAAGACACTGATGCCTAATCTTTTGATTCTTGCCAATAATAATAAGTTGAGGGGAGCTACAGCTGGTTTTGCACATATTTTTGTTAATAATTTGGGTGTTCTTATGAAATCTGAGGTTATGGAGCAATTCAATAGCATGGATAACGAGAGCAAAGATAACTTAAGAAATTTTGGTATAAGGTTTGGATACAAGACAATTTATGATACAACGCTTCTTAAGCCAGAAGCCTCAAAGTTAAGAATTGCTCTATTCAATGTTTTCTGTGCTATCCCTGAACCCACATTATTTCACCCCCCAGCTGGTCTAGTTACAGTTGAATACGACAAACATATATCAAAGAAACAATATTTGGTTGCAGGCTTTTTTGTGGCTGGCAATAGGGCTATAAGAATAGACATGCTTGAAAGACTGTTTTTTATGATCAAAGAGTATTCCAAAGATGAGTGGATAGTAATTCAACCAGGTATGTTATCGATTACCGGATTAGGGTTAGAAAAATTTACGGAGCTCATTAGAAGCCTTCGATTTGACATCAAACATGAGAAAATAGAGAAAGGTAATGAGGTTATAACTTTTGAGAAGGATGATGAGCACTATAAGGTTTTGTTTAAAAAACAGTTAATAAACAAAAGAGAAAAATCAATGTCAGCTTCTGAAATATTTAAAAAGACGAAGCAAAATAGAAAAAAGAATAGGGTAAAAAAACAAATGCCGAAAAATGACTCGCCTTTTTCCATGTTAAAGGATTTAATAAAAAATTGAGCCTCTCTGAAAAACCACCTGTATCCCAGTGTCGGTTGGATTTATGGCTTTGGGCGGCAAGGTTCTACAAAACAAGAAATATTGCAGCATTAAATATTAAAAAAGGTCTGGTACGTCTATCTGGGAAAACCAAAACAAAGCCAGCCTCTTTAATAAATGTAGATAGTCAACTGGTTATTGAACAAAACTTTGTTAGAAAAACAATCTTGGTCGAAGAGATAGCTGTCAAAAGAGTTTCGTCTGCAAAAGCTAAAAGTTTTTATAAAATAATATTCGAAGATAGACAGGAAGGCGCAAAATTTTTTCAAGCCAGAACAAGATATAAACCTGATAAAAAGATAAGAAGGAATTTAAAGGCTCTCAAAGAAAAATTACACTTCCTTTCCGATAATTAAATCCTATTATTAAGGTAGATTGTATAAGGAGTACCGATTGACCTACATAGTTAACGATAAATGCATAGGGTGTAAATATACCGACTGCGTCGATGTTTGCCCAGTGGATTGCTTTTATGAGGGTGAAAATATGCTTGTAATCCACCCCGATGAATGTATTGACTGCGGCGTGTGTGAGCCTGAGTGTCCAGCAGATGCAATCAAGCCTGACACGGAACCTGACGCTGCTGAGTGGGTAGAATTCAATAGAAAATATTCAGAGCAGTGGCCAAATATTACAATTAGAAGAGATCCATTACCAGATGCAGACAAAATGGAAGGTGAGTCAGGCAAATTTGAAAAATTCTTCTCCGATAAAGCTGGAGAAGGAGATTAACTTTTAAGTAGCTATTTTTGTTTAACTATGGTACACCCATTTTTTTCTATTTAATGGGTGGCTTTTTATGGATAGTAACGTGTCAGATTTAGATTTTAAAATTAATGATTTTGTGGTTTATCCCTCACATGGAGTAGGGCAGATAGTTGATGAAGAAACCCAGAACATTGCGGGCTTTGAGCTTAAAATGTATGTCATTACTTTTGATAAGGATAAAATGACACTAAAGGTTCCCAAAAATAAAATAGAGTCTACAGGCATGCGAAAGTTGTCAAGTCCAAACACCATTGGGAAAGCATTACAGGTAATCAGTAGTAAAGCAAAGGTCAAACGTGCGATGTGGTCTCGACGTGCACAAGATTATGAACAGAAAATAAATTCTGGTGAGCTTATTCAAATTGCAGAGGTAGTAAGGGACCTTCATCGAAACGACGAGCAAAGAGAGCAATCTTATTCAGAAAGGCAACTCTACGAAGCAGCTTTGGAACGATTAACAAGGGAGATAGCCGCTGTAGATGGTGTTGGAGAGAAAAAGGCTCAAGAGAAAGTGGATAAAGTTTTAGATGGTAAAGCAGCGTAGTATCTTTAATAGCCAGTCATTTCTAAATAACCGACCCCTGATAAATCACCACTAACTGAAATTGGTCCCTCCCAGTAGGGTAAGCTGGTGTCCATCCAAGAGCGAGAGTTCAGGGCTTTGATATTAATATTCAGGCCATCTCTTCCAAGAAAGGAGATTTTCCATGTGGTAGGAATTTTTCTGCCTTTAATAGTTGAATAACCTGTTTCTTCAAGTTCGAAATCAGAAGCATTAAGCGGTTTTTTGGTGCCATCTTGGTCAATCCATGATCCAGATAGAAAATCATTACCAGAAGCATGCCGCACTTTGAAAAGCATCACTTTTCTTCCATTATTGAGATGTAAAGAAAACCAATCCCAACCAAGCTGGCTCTCGTTTAGAAGGTTACTTGACCACTCACGATCTAACCAACCTACTCCTTCTACAAGATGCCGCTCTCCATTCAAATTAACCCACCCCTCCACATTATAGAAGGGTTGACTATAATAGTGAGACGCCGCGCTTGTTTCAGATTTTTTGCTGTAACCAGCATTACCTTGTAGAACTGGTTTCATTTTAGTCGAAAATTTCAATGAGAAGGCGAAGTCTACTCCGCTAGTTTCTAATTGTATAGTTTCTAGTTGATCGTCTCCTGTAATGCTCCAATTATCCATCCAGGCTCTAAAAGGATCTAGTTTTACACCTGCTTGATCACTTTCTTTTCTTGCAAAACGTTCTTCAAAATAATGCTGTGTATTTGTAGTTATGGCGCTATGGGCCATCCAAAAGCCATTTAGGTTGTTTGGTTTTTTGCCTGATATTGGTGTGAGATTGCTCTTGAACAACGTCCACTGTATACCCAAATTTTCTATAGATTCAGACTTTAGATTTGAAGTCAAATACCACCATTCAATTCGAAAGTTTTTGTGTGGCCCATGATCTTTTGGGAAAGTAATCTGATAGTCTGGATCTGCTAAATTAAATTCCTCACTATGTTCATCAGCCAATGAGTTAAAACCAGACAGCCAAATACAAAAAAGAAATGCTAATATCTTGTGGTTCATAATGGTCTAAATATTTTTCTATCGAAATTTGATGACATTTTCAGATCAGACATTCTTAAAGACAAAATGGTCGAGAAAACTGAAGCCAAAGTGGCAACAATCCAGATTTGTAGCCAATATTTTGGGAAAACTTGTATTGGAATCCTCCAGCCAAAAAAATTTGGGTTTATAACCTCCGACAATATGTAAGCTATTATCACACCCATCCCAATTGCTAGGAAACAGACTATATTAGTCAAAATAAAGATCTTCAATAACTCCAAGCGTATAATCTGATTTACAGAAAAGCCAATCAAATAGATCGGTAGGAGATCTTTTTTCCTCAATTTATTTATGCTAATAAGATTAGTGTAAAGCGTGAACGCTGCCACCAATAAAGTAATTAAGGCGAGTTGAAAACTGATCTTGAAAGTATTATCAAAGATACCTAGAGAAATTTCTCGCACTTGCTGCGGATTGATAATTGTTTCAGAATTAATTCCGATATTTGATGTTAATTCATTGAAAAAATTTAAGCGATTGGTTTCATCAAGTTTTACTGCAACGGTACTCGGAATTTGAGACGAAAAAAAAGTTTTGAAAAGTTTAAGTTGCATCATTAACTGACTATGTGGGTTGCCATAATCTGCGTAAATTCCACCAACCTGGATGTGAATCTTTTTGTCATTAATCTCTAATTCCAAAAAATCGTCTAATTTTATTTTTTCTCGGATAGATAACTGTTCGCTCACAAAAATGATCTCTCCATTTCTTATCCTATCCCAAGCATTTCTTTTTTTGTCTAATAAAGGCCAATTTTCTTCATAAGCTGAGGAGGGATTGAACCCATAGATCTCGACAGATTTTTCATTAAATCTACCTCTATTTTTTATAATAGGATAAGCATACCCATCATATTTCTTGACCAAGTCTTGTATTTTATTGAACTGGCGCTCATTCGCTATGTTTATATAATATTCAGCGAAGATCCTACTTTCCAGCCACTCGACAAATGTTGATTTGAAGCTTGTTACCATTCCATGAACTCCAACATTTATTGATAGAGCTAAGAAAAAAGCGATATAGCCTGCAAAAAGAAGTGTTCCAAATTTTTGAGTATCTCTGAGCAGCCAAAAAGATAGTGCAAATCGTTCAGGTAGTTTTTTGGCAGTGAAGAACAAAAACAGCTTAATAAATAAAGGAAGCAAGGTACAACCAAAGACAATTGCTGATCCCAAAAAAAGGAAGTTGGCAACTTTAATGTTGGAAGTAATTGAAAAATAGTAAAAAGTGTAGGTTAAAGGTAAAAGTATTGCATAAACACCGATAGAAAGCCTTTTCCTCGAATGTAATTTCTTATAACTAGTTGGCTCTACTGGCTTTAAATTATCAAGTCTTAACAGCGCCCTGGAGCAAGCTAACAAAGTGCCTAGTCCTGCAATCAATACACTATAAAAGTACCAACTAATTGATAAGTCTATTTTTCCATCTACTGGGCTATTATAAATATTTGAGACTGTGTTATTTATATCCGGAAGAAGTTCTCTGGCTAGCAGAAAACCGCCAAATGCTCCAATCGAGCCAGAAAATAATGAAATTACAAGTAACTCTGTTGCAAGGGTCAAATTAATCAGAGTTCTTTCAATCCCTATCGTCTTCAAAATTTTTACGGTAAGTCTTCTTTGGTCATATGCCATACCGACGCTGGTATATACAATAAACATTCCAACAAAAAAGGAGAGAAATCCGAATGCTCTAATGTTAAATGTAAAGCTTTCGGAGATAAACCTGAATTCTCCAGCACTATTATCGTCAATCAACATTAAATTTTTAAGTGGGAGCTTATCAAGAGTGTTCAAGCTTCTATTTATATACTCAAAGTATGTATAGCTTCCTTCCATATTCAGTAGACTTTGGACTGAAGTAATATCACCTATTAAAGTATTTTCGGGTAAATGAGCGAGTTCTATCCTAGTAAAATTAGAGAGGTGATTTGTTATCTTCTCAAAAGTCTTACCAGAACCAAATAGCAAGGCCTCACCATTGGCATGCATTTCTAAGAAATTGCTATCAGCAATATTTCTTCCACTAGGTAGTATTTTTTTTCCATCTGCTAAAAGATCGATGCCCACAATAATAATATTTGTGTTTTTTAAAGGTGCTCGTATAACAGGGTTTACAAGCCATCCATTTAGGCGCAATCTAACATAATCATTATGACTTACATAAGGTAATTCCCTATCAATAATTATAGGCTTGAAAGCAGTTTGTAAGAGATCGATGGATCGTTTTTGTGCTTTAATGGTTTGGTTGTTTACAATATCTACGCTCGACCAAAGAGTTGAAGCTATCGCTATACCTAATATTGTGAAAAAGAGTTGCCCTTTTGCTTTTTTCCAATTCGCGACAATTACTCCAAGTACTAGAAAAAATTGGCTCATTTCTTTGATATTTTTCTTGATTTAAGTTCTAAGCATACCTCTAATTTTGAGGCGATCGCAAGTGAGTGTGTTATTACTACTAGGCTGGTATTATACTTTCGATTTATGTTTAAGAGCATGTCTAAAACTATTTTTGCATTCTTTTCATCCAAGCTACCAGTTGGTTCATCCGCAAATAAAATTTTTGGTTGAGCGGCTAATGCTCTTGCTATAGCTACTCTTTGCTGTTCTCCTCCAGAAAGATTTTCCGGCCACTCCTCAAGTAACCTCGCAATTTGGAGATCGTCAATGATTGCTTTGATATATTCATTATTATGCTTCTTATTAACCCTAGATTGGAATTCAATATTCTCTTTAACAGAGAGACATGGAATCAAATTATATTGTTGGAATATAATCGCTGTCTCGTTAAGTCTTAACAAAGCTTGGTCAGATGCTTTAAGATCCCAAAAGTTTTGCTCCCCAAAAAAAACTTCACCGGTAGAAGGTTTCTCGAGCCCGGAAGCGATATGCAAAAGTGTTGACTTTCCGACGCCGCTCTCACCTTTAAGAGCGTAACTAGTGGAAGGACAAAAGTTAATATTTACATCGGTAAAAAGCTCGAGGGATCCTGATTTTGTAAAAAAGGTTTTTGAAACATCTTTTATTTCTACAATATGATCTTTCATCGCCTCTAATTTTTTCCTGATATAAGAAATATATAAAATTTTAGATGAAATAGTATAGCTTTTACATCTTTCAATGCGGAGACTGTCTTAATTCAATGGTACTCTATCTATCGTTAGGCTTGTTAACAGTGCGCAATTGTAAAATCTTTCCAAAAATTGAAGCTATTCTAATTAGCAAGTCTTTTAGACAATTTTATATTCTTGTTCTCTTCTACTTTATCAAACGGGATTACTTGAAGACCAATCTCTGTAACCTTTTCATTGATCACTCCCGCCATTTTAGGACGCCTCGTATCAGGAACCCATCGATCTGCCCACAAAGAGAGAGAAAGAAAAACTTTGACTAGATCTTTGCATCTTTCAGTTGGTATGTACTTAGCCCTCTTTTTGTTATCCGGCACATAACGCTTAATCAACCTTTGGCTTGCCATAGACTTTAACCGCTCTGTCAACAGGTTTCTTGAAATATTGAGATTATTTTGAATAGATTCGAAGCTCTGGTTGCCCATCATTATATCCCTTGCGATCAAAAGAGTCCATTTGTCTCCTAAAATTGATAGGGCTGTTGCGATACTACATTTATGTTGGTGGCTGCCTCTACTTAACATATAAAATTTCCCAGTTTTAGTTTACGTAACGTCACATTGTATTGTATCATGAATGGTTACAAAGAAGTCAACATTTTTATTTCATTTGTTTCTACTACACAAAAAAATATTTTCTGGCAAATAATAAAAAAACTTGAAATGGTATAGAGATTGCAGAAATTTATAATAATAAGTAGAATCAAAGATTGCCAAAGAAAGACATAATGAACGAATTTGTTTATCAAAAAACATCAAAAAGCGATTTGTTATTCAGTAAGGACGTTAAACTTGAAAAGGAATTTCTGGAGGAGGGTTCCAAGGATCTATACGACATAATAAAGTTTTGTTGTGCTGTAAAAGAAAACCCAATCTCACCAAACCTAAAGGAATGGTCAAGAAAGGAGTATACCACCAATTTAAGCTCTATGGTTTATGACAACTCGAACTCAGAAAGTGCTGATTATAACGAACAGACCAAGAAGGTGCTGAGCTATGCTCAAAGAGCTCAAATTTATGCAATGACAGCAATTACTGCGCTTAACTCTGGAAATAGCGAAAAAGCAGTCTGGAATGCTGTTAGGTCTCAAAAATATGTATCGCACATCCAAGAAATGATGAAAATATCTTCACCTGGATCAGATGGACAACGACAAAAGAGCCAGGATATAAACATAAAAGAGTTAGCAAGAAATGATCTTGAAGCAAATGACCTAATAGACGAGTTCGAAAAACTTATACGGATCCATGATAGTTATGGTGCTTTTAGAAGATTGGCTGCTAAAAAACTAGGTGTCCCAGCTATGAAAGTCACAATAAAGGAAATTAACGAAATTACAAAACAGGTCCATAGAGCCTACGAATTTAGCCCAAAGAGACGAAGAACAGAAAAAATGTAATTGAAACCAGCATTTCTTTGTCTCCTATTAACCTTGATTTAAAATAGTTTTGGTGTATTTTCGCATGATAAACATTAGGTATTAAACTATGAATAATTTTACAAATTCTAGCTCAGTCATCTCTTCAGATACCGTAATAAAAGGGAAAATTGACTTCAAAGGGGAGCTTTTGATCGAGGGTAAAGCTTCTGGAGATATATTGGGGGATAATTTGACCTTAGGTCCAAGTGCAAAGGTGGACGGCAAAATTATTGTAAAAGCAATTACCGTTCAGGGTAATTTCACGGGATTTATTCGATCTGATATTGTTAAGTTAGATGCTGGATCTACCGTTAAAGGAGATATCGAACATAGTGAGATTTCAATTGAAACTGGTGCAAACTTTAATGGTAAGGTGATAAGAATAGCTAAGCCTCAAAGAAAAACTGGCGAGAGCGAAGGTGAAGAAGATAATCCAATATATTCTTTAACTGATAAGGCAGTTGCAAAATAAATTACTCGTTTTCAAGCTTCTGATCCTGACCTTTTGGGTCTGCTTTACTGCTGGGCCTTACGTCGTCGTAGAGAATTATGGGAACTGGAAAACACTAAGTGTTGCATCTAAATCAGCTTACGTCACCGGTTTATGGGATGGTTATATAGTTTTTTTTGGAAAAGAACTTGGAGAAAAATATAGTGCTAACTGTAGTAACGATCGTATTACTAGGGTTTCAGATCTTGTAGAAATAGTTGATAGCCTTTACCAGCAAGAAATAAATAGAAGTTTTTCTCCAGGTACTTTATTAAGAGAAAAGGGTCTGCAATATATATGTAGTAAATAGATTTAGCTTTAATTTTCGATATGCATAGTTTTAAGGCAAGCCTTTGGCAGATCTTCAGGCAATAAGCATCTTGCGTGAGCACATTTATATTTTTTCTTAATTTTAACAGTCTTTTTTATAACTTTTTTCTTTGGCTTAAGCCTATCTGTGACCCACCAAGCCAATTGCTTGTCACAACCATCTACATTTTTATACTTATTCCAAAGTGGTGTATTTATGCATTCTGGCGATCCCTCCGGACACTTGAGCCTAACATGAAAATGCTCACTATGACCTCTCTCAGGCCGTATCTTCATCAGCCAAGACCTATCTGTTGATCCAGCGTTTTTACACATCCAAACTTTTATTGCTGCGTTAACAAAAATTTTATTTACTCTTTCATCTTGCGCCGCAGCTTTCAGAATGTACATATGTTCTTTAGTCCAATTAGAGTTAACATTTTTTTGATTTTTTGACACGACATTCAGTTCTTTAAAAGAAGGTTTTCCGTACCTGTGGTCATTATGACTGTCTTTCATTGAAAGATCTAGAGTCGCTGGTTTTCTAAATTTTATATCTACTTCTAATCCTACTTGGTGAGCGGCATGGCCATAAGGGGTAGGCCCACCCCTCGGGTTACCAAGATCACCTATATAAAGTCCTATCCATCCGAAGTCCGCGACTTTTTGAGAAAGGTCCTTAGTGAAATCGATTAGCCGTGGATGTCCCCAATTGCGTCCCCTTTTTGAGTTGATGTGTTGCCATGTTTCTCCCTTAACGGGTAATTCAACGCCGCCATTGAGACATCCCTTATTATACTTTCCAACGCTTTCTGACGTTAAATTTGTTGGGGTTATAAAGTTGCCGAAAATTTTTTTTGCCAAGACTTTATCTGATGCATCATGGGCAAGAGCTACACTAAAAAGGACCGAGATGCAAAATAGTTTAAAAAAAAGAAATCCTTTAAATATAACCATCTTTTGTGAGTCCTCCTGTAAACATAAAAGTTCGATATAATACTACGGCTAGCTTTAGTAAAGATTTAGACTCTAATTTTTTGAAGTTCAATATAAAATCTTTAAGAACAGAAATGTTCTGTTAAGCTATTGATGTAGCTCACATTTAAATCATCTGTTGCTGGAGGAAATACTATGAACAGAATAGTTAATTCAATTGAGGCCAAAGACATTGAAAACCATTTTCATCCGTATACTAACCCCCAAACATTAAAAGAGTCTGGTCCACATGTGATTTGCAGGGGAGAAGGCGTCTACGTTTTCGATAATTCAAATACGAGATTTATAGAGGGTATGAGTGGTTTGTGGTGTGCTTCATTAGGGTTCAATAATAAAGATTTAGTTGAGGCTGCCACTGAGCAAATGGAAAAGCTCCCCTTCTATCATAGTTTCGCGGGTAAAGTGCCAGAGGTTGCTGCTAACTTGGCTGAAAAACTTGTTGGAATAGCTCCGGAAGGATTAGATAAAGTTTTCTTTTGCAATTCCGGATCCGAGGCTAATGATACTGCGATTAAGGTTGTCTGGTACTATCAAAACGCTCTAGGTCGACCTGAAAAGAAGAAAATTATCAGTCGAAAAAGGGGCTACCATGGGGTAACTATGGTAGCGGGAAGTTTAACAGGACTACCGTATGCTCAAGACGGGTTTGGTTTACCCTTAGACTTTGTCAAGCACACCTCTTGTCCGCATTATTTTATAGAAAAACTTGAAGGCGAGTCTGAACAAAATTTTGTAGACAGAATGTTAAATAATCTTGAGGAACTTATCCTTGAAGAAGGTCCTGATACTATTGGAGCTTTTATCGCAGAGCCTGTCATGGGAGCCGGTGGAGTGATCATTCCTCCTGAAAATTATTTTTCTAAAGTACAGGCATTGCTGAAGAAATACGATGTACTTTTTATTGCAGATGAAGTGATCTGTGGATTTGGTAGAACAGGTAATATGTGGGGCTCAGAAACGTTTAATTTAAAACCTGATATATTAACTTGTGCTAAGGCTTTATCAGGTGCTTATGCGCCAATATCAGCTTTACTCATTAATAAAGCTATTGTTTCTGAGATAGAAAACCAGGCCAACGATCTTGGTATTTTTGGGCATGGGTTTACATATTCTGCACATCCTATGTCGGCTGCAGTGGCTCTTAGAACCCTTGAAATATATGAAGAGAAAAAAATTGTGGAACATGTGAGGAATATGGAAAAAAGTTTTATTGAAAGGGTCAAAAACTTAAAAAAATATGACTTTGTTGGAGATGCTAGGGCCATTGGGTTAATTGGTGCAATAGAATTTGTCTCTGAGCCTTGCTCAAATAAAAAACCTGATCCAAGTAGAAAAGTTGCTGCAAAGATACAGCAAAAAATCCAAGACGAAGGTGTTATTTTAAGGTCGCTTCCAGGTGACAGTTTGGCGTTCTGTCCACCCTTAATTATTGAAGAACGTCAAATTAATGAGATGTTTGATAAAATTGACAGTGTTTTAACAAGAATTGATTTCCAAATTTTATGATATTGTTGAAAACTAAAACACGAAATGCTAAAATCTGACTAAATCGATCGGAATTAAAATAATTTGCAGAGGTTATAGAACGATGGTTGATGATTCAGAACAAAAAATTATATTGTTGACGGGTGCAAGTAGGGGCATAGGCCATGCCACCGTTCGAAAATTTTCTGAAGAAAAGTGGCGTGTAATTACATGTTCTAGGCAGGCGTTTGACACAAAATGTCCCTGGCCTGGGGGTGAGGCGAATCATGTTCAAGTCGATCTATCAAATCCAAACAATACACTGGATGCTATTGATGAGGTAAAAAAACGACTAAATGGTAAATTGCATGCGCTCGTAAACAATGCCGGGATATCGCCTAAAGGGGAGAATGGAGAAAGGCTGGATACTCTAGGAACGGACTTAAGTACATGGGGAAAGGTTTTTCACGTAAACTTTTTTGCCTCGGTAATTTTAGCAAGAGGATTAAAGGAAGAATTATTAAGAGCGCAAGGGGCGATTGTAAATGTGACATCAATTGCAGGGAGTAGGGTGCATCCTTTTGCTGGCGCTGCCTACGCTACATCAAAAGCAGCTTTGGGAGCTTTGACTAGGGAAATGTCGAAAGATTTTGGTCCCTTAGGTGTAAGAGTAAACGCTATTGCACCAGGAGAAGTTAAGACGGCAATTTTGAGTGAAGGTACCGACAAAATAGTCGCTGATATTCCGATGAAACGACTTGGCTTACCGGAAGAAGTGGCTGACACGATTTTTTATTTATGTTCCAAAGAAGCGAGTTATGTATCAGGCGCAGAAATAGAGATTAACGGGGGGCAGCATGTTTAGGAATATTTGCAAATTTAGCTTTTCTCAGGTTTGAATTATACATCTGAAACATTTTTATGGTAAACGAAAGACACGACGATAATAAAATTCTTGAAGACATATTTTTAGGGTCTCTAGAATTGGCAGATCCAGCAAAAAAACTTGAAAAGATGAAGTTTGACCCTCCTTTAGGAAGGCTTTTTTTCGTAGCTGTTGGAAAAGGTGCAGGACGCCTGGCAAAGGCTTTTTTTAAAACGTATAAAGAAAAAGCTGATGGAATTGTGGTTATTCCTGAAAATGAAAATTGCGATGATTTAGAGTGTGAGGTGATTAAATCTACGCACCCTATTCCCTCACAGAAAGGTTTAGACGCATCCCATAAACTCCTAAAAGCAATCTCAAGGCTTGGAAAAGATGATCTGCTAATTTTTTGTATTTCAGGAGGAGCTTCGGCTTTATTACCTTTACCTCCAAAGGGCTACTGTCTTGAAGATGAAATTCATTTAAACCGGGTTTTACTTGGCTCCGGTTTGTCGATTAGAGAAATGAACCTATACCGGGGAGAGTTTTCTCAAATAAAGGGAGGTAAACTCGCATTAGCTGCTTCTCCTTGTCCAATAATTAATTTAGTAGTATCTGACATTCCCGGTGGAGATTTATCTCTTGTTGGGAGTGGCCCAACATTTGTTCCAGAGATTAACAGAATAACTACCAGTGATTTAGATTTTGGTTCAAAAATTAACGAGTTTTTTTCAGAAAATAAAAAAAGATTAAGTGATCTCAAAGGCCAAGATGCGTTCGTACAAAAGTCAGTATGTATTGGGTCTAGCGCTATATTATTGGATAGTGTGCGCGATTATATCGAGAAAAAATATAAATTTAACCTTTTGTTACTATCCTCAGAGTTTGAGGGTGATGCGGCATCTTTGGCCAGGTTCCATGCATCAATTTTTAAAGAGATAAAACGATTTGATCGACCAATTAAAAAGCCAGCGATTATCGTCTCAAGCGGTGAAGCTCACGTAAAGTTACCGAAAAACCATGGTAAAGGGGGTAGAAATTCACATTTCGCCTTGGCATTAGCAAAAGAAATCGAGGGTGTGGCTGGAATCACAGCTCTAGTGGCTGACACTGATGGAATTGATGGATTTGAAAAAAATGCAGGAGCAATTATTTCGGGAGATACTGTCAAGGTATTGAATAAAAAAGCGCCATCAAAAGATTTTTTAAGTGAATGCGACTCGTTTTCGGCGCATAAAATAGCTTCAAGCCTATTTTATTCTGGTGCTACTGGAATAAATTTAAACGATATTAGGATTGCAATTATAAGGTGACGGAAGTATAATAGTGTGTTGCTTTTAGTACTTTTTGTCACAAGGCCAAAAAGCCTGTTGTTTTATCAATTTTTTTTCCCTACACTTTTAAAAAAGAATGTTTTCTTCAAAAAATCTTGGGAGGGATAATGACGGAGAATAGCGCTGCGCTTGATACTATGCCAAAGTTACTGGCTAGGAATGTTAGTAAATTCGGAGACTCACCTGCTTTTAGGGAAAAAGATCTCGGGATTTGGCAAACCTGGACATGGAAAGAGTCTAGTGAGGAAATACACAAACTATCAAAGGGCCTCATAAAGCTTGGCGTTCAAGAGGGTGATCACGTTGCTGTGATTGGAAGGAATAGACCATCTTTATATTGGTCTCTATTGGCTTGCCAACACATTGGCGCAATACCCGTGCCTCTCTATCAAGATGCGGTTGCAGAGGAAATGGAGTACATTCTTTCCCACTGTGGTGCTTCGTTTGCCATAGTCGGAGATCAAGAGCAGGTTGATAAAATACTCGAAATTTCGGATCGCTTAAAAGGATTCAAAGATATAGTATTCGTAGATCCCAAGGGGCTCAGAAAGTATGATAAGAAAAATTTGCATAGTATCGCTGACATCCTGGAGATTGGATCTGGAGATAGCGCTGATCTGGATAAAGAATTAAAGCGCCGTGTGGAGAAAGTAATCGGAGATACGACATGTGTTTTACTCTACACGTCTGGAACAACAGGGAAATCTAAAGGGGTCGTGCAAACACATCGAGCGATAATTGGAGCATCAGGAGGTGCCAACCAACATGATAGCTGGACGCATGATGATTATTTGCTTTCTTATTTGCCAATGGCTTGGGTTGGAGATTTCATGATTTCAGTGGCACAAGGTATGGGAGCAGGAGCTTGTATTAACTGTCCGGAAGGTCCCGAGACAATGCAAGTTGATTTGAGGGAAATTGGCCCATCAATATTCTTTGGCCCACCTCCATTGTGGGAGCGTCTTAAGACCTCGGTTTTTATAAGAATTGAAGATGCTGCACTCTTTAAAAAAGTTGCATTTAAATATTTCATGGCACACGCAGAAAAAGTAGGGCGGGATATTTTGGAAAAAAGAAAAGTTGGACTGTTAGACAGACTTAAATATTCTTTAGGTAACTTCCTGATTTATGCACCGCTCAAGAATATGCTGGGTTTCTCGAATGTGAGAATAGCCTACACTGCAGGAGATTTAATAAGTGCAGAGCTTTTTGATTTTTATCGTTCACTTGGCATAAACCTGAAACAACTTTACGGACAAACCGAGGCTTCAGTTTTTCTTACAATGCAAGGTAATGATGAGGTCTTTTCGGATACTGTCGGAAAACCAATTGAAGGAGTGGAGTTGAAAATAGCGCCTTCGGGAGAGATTTTGTATAAATCCGTTGGGTCTTTTAAAGAGTACTACAAAAACCCCAAGGCTACTGGCGAAGCAAAGGATAAGGATGGGTGGGTAGCAACTGGTGATGCAGGATATATTGATGAGGATACAGGCCAATTACGGATTATTGACAGAGCTAAGGACGTAGGCAAACTAAAGAACGGAGCACTATTTGCCCCAAAATATGTTGAAAACAAGCTAAAGTTTTTTCCAAATATATTGGAGGCAGTATTGTTCGGTGATAAAAAAGAGTTTTGTGTAGCGTTTTTAAATATTGATATGACAGCTGTTGGAAACTGGGCTGAGAAGAACAATATTTCATACTCTTCCTATCAGGAACTAGCGTCAAATAGCGAAGTGGCTAATATTCTGAAGGAGCACGTAGAAGATGTTAATATGGCATTGGCAAAGGACTCTATGATGTCTGGCTGTCAGATAAGAAAGTTTTTAGTTTTACACAAAGAGCTTGATCCTGATGATGGTGAGATAACAAGAACTCGAAAAGTTAAGAGGGCTTTTATAAACGAAAAATATGATGATCTCGTCAGCGCCCTTTACTCAGACAATGGGTCTGTTGATACGAAAACGGAGGTAACTTATGAAGATGGTCGCAAAGGTTATTTAGAGGCAACACTTTCAATAGTAGACGCTACCATTTACCAACTTCAAGAAGCAGCAGAATAGGAAAAGACTAGGGATTTAGAAAAATGAGCGAAAAAGTGCCCAAAATAATTATGGAAGTTAAAAATATTAACCTTAGGTTTGGAGGAGTAGTTGCAATACAAGGTGTCTCTTTTGATATCCATGAAGGTGAAATACGAGCAATAATAGGTCCCAATGGGGCCGGAAAATCGTCAATGTTGAATGTGATCAACGGGTTTTATCACCCTCAAGAAGGCGAAATTTGGTTTGATGGCCAAAAAAGACCGTCTATGGAGCCATACGAGGTGGCGAAGACCGGCATCGCAAGAACGTTTCAGAATATCGCGCTTTTCAAAGGAATGACGACTATAGAGAATGTGATGACTGGCCGACAACTGCAGATGAATAAAAATATTTTTTGGCAAATGCTAAGATATGGGCCTGCGATAGAAGAGGAGGTTCAACATCGAAAAAGGTGTGAAGAGATAATAGATTTCCTTGAAATTAATCATATCAGAAAAACGCCAGTGGGGTCCTTACCGTACGGATTACAAAAGAGAGTCGAGTTGGCAAGAGCGTTAGCGATGGAGCCAAACTTACTGTTATTAGACGAGCCTATGGCAGGAATGAATGTCGAAGAGAAACAGGATATGTCAAGATTTATTGTGGAGGTTAACGAAGAATTTGGAACGACAATTGCTCTTATCGAACATGATATGGCTGTTGTCATGGATCTAGCAGACCGAGTAGTGGTTTTAGACTATGGGAAGTTGCTGGCTGATGGGACGCCAAAAGAGGTCCAATCGAATCAAGCGGTGATTGATGCATATTTAGGAGTACCTCACTAATGGAAATATTACATATGATTTTTATTGCGCCTTTCTTAGATATGGTAGCATTACCCGACCTATTTTTTCAGGGCCTTTGGGATGGTTTTGTAGGCGGAACTTTGTACGCGCTTCTTGCGTTAGGGTTTGTGTTGATATTTAAGGCCTCAGGAGTTTTTAATTTTTCACAACCTATTTTAATGGTTTTGGCGGCATTAGCTTTGGTTAGCTTTTATGAAATGGGTATCAACCCATGGATAAGCGTGGCTTTAGTGCTATTGTTAATGTACGCACTTGCCTTCGGGGTTGAACGGGTAATATTGAGAAATCTAGTTAACCAAGATGGTAATATTTTATTCATGTCTACCATTGGTTTAACATTCGTCATTATTGGGGCTGCACAATGGATCTTTGGAGGTGTGCCAAGATCGATGATACACGCAGAGCTAGGGTTTCCGGTTGGGAGTAGCGAGTGGCCTATGTTTGGGGGAGCAGTGTATTTTGAGCATATCGATATCTCTGCTGTCGTTCTTGCTAGTAGTTTGATAGCTATTTTAGCAGTATTTTTTAGTAAAACAAAGATCGGTCGAGGTCTTCGCGCGGTGGCAGATGACCATCAGGCAGCTCTTTCTGTGGGGATTTCACTCAACCAAATATGGGTCATCGTTTGGTTTGTTGCAGGAATTGTGGCGCTGGTTGGGGGACTTTTTTGGGGTGCCCGGTCGGATGTATCATTCGCATTACAAATTATCGGGTTGAAAGCATTACCTGTTTTGATTATCGGAGGGTTTACCTCGGTTCCTGGTGCAATTATCGGAGGTCTGATAATTGGATTAGGTGAAAAAATATTTGAAATATATTGGGGTCCCATGATGGGGGGAAGTGTCGAAGGTTGGTTCGCATATGTAATTGCTTTGGTTTTTCTTTTGTTCAAGCCGCAGGGCCTCTTTGGTGAAAAAATTATTGAGAGGGTTTAGGTATGTTTTATAAAGAGACTGGACAATTTAAATCGAGGTATAAGGACGAATTAGCTGCCTTTCCATTATTCGAGGATAAGATTGGAATTGGTATACTATGTGTTTTAACCTTTTTAGTAATACCAATGTTTGGTCTTCCAGGGCTCAATTACGAGTTTGCAATGGGGGCAATTATGATCCCTTGTATGATTTTTATAATTATGACTTTAGGTTTAAACATACTACTTGGATTCGCAGGACAGATTTCTCTAGGAACCGGAGCGTTTAGTGGAGTTGGGGCTTATGCTTTCTATAAATTTATTACAATTTTTCCCGACATCAACATAATTATAGCTCTTGTGTTATCAGGGTTGGTAAGTGCTGTGGTAGGTGTCATTTTTGGCCTCCCATCTCTGAAAATAAAAGGCTTCTACCTGATAGTAGCAACTCTTGCGGCCCAATTTTTCCTGACGTGGGCTTTTATACGAGTGGCATGGTTGTATAATTATAACGCAAGTGGGGCGATTGAAGGTCCTAACAAAGAAATGTTCGGTATTATTATGATAGGCCCACAATCGGCTGGAATGACCCGATATTATTTTGTCTTGGTAACCCTTATTGTCCTTACTTGGCTCGCCTCCAATGTTATTAGAGGTCGCATTGGCCGCTCGTGGATGATGATTAGAGACATGGATATCGCCGCTGAGCTTATTGGCATCAGACCCCTTGTCGCAAAACTTTCTGCTTTTGCTTTCTCTTCATTTTACATTGGAATTGCGGGCGCTTTGATGGTTTTCTTCTGGTTGGGTGCAGCCGAGGCAGAGAGCTTTGATATCAACCACAGCTTTCTGTATTTATTTATGGTGATAATCGGAGGTCTTGGGTCAATAACAGGGTCATATATGGGTGCGATATTTGTGTGGGTCGTTCCGGTTTTGATTAAAGAAATTGGAAAATCTGCATTTGGTTTTGATGCTTTCGTGATGGAAAACTTTTCTACAATATTACTAGGGGCTATGATAATTATTATTCTTATATTGGAACCGCACGGTCTAGCGCGACTTTGGCAAATAGCAAAACAGAAGCTTAGATTGTGGCCGTTTCCGTATTAATAACGAGTTTAGTGGAAGCTGAGCCGTTCCACTTGTTCTGGTATGTAGGCTCAAAATAAATATGCAGCGAGAGCTGTTTAATAGGGAGAAAAAAATGAAAAAACATATTATTGGTGCTGCCGTCGCTTTAGGTACCTTATTTTCAACGGTGAGCATGAGTTTCGCTGAGGAGCTTTTGGTTCCCCACCTTACTTACAGGGTTGGACCATTTGCTGCTAATGGGACTATGGGCGCTAACGCTATTACCGATTATTTCACAATGCTTAACGAAAGAGATGGTGGAATAGGTGGATTAAAAGTTAATCCGGAAGAGTGCGAGACAGGATATAATGCGCAGAAAGGTGTCGAGTGTTATGAATCCTACAGAGGTAAAAACCCTTTAATGCATATACCGAATTCAACGGGTATTACGCTTCAGCTGCTGCAAAAAGCCCCTGAGGACGAAGTTCCGATTTTTACGATGGGTTATGGATTATCAGCCGCAGCAAAGGGAGAAACCTTTCCTTGGGCCTTTAATTACCCTGCCTCTTACTGGTCTCAGATGAGCTCAATTCTTTCATACATTGACAGCGAGACTGGCTTAAAAGGTAAGAAAATAGCTTTCTTATACTTGGATGGTGGATATGGACGTGAGCCACTGCCTCTTTTAGACCAACTAGAGCCTAAAATGGGTTTTGAAACAGTTAGAATTCCGGTAGCTTTTGCTGATTCTCAGAACCAGGGATCGCAGTGGTTGACTATTAGAAAAGAAAAGCCTGACTGGGTTGTCATGTGGGGCTGGGGGGTGATGAATATTACCGCTGTAAAAGAAGCTGCAAAGACAAGATTTCCACTTGATCGTTTCATTGGGAATTGGTGGTCTGGTGGACACGTTGATGTTGAAGCTCTAGGCATGAAAGCTAAAGGTTATAAGGCTTCAAACTTTACGCCAGCCGGAAGGGACTTTCCAGTTGTTCAAGACGTCATAAAGCATGTTGTGAGCAAGGGTTTGACCAAAACTGAACCTGATATGCCAGGCAAGGTGCTCTATAACAGGTCACTTTTTATGGCTGTGGTAATGGCCGAGGCAATCATCGAAGCCCAAAAACTAACTGGTAAGGCGAATGTAACAGGTGCAGACGTGCGTAAAGGCTTCGAGATGATTAAGCTAGATGAAGCGCGACTGAAAGAGCTTGGGTTTGAAGGTTTTACACCAGTTATTGGCTCATGTGCAGACCATGAAGGACAGGGATCAATCTTTGTTCAACAGTGGAATGGTAAGGATTGGGAGAAAATCACAGATTTTATCCCTCCAATGACTGATATAGTGCAACCTCTTCTTACTGAAGCGGCTGAGGCCTACAAATCAGACAAGCCTGGTTGGAAGACACAGAACTGTAGTTAAATTAAAAATTAAGAGACCCACTATTCGAATTGGTGGGTCTCTTTTTTAAAAAAAGGCACAACATGTTTGATGAAAAAAACACAGAAACAGTTCTCGAGGTCAGTAATATCGAGGTTGTTTACAACAATATTATACTCGTTTTAAGAGGAGTTAGCCTTTCCGTTGAAAAGGGTGGAATTACAGCTCTATTAGGCGGTAACGGTGCTGGTAAAAGCACAACCCTCAAATCGATCTCAAATTTACTGCGTTCAGAGAGGGGAGAGGTAACAAAAGGTTCGATCGCCTATAATGGTGATAACATTAAGGATCTTAATCCTGCCGACATGGTGAGAAGAGGCGTTATTCAGGTCATGGAAGGTAGGCACTGTTTTGAGCACCTTACGGTTGAAGAGAACCTGTTGACAGGTGCCTACACTAGAAAGGGTGGACGAGCAGAGGTTCAGGAAAGTTTGGAGCTAGTGTATAACTATTTTCCACGGCTTAGGGAACGACGTAAGTCATTGGCCGGCTACACTTCTGGTGGTGAACAACAGATGACAGCTATTGGGAGAGCCCTTATGTCGGTTCCAGAGACTATACTCCTAGATGAGCCGAGCATGGGCCTTGCACCACAGCTAGTAGAGGAAATATTTGAAATTGTTAAGCAATTGAACGAAAAAGAAAATGTGTCCTTTCTGTTGGCAGAACAGAATACAAATGTGGCGCTAAAATATGCACACAAAGGCTACATTCTAGAAAGTGGAAGGGTTGTTATGGACGGTCCCGCTAAAGAACTGCGAGAAAATCCTGATGTAAAAGAATTTTATTTGGGTATGTCTGAAGAGGGTCGAAGCTCATTTAAAGAAACGCGTTCCTATCGTCGTAGAAAAAGGTGGTTATAAAGCTTTTATGACTAAATATTATGATAATTTAGAAACACGATCTCACGACGAGAGAACAACTGATTTATCTAAGCAACTTCCATCACAAATACAAAACGCTAAAGAGAACTCTGAGGCGTTTAGCAAAATATTGCACGATATAGATCACCAAGAAATTGAATCAATAGAAGATCTAACCAAACTTCCAGTTCTACGGAAAAGTGAACTGGTACGATTACAGGCTGAATCTCCTCCACTGGGCGGTTTGATTGCAGGAACTGTACGAGATTTTAATCAGATCTTTCAATCGCCTGGACCAATCTATGAGCCCGGTATGGTAAAAAAAGATTGGTGGCGATCCGCAAGAGCACTGAATGCAGCTGGAATAGGAAAAGGTGACATTGTACAAAACTGTTTTTCCTATCATTTCACGCCCGCCGGCATGTTGAGTGAGCAAGGTATCTTGGCAGTGGGGGCAACGGTGTTTCCCGCAGGAACTGGGCAAACGGAATTACAAGCTCGGGCTGCAAGTGAGATCGGTGTGACAGCATACATTGGTGTACCTGATTTTTTGCAAATAATTTTAGATAAGGGCGATGAGCTAGGATTAGACCTTTCCAAAATTAAAAAGGCATTAGTAGGGGGAGGGCCTCTTTTCCCAAAAACAAGGCAAAATTATAAGGATAGGGATATTATATGTTTGCAAAACTATGGAACAGCGGATTTAGGTAATGTTGCATATGAGACGTTACCAGACGCTCCAATGGTTGTTGATGAAGGTGTAATTGTTGAAATAGTTACACCAGGTACAGGTGATCCTGTTTCAGACGGTGAGATTGGGGAGGTCTTAGTTACCTCATTGAACCCAGATTATCCATTGATAAGGTTTGCAACAGGGGACTTGTCAGCTGTAGCCCCTGGAAAAAGTGAATGTGGTCGTACAAATGTTCGAATAGTTGGTTGGCGCGGAAGAGCGGATCAAACAACAAAAATTAAAGGGATGTTTGTGAGACCTGAACAAGTAGCTGATTTAGTGGCAAGATCCCCTGAAATAAAAAAGGCTAGGGTCAATGTAAATCGGAGTGATAATAATGACGTTATGTCAGTTCTTTTAGAGATTGAAGGAGAAACAAATAAGGACTATGATCCTATGATAAAAGAGATACTTAAACTCAAAGGCGAAGTGCAAATTGTGTCGCCAGGCACTCTTCCCAATGATGGAAAGGTAATAGACGACCAAAGAACATTTGATTAGATAGGGGGATTACATGAAAAAAGTAGTAATTGTTGGGGCTTCAAGAACACCAATGGGAGGCTTTCATGGAGAAATGAGCCAAGCAACAGCACCCGAGTTAGGTGGTGCTGCGATAAAAGGAGCAATAGAAAATGCTGGTGTTAAAAATGAAAGTATAGATGAAGTCATAATGGGCAATGTTTTGTCTGCCGGTCAAGGGCAAGCTCCAGCAAGACAGGCATCGTTTAAAGCGGGTCTCTCCGAAAACGTTCCTGCTGTTACATTGAATAAAATGTGTGGATCCGGTTTAAAGTCTATTATATATGCGCATGACCAAATAAAAGCTGGAACAAATGAATTGGTGGCAGCGGGGGGAATGGAGAGCATGACCAATGCTCCTTATCTTTCTCCAAAAATGAGAGCTGGCGCGCGTGTTGGTCATCAACAAATGTATGACCACATGTTCCTAGACGGATTGGAAGATGCTTACGAGCCTGGAAGATTAATGGGCACATACGCAGAAGATACAGCAGAGTTATTTCAATTCACGAGAGAGCAGCAAGATGAGTATGCTATTGGTTCGTTAAATAATGCTCTAAGTGCTCAAAAAGAAAATGCTTTTGATAAAGAAATTTCACCGGTGACGATTAAAACTAGAAAAGGTGATATTACCATTAAAGAAGACGAACAACCCAAGAATGCACAACCAGAAAAAATTCCAAACTTAAAACCTGCATTCAAAAAAGATGGAACCGTTACTGCGGCTAACTCTTCTTCAATTTCAGATGGAGCAGCCGCACTATTAATTAGCTCGGAAGAAAGAGCTAACGAGCTTTCGCTCCCAGTACGAGCTACTATTTTGGGGCATACTGTCCACGCCCACAAGCCTGGTATGTTTACCACAGCACCTATCCCAGCTGCTAAGAAGTTGTTGGAAAAAGTAGGATGGTCAACAGATGAAGTTGATTTATGGGAAGTGAATGAGGCTTTTGCGGTTGTCCCTATGGGTTTTATGAAGGAATTAAACATTCCTAGAGAAAAGATAAATGTTAATGGTGGCGCTTGCGCTTTGGGGCATCCGATAGGAGCGTCGGGAGCTAGAATTTTAGTGACTTTACTTAATGCATTAGAAAAAAGAAATTTGAAAAAAGGTGTCGCGGCTATTTGTTTGGGCGGAGGTGAGGGTCTAGCTATGGCTATAGAAAGACCATGAAAATTTCCGAAAATACAGCAGTTTTAGTTACTGGAGGTGCATCTGGACTGGGGTTGGCAGTAGTCGAAAAATTTGTTTCTCTGGGAGCAAAAGTTGCAGTCTTCGATATGAATGAGGCGGAAGGGTCAAAAGTAGCCAGTCAACACGGAGTTACTTTTCAGAAAGTGGATGTATCGGACCCTCAATCAGTAGCAGATGGCCTAAATTCAATAAGAAAGAGTATTGGGCAGGAAAGCGTTTGCGTGAATTGTGCAGGTATTGGTTTTTCTCAAAAAACGGTTTCTAAAGGTCGAAACCATCAATTTGACCTATTTGATAAAACAATACGTATAAATCTAATTGGTACTTTTAACGTGGCGTCTCAAAGTGCTCTAGGAATGTCAGAGCAAAATACGGTGTTAAGCGATGATCAAGAAAAGGGTGTTATAATTAATACCGCATCAGTTGCTGCTTTCGATGGTCAAATCGGACAGATTGCTTACTCAGCCTCTAAGGGTGGTGTTGTGGGAATGACATTACCAATGGCGCGTGATTTAGCCCAAAATGGAATTAGGGTTGTAACGATTGCGCCAGGTCTTTTTAGTACACCAATGCTACGAAGTTTACCGGAGGATGTTCAGGATGCCCTGGGTAAATCAGTACCCTTTCCTCCGAGACTAGGGTCACCCTCAGAATTTGCTGATTTAAGTATCCAGATTGTAGAAAATAGTATGCTCAACGGAGAGACTATTAGGCTGGATGGTGCAATCCGTATGGCACCAAAATAGAGGCTCGTGTAAAGATGTTTAATGCAACAATGGATTTTGGCTTAGGGGAAGATATAGATGCGCTTAGAGAAACCGTCAGGAAGTTTGCGCTAGAAGAAATTGCTCCAAAGTCTGCAGAGGTAGATAGGTCCAACGACTTTCCTATGGAGCTTTGGGAGATGATGGGAAATTTGGGCTTGCATGGAATAACAATCTCTGAAGAGTTTGGCGGTGTCGATATGGGGTATCTTGCTCATTGTGTAGCAGTTGAAGAAATTAGTAGAGCCAATGCGGCAATAGGAATGTCATATGGAGCACATTCGAATTTGTGTATAAACCAAATTTATAGATGGGGAAACAGGCAACAAAAAAATAAATATTTACCAAAATTAATAAGTGGTGAGCATATAGGATCGCTCGCGATGTCAGAGCCAAGTGCTGGCTCTGATGTTGTTTCGATGAAGCTAAAGGCAGAAAAACGAAACGATTATTATTTACTAAATGGATCAAAAATGTGGATTACTAATGGGCCTGACGCCGATACGCTTGTTGTATATGCAAAAACTGATGTCTCTGCAGGCCCTAAAGGCATAACAGCTTTTCTCATAGAGAAAGATATGCAAGGTTTTTCCACTGGAAAGAAGCTGGATAAGCTGGGCATGCGTGGATCGAACACGTCAGAGTTAATTTTTGAAAATTGTGAAGTTCCCTATGAAAACGTCCTCGGTGAAGAGGGGAAAGGTGTGAATGTTCTTATGTCTGGACTTGATTACGAAAGAGTAGTTTTAGCGGCGGGTCCTGTTGGAATAATGGCTGGTGCTATGGATGTGGTAGTGCCTTATATCCACGAAAGAGAACAATTTGGTAAACCTATCGGTACTTTCCAGTTAATGCAGGGAAAGATCGCTGATATGTACACTACAATGAATGCATGCAGATCATATGTCTATTCTGTAGCAAGAGCATGTGATGAAGGACAAACTACGAGAAAAGACTCAGCTGGGTGCATACTTTATGCGGCTGAGAAAGCAACCCAAATAGCACTAGATGCAATACAATGTCTTGGTGGCAACGGATATATTAATGATTATCCCACAGGCAGACTTCTACGTGATGCAAAACTCTATGAGATCGGTGCGGGTACTTCAGAAATTAGACGCATGCTTATTGGAAGAGAGTTATTTGAAGAAACAAAGCTAAGCTAATGAAAAACGTCGGGTCTGAAAGGCCAACTAATTCTAAGGAATTCACAGAAAATTATTCTGCAATGGAGAAAGCCATTGAAAAAGTGGATAGCTTGGCAAAAAGGCTGATAGCAGGTGGCTCAGAAAATTCAAAAGCGCGCCATGTAAAAAGAGGTAAAATGCTGCCAAGAGACAGAGTAGCAAATCTACTAGACACCGGTTCATTTTTTTTGGAAGTGGGGCTCTTTGCTGCGAACGGCGAGTATAAAGATGAGGTACCTTCCGCTGGTGCGATAGCAGGCGTTGGGCTCGTATCCAAGCGACTCTGTATGATTATTTGTAATGATGCAACAGTGAAGGGTGGAAGTTACTATCCTTTGACTGTAAAAAAACACCTAAGAGCGCAGGAAATTGCAGCTGAAAATAATCTCCCATGTATTTATCTTGTCGATAGTGGTGGTGCAAACTTACCTTCATGGGATGACGTGTTTCCTGACAAAAATCATTTTGGACGAATATTTTACAACCAGGCGCAAATGAGCGCGAGAGGTATACCACAAATTGCGGTTGTTATGGGGTCGTGTACTGCTGGTGGGGCATATCTGCCTGCTATGTCAGATCAAACAATAATTGTGAAGAACCAGGGCACAATATTTTTAGCCGGGCCACCACTTCTAAAGCAAGCAACTGGTGAAATTGTCGATGCAGAAACGCTAGGTGGTGGAGACACTCATGCGAGATTATCAGGTGTTGCTGATTATTTAGCCGATAATGATCAGCATGCGATATCTTTAACCAGAATGATTATAAGTGATTTATCATCAATTCCGGAATACAAACGCTTAAATTATAATCCACCAATGCTTGATCCGGATGACCTACTTGGGTTTGTGAATTCTGATCCAAAGAAAGGCTTCGATATATTCAATTTGATTGGGCGCATTGTTGATGGATCCAAATTTTCAGAATTTAAAGCTACTTATGGAGAAACACTTGTATGCGGTTTTGCTCAGGTTTGTGGAGTTGAGGTCGGTATTATAGGAAATAATGGAGTTTTGTTTTCTGAGAGTTCAAAAAAAGGGGCTCACTTTATAGAACTTTGTTGTCAAAGAAAAATACCCTTACTTTTTTTACAAAATATAACGGGATTTATGGTCGGGAAAAAATATGAGCAAACTGGGATCGCAAGCGATGGTGCCAAACTTGTTCATGCCGTATCTTGTGCAAATGTTCCTAAAATAACTGTTATAGTGGGAGGCTCATATGGCGCTGGTAACTACGGAATGTGTGGTCGAGCTTTTGGGCCTCGATTTTTGTGGACATGGCCAAATGCAAAGGTCGCCGTCATGGGGGGCGAGCAGGCTGCTGGAGTAATGGCAGAAGTAAATATTGTAGCAGCGAAATCAAAGGGTAGGAAACTTTCAGAGAAAGAAATAAATAGCATTAAAAAACCAATTTTGGACATGTTTGCGCATAAGTCTGAAGCTACTTTCGCGTCTGCACATTTGTGGGACGATGGAATTATCGACCCAAGAAAAACTAGAGAAGTCGTTGCGTTATCTCTCGAAATTGCAATGAATGCACCTGTTGAAGACACAAAGTTCGGTGTCTTTAGGATGTAATGATGTTCAAAAGTATCTTAATAGCTAATCGAGGAGAAATTGCTTGCCGTTTAATTAAGTCAGCTAGACGCCTCGGGATAAAAACCTATGCGGTCTATTCAGAAGCGGACAAACATTCTTTGCATACAAAAGAGGCAGACGTTGCAGTTTGTATTGGCCAAGCGGAATCAAAAAAAAGTTATTTAAATATAAAAAGAATTATTGAGGTTGCGTTGGAAAATAAAATCGAAGCAATACACCCTGGTTATGGCTTCCTTTCAGAGAACTATCTTTTTGCAAAAAAGGTCGAGGCAAGTGGAATTAAATTTATTGGCCCCAGTTGGAAGTCAATTAGAGCAATGGGTAATAAGAATAACGCGAAAGAAATTATATCGTCAGCTAATATTCCATTGGTTGATGGCTTTTTGGTTGATAAGGAAAAACCTGTAGAGAATAAAAATAAAGTGAAAGAAATAGGCTTTCCAGTCATTGCCAAAGCCGCAGCCGGTGGAGGAGGTAAAGGGATGAGAGTTGTTTATCGCGAAAGTGATCTCCAAGACTCTATTGAAGCAGTTGCCAGAGAAGCGCGAAGTAGTTTCAAAGACGACGAGGTGATAATTGAAAAATATATCAAAGGTGGAAAACATATTGAGATTCAAATTGCAAGAGATAATCATGGAAATTGCATACATCTACTCGAACGTGATTGTTCATCACAAAGGAGATACCAAAAAGTTTTAGAAGAGGCTCCATCTTTATCAATTCCCGAACCAACAAAACGAAGGATGTATGAGGCAGCAATAGATATTGCTAACAAAATAGATTATCGAAGCTTGGGGACCATAGAATTCATAGTCGATGTCCAATCTCAAAAGGACGATTTACCTTTTTTCTTTCTTGAAATGAATACAAGACTACAGGTCGAGCATCCTGTTACTGAAGAAATTTTAGGTATGGATCTTGTTGAGTTACAGATCAATATTGCCGCAGGAAAAAAACTAGATATAGATAATGATAAAGTTATACCCAGCGGACATGCAATAGAGGTCAGAATATATGCAGAGGATCCTAAAAATGACTTTTTACCCAGCCCTGGGCTCATTCAAGCTTTAAATCTTCCAAAAGAGGGGAGATTTGATTTTGGCGTAAGATCTGGTGACTACGTAAGTACATTTTACGATCCAATGTTAGGAAAAATTATAGTACATGCTAATGATAGAGATGAAGCTAGGACCAAGCTTATTGGTTGTTTAGAAGAATTTAAGGTTCAGGGAATTAAAACAAATACAGATTTTCTGAGCTACATTTTGAATGGCGAAATATTTAGGAAGGATATAATCCAAGTTACAGATCTTGATGATCTGGCTTTAAAATTTAAAAACCTTTCACCAAACCCGACTGACATAGTAGCAGCTACTCTAATTTTTTTTAACGCAGAAGCACAATTTAAAAATAAAATGTGGAGACTATGGGGGGCTGGCTCTGCAAATATCTTGTTGAGACAGCAAGAAAAAAGTTATGCAATAATTGTCAACTCAAGCGATGGAAGGAAATTTCAATTAAATTTTGGAGATGAAATTTTTTTAGTAGAAAACGTTTTTTCAAGTAAAAAAAATATTTCATTTGAGATAAATCATAGATTGATCAGTTTTGATTTCCTTGCAAAAGATAAAACACTAAGCTTATACAGAGAGGGAATAAAATTTGTTTTTGAAAATATTACTAACATATATCAGAGCAATGAAGTTGATGCGCAAGAGAGAAAAATTATTGCACCTATAACCGGCAGTATTGCAAAAATTTTGGTAAAAAATGGGCAGGTGGTATCCAAAGATGAAGCAGTCGTATTCATAGAAGCAATGAAAATGGAGTATAAGTTAGTTGCGCTTAAAAGTGGGAAAGTTATAGGATTAAAAAATAAAAAAGGTGACTTGATTGAAAAAGGTGAGACACTTTTAGAAATAGAATAAGATGGTTGAGACAATAAGGATTTTTGAGGTAGGGCCCAGAGATGGTTTGCAAAACATCAAAAATGAAATCCCAATAAACAAGAAGATTGAACTAATTAATATCCTGAGTACTACAGGAATAGGCAAAATAGAATGCGGTAGTTTTGTGAGTGCAAAGTGGGTTCCTCAGATGAGGGGCACCAATGAAATTTTTGAGGAAATAATAAGAGTAGACGGTGTTAAATACACCGCTTTGACCCCAAACTTAAAGGGTTTTGAAAATGCATTGCACGCTAAGGTAGATGAGGTCGCAGTCTTTGCTGCTGCGTCGGAGACTTTTTCTCAAAAAAATGTTAATTGTTCAATAGACGAAAGTTTAGCAAGATTCCGAGATCTTTTCAAAAAGGCTGGTGAAAAGAAAGTGCCAGTAAGAGGATACGTATCGTGTATAGTTGAATGCCCCTATGAGGGTAAAATTTCTCCAGAGAGTGTACTCAAAGTGGCGTCACAGCTCCTAGACATGGGTTGTTATGAAGTTTCCTTAGGAGATACAATAGGCAAGGGTACACCTAAAACTATAGAGGAACTTCTCAAGGTGCTTTGTTCCGAGATAAATAAAAAAAAACTTGCAGGACATTTCCATGACACATCGGATACGGCTATAAGAAATGTCGAAATCGGACTAAAATACGGACTGTCAACCTTTGACTCCGCAGTAGGTGGACTTGGAGGGTGTCCTTATGCTCCCGGTGCAAAAGGTAATCTAAATACGCGTAGTTTAATTGAGGCTTTTGGTATCAACAGCTTCAGTGAAGATTTAGATTTAGATAAAATAAAGATTGCGGAAAAACATATAGGTAAGATTAATCAATACTAATACTTGTACTAACATTACTGGTTGTGTTTTTTACGCAACGTAATGCAAATTTTCCCGCTACATTTAACTTCTAGAAGTAACTTGATTATAGTATAGTAGCAAGAGATTACAGTTGTTAGAAATAAATGTATCAGCCACTAGAAAGAGCCACAGGCAAACTAAAAGCTACAATAAGAGGTAGTCGGAATAGAATTGGCGAACTTTATCAAGAAGGCTCATCAAGGCTTTTTTTCCCTAAAAACTTTTCTAAAATTAAGGAATGTGTTGTTATTAATACAGCTGGCGGTATCACAGGAGGTGATAAGTTTGAGAGTTCGATAGAAGCCGCTGAAGAAAGTTCTATTGTCGTTACAACACAGGCGTCGGAAAAGGTTTATAAAGCGAGCAATGGATCAGCTGAGGTCGAAGCGACTTTTTTCGTAAGCAAAAACAGTAAATTACTTTGGCTACCCCAAGATACTATTCTTTTTTCAAAGAGTGATCTATCAAGAAAGATTACGATACGTATCGAAGATAACTCAGAATTTCTTGCCTTTGATCAGATAGTTCTAGGCCGATCCGCAATGGGAGAAAATATTCAAAAATCGAATTTTAATGATAAGTGGAAAATATATAAGGGAGATAAATTGATATATTTTGACCAGTCAGGGTGGAGAGAAAGTGTCCCATTACACTGCGCCGGTTTAAAGGATATAAAGTCTTATGCGTCATTTTATTATGTAGGGGCTAAAGCATTGGCTTATGAACAAAAATTAAAAAATCTGAAAAAAGATAATAACAATGTTTATTTTGGAAGCAGTCTAAGAAATGATTGCTTGCTAGTGCGAATGTTTGGATCAAATGCAAAAGCAATTAAAGATAAAGCTATACATCTACTATTGGAGATTTGGCAAGTGGATACACCTGACGTGTGGAAAGTATAAATAAGGGAGATATAAATGAATCTGTCGCCTCGTGAAAAAGATAAATTAATGATAGCAGTAGCAGCAATGGTTGCAACTGACCGTAAAAATAGGGGAGTGAAACTAAACCATCCGGAAGCTATAGCTCTTATAACAAATTTTGTAATGGAAGGAGCGAGAGACGGTCGGTCAGTAGCTGACCTTATGTCAGCTGGAGGAACCATAATTTCCAAAGAGGATTGTATGGAGGGGGTGGCCGAAATGATACATGAGGTTCAAGTTGAAGCAACTTTCCCAGATGGGACTAAATTAGTGACAGTGCATCACCCAATCAGATAGAGGAAAAAATGATACCAGGAGAAATAATTATATCAGATAAAGAGTTAGAGATTAATTCAGGCTCAGAATCTATAGAAGTCGAGGTGTCCAACACAGGAGAACGCCCTATTCAAGTAGGAAGTCACTATCATTTTTTTGAGACTAATGAAGCATTAAAATTTTCCAGAGAGAAATCAAAAGGTATGAGGCTTGATATTATCTCCGGAACGGCGATACGATTTGAACCGGGCCAAACTAAAACTGTAAATTTAATTTCTTTTCATGGGGATAGAAAAATATACGGATTTAATAAAAAAATAATGGGTGATTTATAATGGCGCAGAAAGTTTCTAGAGAAAAGTATGCAAGCATTTTTGGACCAACAACTGGAGACAGAGTGAGATTGGCTGACACTGAACTATTTGCAGAGGTTGAACACGACTACACTGTATATGGTGAAGAGGTAAAGTTCGGTGGTGGTAAAGTCATAAGAGATGGAATGGGGCAGAGCCAAGTGACAAGAGCAGATGGAGCAGTTGATTTAGTCGTAACTAATGCATTAGTAATTGATTATTTAGGCATATACAAAGCAGATATCGGCGTAAAAGATGGAAAGATCCACTCTATAGGAAAAGCTGGAAATCCAGACATTCAAAGTGGCGTGAATATAATAGTTGGTCCAGCGACAGAGGTAATTGCTGGAGAAGGAAAAATTTTGACGGCCGGTGGGATGGATGCTCATATTCATTTTATTTGTCCCCAACAAATTGAAGACGCACTTCATTCGGGACTCACAACAATGTTGGGAGGAGGCACTGGTCCTGCGCATGGAACGCTAGCAACCACATGCACACCGGGTCCTTGGAACATTGGAAAAATGCTGCAATCAGCTGATGCCTTTCCAATGAACTTATCTTTCGCAGGGAAAGGGAATGCAAGTCTACCTGAGGCTCTAAGAGAACAAGTAAGGGCAGGCGCTTCTTCTCTAAAGCTGCACGAAGACTGGGGCACGACGCCGGGAGCTATCGATTGCTGTTTAAAGGTAGCTGACGAATTGGATGTACAAGTAATGATTCATACCGAT
>CACJWR010000004.1 GCA_902596985.1 uncultured Alphaproteobacteria bacterium
CTCAATATGTCATTTTTCCGTATGAGTGTTTCTAAAACTATTTTAAATTTCTCTATATCTAGGATTTTTGGCACAGAGATGCTAAATGTGTCAAAATCATCGTGCTCATGATCATCAAAGCCATCATGATGAGATCGTCTATTATCTAAATCAGTCTCCGCTGCTGCATTTACGCCTAAAATCACATCAGCCCCAATGTCACCATTTTGAACTTCTAAAATTGGAACATTCCGTTCCATTTCCTTAATTATGATATTTCTGGCGTCTGAAATGTTTTCCACAAGGTCTGGCTTTGTTAGTAGCACAACATCTGAGCAGTTTATTTGGTCCTCAAATACTTCGGAGAGAGGTGTTTCATGTTCAACGTAAGTTTGATTTTGTTTTTCTTCAAGTTCATTAGACATTTGAGGTGCAAATATACCATTAACAACCGCCTCTGCATCTACAACTGCTAAAACGCTGTCAACCGTGAGGCGGCTTCGAATTTCCGGCCACTCAAAAGCTTTCAATAAAGGTTTGGGAAGGGCGAGACCTGATGTTTCGATCAATATATGTTCCGGAATATATTGGCCCTCTAAAAGGGATTTCATAGTGGGAATAAAGTCGTCGGCCACTGTACAACATATACATCCGTTTGCTAATTCGAGAATATTTTCTTCTGGGCAGGTTTCATCTGAACATTGTTTTACTATTTCTCCATCTACACCCAAATCACCAAACTCATTTATAATAACGGCCAGTTTTTTCGATTTGTTCTTAAGAATTAAATTTCGAATTAATGTAGTTTTTCCGGCTCCCAAAAAACCAGTTAAAATGGTGACAGGAATTTTTTCTAGACTACTCATCTTCAACTACCATGTAGTTTTCTGGTGGAACCCTAGCTAGTGATTGTTTTTTAAACGCTGCAGGGCGTTCTGAGAACCGGATTTTACCATCTCTTGTTTTTTTATATAATGTAAATCCAGATAAAATATCAGCTTCGTCTTGATCAGGGGTTAAGTTGCCAATTACATAAGTCCATTTATTTTTATTTGTAAGACTCAGAGTGCAACCATTAGAGCATCCTGCCAAACATTTAACAGGTTTTATATTCATCTTATTGTTCAACCGTCTTAGGTTGTCATAGAGTATCTTTCCAGGACGTGGTTCAACAGCTTCACCATTTTTTTTGCATGTAATGCAAACATATAAAATATCATCGGATTCCAATTATTCCTCCTTACTGGAAAACGGGATCAAAAAAACAATATCTAACTGTTTTCAGACACGAATATCCCGTTCGCTCTTCTTTTTTTTACTGGCAGGTCTCCCGGCTATTAAAAGTAAAGCACAGCTTTACGAATACCAACTTCCCAAGATTATTTCTCAGTGTTAATATTCTCTTTTATTTACGGTCGCGGGTACGGCTACGATTTGCTTTTTAGTCTTTTTCGCATTCCCATTTAACCAAAAAAAAGGACCAGTTGATTACTAGTTGAGCAGTAAAAATATGCACTTGTCAAGAGGATTAAAAAAATGTCTGAAAACGAAAAACATAATGAAAAAATGAAGAAGCTGAAGACTTCGAAGCAAAAAATTTTCGCAAAAAAAACGGTAAAAAAAGGCCTAATAATTGTTCATACTGGAACAGGCAAAGGAAAGAGTACTGCTGCCTTTGGCATGGTTTTTAGAGGTATAGCACATGGTATGCCATGTGCAGTTGTTCAATTTATTAAAGGCGCTATGGCAACTGGCGAGCGTGACCTGATCCAAAAGTACTTTCAAGAACTTTGTGAATTCCATACTCTTGGAGATGGATTTACTTGGGATACCCAAGACAAAGAAAAAGATATTGCATCTGCAAAAAAGGCATGGGGTAAAGCCAAGGAACTTATCCTGAATAAGGAAAAAAAGATAATCCTACTTGATGAAATCAATATAGCGCTCAGATATGGTTACATCGAAATCGATGATGTAGTCACTTTTTTACAAGAAAAAAAACCTGAGATGTCTCACGTAATACTTACGGGACGAAATGCTAATGAGAAGTTAATCAATATTGCAGACCTGGTGACAGATATGACCTTGGTAAAGCACCACTTTCGAAATGGCGTAATGAGCCAATCAGGTATAGAATTTTAACTATGGGAAAAGCGCTAATGATTCAGGGGTGTGGTTCCAATGTTGGTAAATCACTTTTAGTTGCTGGGCTGATCAGAGCGGCTAAGAAACGAGGCCTGCGTGTTGCTCCATTTAAACCGCAAAATATGTCAAACAATGCTGCTATAACGGTGGACGGAGGAGAAGCTGGCAGAGCACAATCATTTCAAGCTCATGCAGCGGGTATTGATTTTCACTCAGACATGAATCCAGTTCTTTTAAAACCAGAAAGCATGATCGGGTCTCAAATTATTTTGAATGGGAAAAAATATAAATCTCTGAAAGCACGAGAGTATTATTCTCATAAAGATAAATTTATAGGGATAGCTATAAAGAGTTTTAAGAATTTGGTTAATGACTATGATCTGGTCATTGCAGAAGGCGCAGGTAGTTTAGCAGAAGTTAATCTCAGAAAGGCTGATATCGCAAATATGGGATTTGCTTCAGTTTTGCGTGTTCCTGTAATAGTAACAGCAGATATTGAAAGAGGTGGGGTTATTGCTCAGCTTATAGGTACAAAAGAAGTCCTTGATCAAAACGACTTAAACTTAATTGAAGGGTTTATTATAAATAAGTTTCGTGGAGACAAAAGTTTGTTTGATGATGGGGTTGCCTTCATTGAAAAGAAAACAGATTGGAGGAGTTTTGGGGTTATGCCCTTTTTTGACAAAGCAAAATTATTCCCAGCAGAGGATAGTCAAGATCTCAAGAGTAGTTTCGGCACCGGCAAGTGCGTAATTTCGGTCTTAAAGCTATCTCGTATTGCAAACTTTGATGATTTTGATCCTCTCAAAATCGACAATCGATTAAAATTACAATTTGTCGAACCTGGCAATCCTATACCAGCAGATACGAATTTGATTATAATACCAGGAACAAAGTCAACAATAGCAGACCTAAAATTTCTTAAATGCCAAGGCTGGGACATCGATCTTAAAGCGCATTACAGAAGAGGAGGTTCTATATTGGGAATTTGTGGGGGTTACCAAATTTTAGGTAACGAAATCATAGATGATCAAGGATATGACGGTACACCATCGAAAGCAAAAGGTCTTGGTCTCCTAAACGTTAAAACAAAAATGGGGAAAGAAAAGAATCTTGGAAAAAAAGACTTTATCAGCAATATAAATGGGAAAAAAATTTCCGGTTATGAAATACATTTAGGTATTACCTCTGGAAGTGATTGTAATAATCCCTTCGCCACCTTAAGAAACAAAAAAGATGGTGCAATATCGTCCAATGGTCTCGTGATGGGTACCTATCTTCATGGCTTGTTTTTTTCTGACGAATTTAGAAATAAATTTGTAGCTAAATTAAGTTCAGAAGAGAAAAAAGAAGACGTCTCTTTCCATGACACTATTGATTTAATTTTAGAGGAATTTGTGAAGGTGATAGAGGATAATCTTGATGTTGATTCAATATTATCTGTTGCCAGAAATATCTAATTATTGATTGAGCGCCCGTCTAACTCTTGTCCACTCATACTTTGAAGTTGGAATACCAAGTCTTACCCAGGTTTCAGAATAATCAAAAGTTCTAATCCAAATATAATGGGCCGCAAATTGCTCTTCAACTTCAAGACAATTCGAAGTGGCGTACGTATGAAATAAATTAGTTTTTCCAACTAATTTCCAATTTTTTGTATTACAAGCTTCATGCAAAACATTACTCCCTTCAAGCAATATTTTTTCCATTGCAGATATCCAAGTTTTGTCATTCAGGGCAATTATGCCAATTTCGGCAGCTACGCTAGAAACTGGCCAAGGTCCTAACATTCCTCTTACCGATTTAATAAAATCAGAGGGGCCTGATACAAATCCAAGTCTTACGCCTGCTAAGCCAAAGAATTTTCCCAGTGAGTTAATTTGTATTACATTATCGAACTTTTGAATTCTTCTCGAAGAGAACATTTTAAAGCTTTCATCAATAATCAAAATTCTTACTTTTTTTGACAAATCGTCAAGTATCTCTTCGGCAATCACTTTACCTGTAGGATTATTAGGATTAACTATAATAGCAATATCACTAGAGGATAGTTTTGAAACCTCAGATACTGTCTCGGCTTTAATTCCGGAACTTTTGAAAGCTTTTTCATACTCATTATATGTTGGTCCAAGTATAGCTACTGAATTATAATTTTTTAAGCATATAGGTAAGAGGCTAATAATTTGTTGAGCCCCCTGAACAGCTGCGGTATCAGTGCCTTCTGCGACCTTATATGCTCTCGATGCAGCTTTCTCTAAACCCATCAAAAGCTTACTACTTGGTAAGTCTCTTAACTCGACGTTTACGCTTTCCTGCCATGGATACGAGGTTCTATTTATACCAGTAGAGAGGTCTATCCAATCTGCTCTTTGCCCTCCATATTTTTTTATGGCAAGGTCAATATCACCACCGTGTTGTATATTAAGATCCTTATTACCCATTCATGAACCAAAAATTGAGAGCAAAGAGTATTACGTATATCTCAATAATAATATAAATATAATATTTAAGAGCTGTTGAGAGGTTTTCTTTGTTAGGTAAAGGGTGCCCAACGTTGATAGTAGGCTGTTCGATAAGTATGCCCTTTGATCGTTTTGGCCCAAGAAGAGATATCCCAAGAATGTACGCGAATGTTGCTTGTGGCCATCCAGCATTTGGAGAAGTGCTTGCTTTTGCATTCTTTAAAGAAAATAGAAATGTTTTAATTGGTTTAAGAGTAAGGCCACAAAAGAGAACTGAAGACAATCTCGCTGGCACCCAATTTACAAAGTCATCAACGTTAGCGCTAAACCAGCCAAAGTCTAAGAACTTATTGTTCTTATACCCTACCATACTGTCCAACGTATTTATCGCTTTATAAAAAACTATGCCAGGAAGTCCAAAAAGAAATGCCCAAAATAAAGGAGCGATTATTCCATCAGACGTGTTCTCAGATAAGCTTTCGATGGCCCCACCACATATAGTATTTTCATCGGAATTTGTTAAGTCCCTACCGACTATTTTTGAGAGCGCTGCCCGAGAAGCAATTAAGTCTTTTTTGTCAAGCGCATCCGCGACATCTTTAACATGTGTGTAGAGAGATTTAGTTGCTAAAAATGGCCAAATTAATAATGCTTGGATAACAAAACCATAATAAAAATTTAAAAGCATTTGCTCTATCAAAAAAGCTATCGCTGTTATTGGGAACACGGTTAGAAAAAAAGTTAAAGTCCCAAGGAGTTTAAGTGATTTTTTCGAGTATTCTCTCTTATTTAGTAAGTGTTCAAAATATGATATTACTTTGCCAATCCAAGTAACTGGGTGCCCAATATTCTCGTAAACTTTTTCTGGCCACCCTATTACAATATCGAGGGTTAGGGCTATTAAGAGTATTAAGGGGACCATAAAATAAATTTCAGAGTACATGGTAATAATCAGTTGTCTTTGCCTTAAAATTTTTATATCCAAACTACAGTCGTTTTAACATATCCATATTGAGTTTTTATGAAAAAATTAGAATTAGTCCACACTATAGATGATATTTTTAATTTAGTGGATAGCGCACCAACATGGTCCAAAGAATTAAAAGAAAAAGCTGTTGAAAGACAAAAGAACTTGTTGAAACCAGCCAATTCCCTAGGTCAGCTTGAAGACATAGCAGTTTTTTTGTCATCTTGGGGCAAAAAGACTATGAAAGACATGGAGAAAATATCCACTATTGTATTTGCTGGTAATCATGGTGTGTGTAGACAATCAATAAACCCATTTCCCCAAGAAGTTACTTTTCAGATGGTAGAAACGTTTAAATTGGGAAAAGCAGCAATAAATAAGATATGTGAGTCAAACGAAATCAATCTAGAGGTTATCCCGATCGATCTAGAAAAACCAACGGCTGATATATCCATTGGACGTGCCATGGATGAAACGGAGTTTATTAAGTCCTTTAACATAGGGTTGCGTGCAGTTTCAGAGAATATGGATTTAATTACATTGGGAGAAATGGGAATTGGTAATACAACAATTGCATCTGCATTATGTTATTATTTTTTTAATAACGATGTAAGTTCATGGGTAGGACCAGGAACTGGCTCTAACCAAGATCAAGTGATACATAAGGGCAAAATAATTGAAAGAGCAGTAAAGACAAATCGGCCTGATATTGTAAGACCTCTCGATGCAGGAGTATCCCTAGGCGGTAGAGAACAAGCAGCGATTTGTGGAGCTGTAGTAGCTGCGAAGCATTATTCGGTGCCAGTAATTTTAGATGGTTTTATTTGTACTGCAGCAGTATTACCGATTTTCTTCGAAAGGAAGGATATCCTTGATCATTGTTTATTTGGGCACTGCTCTAAGGAACCAGGGCATCAGTTGCTACTAAAGATGTTAAACAAAAAGCCTATTTTGCGTCTAGATATGGCCTTAGGGGAAGGGTCCGGTGCTGCCCTAGCTACTTCCATAGTCAAAGCGGCTTTCAAGTGTCATGTAGAAATGGCAACGTTTGAAGATTCAGGAGTTTCTGGAAAACAATAAGCTATGATTTCCAGCTGGTTATCCTTTGCATAATATTATCCTCAAGAAAAATTTGATGATAAGCAACGCCAATGAGGTGAGTCATTATAAAGAGGTATAATATATTAACTAGAATTTTGTGAGCTATACCCAGATCGATATTGACAGTTGAAAAGGCCAATAGACCGGTAATAGGAATAGTAAAAAGAATAAAGTAAATCCCCAAATGCACAAAAGTTGATAAAAATTTCAATAAAGCATTTGTTTTCTTTGTGGGAGTAGGGACACCAAATTTTATTCTTAGAAAGATTCTAACAGCCATAAGTAAAAATATAAATACGCCTCCTAATATATGAAATTGACTATTGCTTGTATTTCCATTGTTGGTGATGGCCTCATTACGAAGTGCTGAAAATTCTAAGGCAATTTTATCGCCAGTGATCATTTGGAACAAGATGATGACAACTACTAGCCAGTGGATAAGGATGTGAAATTTATTATAATGAGTTGGAATATTTAAACTTTTATTTGCAGACATTATGTCCCACAGAAAGTTTGATGCACCACTTCGCTATCTTTTGGTGCATTATAAAACGTTTCATGATTTTCCTTTACTTCGAAAGGAGTAATTAAAAGATCACATAGAATCTCAAAATCAGAAAAATCACCCTTTGTTGCTTTCCCAATAGCCTGTTCTACAAGATGGTTTCTCATAATAAACTCAGGGTTACTTGAACTTAGCAATTCAATTGCCTCGGTCTTACTCTTGCTATTTTCCTGTAATAATTTTCTCCAATTGCCTAACCATTGACTAACAGCGTGCTGGTTCTCCTCATCTGAATTTCTAAAATTATTTAAGAAAATAGTGTCGTCTTCTTTAATTAGCGTTGCTTTTAGTGACTTAAGAGTCCCGGTAAAATCTGCTTTACCAGCCTCCATTAAATTCAGTAAATCGGAATAAAGCGAGCTTGTTTTTTTTGAGTTATTTTTAAACCCCAATTTGTGTGATATTAAAATATCTAAAGAATTGTTGAAATTTTTATCAAAATCAAAAAGAATTTCTTCAACTACTTTTATTGCGTCTGATGTATTCTTTGAAATTAAAAATAAAATGGTTTCTGCCAACCTGCTTAGGTTCCATGGAGTTACGCGTGATTGGTTAGAGAAAGCGTATCTTCCATACTGGTCTATTGAGCTAAAAACTTTATTTGCTTCATAAGAGTCCATAAACGCACATGGCCCATAATCGATTGTCTCGCAAGATATGGAGGTATTATCTGTATTCATTACACCGTGAATAAAACCAACTGAGTTCCATTGAGCCACTAAGCTAGCTTGACCTTTAACTATTCTCTCAAAAAATAATTTATATTTTTCCTTGTTATCAGAGAGGTCTGGATGGCTTCTTTCAATCATAAAATCAGCCAACTTTCTTATATGGTCCTTCTGATTTCTTATTGCAAAAAACTCAAATGTACCAACTCTAACATGGCTTTTTGCAACCCTTGCAAGCATCGCTCCAGGGGAAACTTCTGCTCTAACAACCTTTTCCCCGGTTAATAAAACAGCTAAAGACCTAGTGGTAGGAACTCCCAAATGGTGCATACTCTCCGAAATTAGGTACTCTCTAATAACAGGTCCTATTCCCGCTCTACCATCTCCTCCTCGAGAGAAGTATGTTTTTCCACTTCCTTTTAGTTGTATGTCTCGCCTCACACCATCTTGACAAATTTTGTCTCCCAGTAGAACTGCGCGGCCGTCTCCTAATTGTGGTACCAAATGCCCGAATTGATGCCCTGCGTATGCTAGAGAAATAGAATTAGGAAGTGTTTTGGAATTTTTCCCACTTAGAAATCTAAGGCCAGATTGACTTTTTAAAAAACCAATATCGATGTTAAGCAAGTCCGCTAATTGTTCGTTTATCGTAACCACATTGACATCAGGCATAGCCTCTGCCTCTGTATACCTGAAAAACTCTTGAGGCAGAGATGTGTATGTATTCTCCAAATTAATGGAATTCATTATCAAATCTTCGTTCGATTAATTCCCGTGTTTGTTTAGGGTACTCCTAAACTTTTCAATGATCTCATCAATATGTTTATGTTCAGAAATGAACATTGGAGCTACAATTCCTGAGTCACCAGTAAATTTGACGTGTAGACCCTCCCAGAACAACTCTTTTTGGAATTTTGTTCCTCTTTTTCCTGGATTCCCGTCGGCATGAAGCTCTACTCCACCCATCATCCCAATTCCTCTCACATCTTTTACTAGTGGATGATCGCAGAGTGAAAAAAGAGCATCAAGAAAATAACCAGACATTTCATTAGCTCTGTTAAATAAATCTTCTTCTTCATATATTTCCAGTGATGCCAAACCCGCTGCACATGAACCTGGGTGACCTGAATAAGTATATCCGTGAAAAAACTCAATAGTATCTGGGTTAGAGTTATCTGTAACAGTTTCATAAATATGGTCTTTGACACATACTGCCCCCATTGGCATCGAACCATTTGTAATTGCCTTTGCCATTGTCATAATATCTGGCGTTACATCAAATTTTTGTGAAGCAAAAGGAGTTCCCATTCGACCAAAACCAGTTATTACTTCGTCAAAAACAAGTAAAATTCCATGTTCGTCACATATTTCTCTTAGTCTTTCAAGGTAGCCTTCGGGAGGTACTAAGGTTCCTGTCGACCCTGCAACTGGCTCAACAAAACAAGCGGCGATGGTGTTGCCCCCATAAGCTTGTGCAAACCTTTCTAGGTCATTAGCTAGTTCAACACCATTTTTAGGTTGCCCTTTAACTTTAAGCTCTTCTCCGGTCCATGTATGTCGCATTAACACAACGTTCGGCATAACTACGGGAAAGGTTCTTCGATTATTAACCATTCCAGATAAAGATACTCCGCCAATATTGACCCCATGATAAGCTCTTTCTCTACTTACAAAACGATGCCTATTTTGGCCGGTAGCAGAATTATAGGACATTATTATTTTTAATGCTGTATCTATAGCTTCGGAGCCTGAATTTACAAAAAATACATGGTTCATTTCTTCTGGAGTAAGTTCCGAGACTTTATCTGCTAATTCGAAACTGGCTGGATGGCCCATACCAAAAGGAGATGTGTAGGTGTTCTTCTTCAGCTGATTGTGAACTGCTTCAATAATTTTTGGGTGACAGTGTCCAGCAGGAGAACAAAATAAGCCAGAAGACCCATCAATGATTTTTGTATTCTTATGGCTAGTCATATATACACCTGAGGCTTCTGTAATAAGTCTTGGGTCTATCTTAAAGCCTCTGTTATCGGTAAACGGCATCCAATGGTTTTCTAATGAATTCTTAATAATATTATTGGCCATTTGTCTAAATCCTATTTTTTAACGTTAAAAATGGTGGCAATGAAAAACTTCCCCCAAAACACTGTATTTTTTCAAACACAATACTATAATTAAAGTATCAAAATCCTAAAAAGTCAAAAGGGAATCTCTATGAAAGACACTATCGAAGTAAAAGAAAAAAAAGTCAGGGACGCTTTTTTTAACTGGGCCGACCCATTTCTGATAACGGATCAACTTTCAGAAGAGGAAAGAATGATTAGCGAAACAGCTGCTTCTTTTGCTAATAAGGAGCTAAGCGTGCGAGTCGAAAAGGCTTATAACGAAGAAATTATAGACGAGGGTATTTTCAAACTCATGGGCGAAACCGGATTGCTAGGGTGTACAATACCGGAGGAATATGGGGGGTTAGGAGCTAATTATGTTTCATATGGATTAATAACAAGAGAAATAGAGAAAGTGGACTCAGGCTACAGGTCTATGATGTCAGTTCAATCATCTCTTGTAATGTATCCAATATCTAAATTTGGATCCCAATCACAAAAAGAAAAATACTTACCAAAATTGGCATCTGGTGAAAGTATTGGCTGCTTTGGGCTAACAGAAGCAAACTCTGGTTCTGACCCAGCTTCAATGACAACAAAAGCAAAAAAAGTGGCCGGTGGATTTGAGCTGAATGGTTCAAAAATGTGGATTTCGAATGCTCCTATAGCAGATGTTTTCGTTATTTGGGCAAAGTCAGAATTTCATGAAAATAAAATAAAAGGCTTCATATTAGAAAAGAATTTCGATGGACTAGAAACGAAGAAAATACTTGGAAAATTGAGCTTGCGGGCTTCTGTTACTGGTGAAATAAGCTTTAATAATGTCTTTGTTCCTGAAGAAAATATTTTAGAGGATGTTGAAGGTTTGAAAGGACCTTTCAGTTGCTTAAACATGGCGAGATATGGCATAGCCTGGGGAGCGATGGGCGCTGCTGAATTTTGCTGGCATGCAGCTAGAGATTATGGTCTGTCGAGAAAGCAATTTAATAAGCCCTTGGCCGGGACCCAATTATTTCAGAAAAAATTGGCCGATATGCAAACCGAGATTACGTTAGGTCTCCAAGGAGCACTCAGGCTAGGTAGACTGATAGATGAGGATCGCGGTGCACCAGAAGCAATAAGCCTGATGAAAAGAAACAATTGTGGTAAAGCACTGGACATCGCTCGTAAAGCAAGAGATATGCATGGAGGGAACGGTATTTCCTCTGAGTACGGTGTAATGCGTCACGCCCAAAATTTAGAGACGGTTAACACCTACGAGGGTACACACGATATACATGCACTTATTTTGGGTAGAGCTCAAACAGGTATTCAAGCCTTTTTCTGATTAGGTCCGCAGCCTGTAGCCAGTTTTGAAAATTATGGCAATAATCAATAAACAGATCGCCATAAATGACAATATAGCTACTATAGAAAGTGCTATTGGTATTTCAGATGTACCAAAGAAACTCCATCTAAAACCGCTTATAAGATAAAAAACAGGGTTAAGTAGTGATACCTTTTGCCAAAACTCAGGCAACATATCAATTGAGTAAAAGCTTCCTCCAAGAAATACTAGTGGGGTTACAAGTAGAGTGGGAATAATACTCAACTTTTCCCAGTTTTGTGCCCAGATACCAATTATGAATCCGAAAAGAGAAAAGGTGATTGCTGTCAAAATTATAAAAACAGCCATCACTAAAGGATATTTTATATCATGGGTAACAAATAGATTAGATGTAAGAAAGATCATCAAGCCAATTATCGTCGATTTTGAAGCCGCGGCACCTACATAACCAACAGTGGCTTCCAAAGAAGAAACAGGTGCTGATAGGACTTCGAAAATTGAACCAACAAATTTTGGAAAATAAATTCCGAAGGCGGCGTTGTTGATACTTTCAGTCATCAGATAAAGCATTATTAATCCTGGTACTATGAATGAGCCATATGAGACGCCATTAATCGATTCAATCTTTGACCCGATAGCTGCACCAAAGACAACAAAATAGAGGGAAGTCGTGATTATCGGAGCTACTAAGCTCTGAAAGATAGTCCGCCTAAAGCGAGCCATCTCAAATTTGTAAATTGTTATTGCAGCTTGAATGTTCATTGCGTTTCAACCAAATCCAAAAATATATCCTCTAATGAATTGTCCACTGTGTTGATTTCAGTAAAAAAGATACCATTCTGCGAAAGCAAATTCACAATAGATTGTAATTCATTAGACGTATTGTTGATACCAACGAGCTTAAGCGTCATACCATTCTCTGTAAGTGAAATCTTTTTGTTTTTTTTCATAAAAGAAAGGTCTTTAAGCTTTTTACTCAATCTTATAAAAGTTGTTTTTTTACTAAATTCACTCATAAGAGTAGTTTTTTCTTTAACGAGAATAATCTCGCCTGAATTAATTATTCCAACTCTGTCGGCCAACTGTTCTGCTTCCTCGATATAATGTGTTGTAAGAATGATAGTAACGCCCATTTTTTTTTGATCTTCTATGAGCTTCCAGATGTCTCTTCTTAATGATACATCAACACCTGCGGTGGGTTCATCCAGAAATAGGATTTTGGGTTCATGTGCCAAAGCTTTAGCTATAAGGAGACGTCTTTTCATTCCTCCCGACAGACCAAAAATCTGTTCATCTCTTTTGTCAAAGAGTGACAAGGTTTTTAAAATTTTTTCAATATGATCTCTGCTGTCTTTTAATCCAAAGAGCCCTCTCGAAAATTGACATGAGTTATACACACTTTCAAACCCATCCAAAGGCAACTCTTGAGGAACTAACCCAATTTGATTTCTGGTTTCTTTGTATTGAGATAAAGTATCGAAATCATTAACTTTGATAGTCCCACTTGATTGCCTACATAATCCACATATAGCTGATATCAATGTCGTCTTTCCAGCACCGTTTGGCCCTAATAAAGCGAAGATTTCACCTTTTTTGATTTCAAGGGAAACATTATTTAAAGCTTTATGCCTTCCAAATACTTTTGAGACATTCTCAATTGAAATTTGACTTTTCATAACTTACATAGGCATTGGAATTTTTTTATAAAGCTTGTTAACTTCTACTAACATTTCGTCTTTGAGGTATATGTCTTTACCCTTTAAAATCAACTTTAGTTGATCTACGTTTGATGCACCAAATATTACAGATCCCATAAATGGTCTCGATCTACAGAAGCTTAGAGCTAAGTGAACAGGATCTAATTCAAAACTCTTAGATAATTCGATATATTCTTCTATTGCTCTGGTGGAATTTGGCGTGACCCTTCCAAACATATCAGGGACCCTAGAAAGCCTTGAGTTTTCGGGCACTTGACTATTGAGATACTTTCCTGTGATCATTCCGCCAACCAACGGCGAATAGGCTAGCAACTTAACATTTTCGTGAAAGCATGTTTCAGCCAAGTCCGTATCAAATATTCGACAAAGTAAGCTATATTCATTCTGTATTGATGCAATTGAAAAGTCCTTATATTTTTTCGCTTCGTTGGAAAACTGCACCGTTCCCCAGGCTGTCTCATTAGATAATCCAATATATCTAATTTTTCCCTCTTTTTTGAGATCATATAATTCCTTAACCACTAGCTCAATATTTTCTCGCTCTACACTACTTTCCTGGCTTGTAGGATCGTAGTTCCAATACTGTCTAAAATGATAACTGCCTCTGTTTGGCCAATGTAATTGATAAAGGTCAATATAGTCTGTTTGTAAATTTTTTAGACTACCTTCTATCGCTAACCGGATTTCTTTTGGAAAAATTCCTTTACCATTTCTAACGTTCTTATAGCCTTTACCACTGATTTTTGTAGCAATTACTAATTCTTTTCTTTTTTGCAAATTTTTACCAAGCCAGTTGCCCAGGATTCTTTCAGTATCACCCGTGGTTTCTGCTCTCAAAGGACATACAGGATACATTTCGGCAGTATCTATGAAGTTGATCCCCGCATCTAAACTCATTTCTAGTTGTTTATGGGCATCAACTTCATCAGTTTGTTCGCCCCAAGTCATCGTTCCTAAGCAAAAGTCTGTTACTTTTAGTTCTGTACTTCCTAAGTTTACAAATTTCAATTTTGAGTTCCTTCACAAGATTATTTGCGTATTAGCATTTTTAGGATTTAAGAAATCGCCTATAAGCTTTGACTATTAGTGCATAAACAATTATTTGTAAATTGTTAACAATTAATTTCTTGATGGGGTAATCGATGGGTATGATTAGCAATATAAGAAAATTTTTTCGAAGAAAACCATTGGTTGTAGTTATACGGCTAGATGGGGTCATAGGTGCGGTGAGTAGATTTGGGTCAGGGGGTCTGGACGATTCCAATACTCAAAAATTATTAGAAAAGGCCTTTGAGTTCGAAAAAGCCAAAGCGATTGCAATAAAAATAAATTCTCCTGGAGGTTCCCCTACACAATCATCTCTCATAGCATCGAGAATTTTAAAATTATCGAAAGAAAAAAAAATACCCGTTTTATGCTTCTGTGAAGATGTTGCAGCATCTGGAGGCTATTGGTTAGCTTGTGCTGGCGAAGAAATTTACTCGGATATAAATTCGATTATTGGTTCGATAGGTGTAATCTCTGCAAGTTTTGGTTTTTCAGAGCTAATATCCAGATATGGTATAGAGAGAAGAGTATACACGGCTGGAGAAGAAAAGAGTATGCTGGATCCTTTCCAGCCAGAAAAAGCTAGTGACGTAAAACGGCTAAAATCGATCCAAAAAGCCATTTTTGAAAACTTTAAATCTTTTGTGAGCGAGCGCAGAGGTGAAAAGATAAAAGGAAAAAAAATATTTAACGGCGAAGTATGGGATGCACCAAGAGCAAAAGATCTTGGTCTCATCGATGGCATAGGAATGATGGAAGATATTTTGGAGGTAAAGTTCGGAACAGGTATTAAACTTAAATATATAAATAAAAAGAAATCATTTTTGTCTCGCTTCAGTAGTTCATTGATAAATGATATTAACTCGAAGATAGTTGAAAAGTACTATTTCTCGAAATTTGGGCTATAAGCTGTCAATGGAAAGCTAATTGAAAGAAGAAAAAACAGCACTAATCACAGGGGGCGCCAAACGACTAGGTCGTTCTATCTCAAAGGAGCTGGCAAGAGCTGGCTATAATGTTATCATACATTACAACAGCTCAGAGAATAATGCGCTAAGCCTCAGAGAGGAATTACTAGAATTCGGTGTCGATATTTCCCTTCTCCAGGCTGACCTATTAAATGACAACGAAACACTTTCGTTATTTGCCAGGTGTAAAAAGCTGATAAAAAGACCTGTGAATTTACTTATAAATAATGCATCGATCTTCGAATATGACAATATAAAAACTGCAACTTTAGAAAGTTGGAATCGTCATCAAAAGTCAAATCTGCAGGTACCATTTTTTTTAACACAAAAATTTGCTGAGCAAGCACCGGAGCCTGATAAGCTAGAAAATGGTGAGTTGGAAAGTAGGTCGTGTATCATAAATATAATTGATCAAAGAGTTCAGAATCTGACAACCGATTTTACTACCTATACACTAGCCAAATCCGCTTTGTGGACATTAACACGAATTTCAGCTAAGGCGCTGGCCCCAAAAATAAGGGTGAACGCTATAGGGCCAGGTCCAACTTTGAAAGCAGAGTTTCAAAGTGTTTCGAATTATAAAAAACAAAGGCTTTCTACCCCGCTACAAAGAGGTTCTAGTGCGTCTGAAATATGTAAAACGATTAAATACTTTGTTGATACTCCAAGTGTCAGTGGGCAATTGATATGTGTTGATGGTGGACAGAATTTACAGCAAATAAAAAAAACTGAGGAAATCGATCAATAAATTAGGTAATTTTTGCAAATGACACAAAGTGACCCGAACAAATTCTCCCAGGGAGAAAAGGTAGTTTCCTCTATAGTTAAAACATTGCCGAATAAACCAGGTGTATATCGAATGCTCGATGACACTGGTAGCGTTTTGTACGTAGGAAAAGCAAAAAATCTAAAGAATAGAGTCTCAAGCTATTCGAGAGTGACAGGACACTCGCTTAGAATAGGCAGAATGATTTCTGCAACCAGAGATATGAATTTTTTTATAACAGAAACTGAGCTAGAGGCCCTACTGTTAGAACAGAATCTGATAAAGAAGTATAGTCCCAGATATAACGTGCTTTTAAAGGATGATAAGAGTTTTCCACAGATTGCAATTACGAAAAACAAACAGTTTCCTCAAGTAACGAAATACCGCGGGAAAAAGGTGGATGGCGTAAAATATTTTGGTCCTTATGCCTCTGCCACTGCAGTTAATAATGCTATTAATTATATTCAGAAGATTTTTCAATTAAGAAATTGCCGAGATAGTAATTTTTATGGACGAAGTCGAGCATGCCTTTTGCATTATATAAATAAATGCTCGGCTCCTTGTGTTGGAAAAATTTCTGAGGAAGAATATTCAAAAACAGTAGATGAAGCAGAAAATTTTCTATTAGGTAAACATACTGAAATCAAAGATAACTTACAAAGAAATATGCTACAGGCGAGCAAAAACTTGGATTTTGAAAGAGCGGCTTTCTACCGAGATCGGATTGAATTAATAGCAAAAATTCAATCGAGTCAAAATATCAATAATTTGAATGTTAAGGATGCTGATATTATAGGTCTCTTTAAATTGGGGAATGAAGTCTGTATTCAGGTATTCTTTATCCGATCATATGAGAATAGAGGAAATCACGCTTTTTTTCCTAAGACTGGGGGCGGAGCAGACGATATAGAAATTTTAGAAAATTTCATCGCCCAGTTTTATTCCACAAAAATTCCTGCGAGAGAAATACTCATATCTTACTCTTTGCGAAATAACGATGTATTAGTAAGGTTTCTCGCTGAAAGAAGGAAACAAAAAGTTGTAATTAGATCGCCCGCTAGAGGAAGAGCAAAAGATCTCATAAAAACTGCTGAAAAAAATGCTAAAGAAGCATTAGAACGAAAGATAGCTATGAAGGCTTCTCAGAAATCGCTTTTTGAAGAAGTTGAAACTTGGCTAAAATTAGAAGAGAAAATAAAAAAAATTGAGGTCTACGATAACTCCCACATACAAGGGAGTTTCCCTATAGGTTGTCTTGTGGCTATAAATTTGGAGGGCTACTCTAAGTCAGATTATAGAAAATATAATATTAAGGATAGTTCTATAAATCCCAAAGATGATTTGGCAATTATGGGTTATGTCTTTGAGCGAAGATTTGGAAAGTTAAAGAGCGAAAATTTAGAAGATTTTAAGAAAAACCTCCCCGATCTAATCGTTATTGATGGTGGCCGTAATCAAATGAATGTTGCCTCTGCTGTTCTCAAGAAATACAAACTAGAAATTCCGATATTAGCTATTGCTAAAGGAGAGAAAAGGAATGAAGGAAGAGAAGACTTCTACTTTAGAGATAGAATTTTTAGTTTTCCTACAAGTAGTAGTGTCCTTTTCTTTTTTCAAAGAATTCGTGATGAAGTACACCGTTTTGCTATTGGCGCTCATAGGCAGAAAAGATCTTCTGGTATGAACAAAAGTGAACTTGATGAAGTTTATGGGGTAGGACCCAAGAAGAAAAAGGAATTATTGCAGCATTTTGGGTCAGCAAAGGAGGTTGGGAAGGCAAGTTTAAAGGATCTTTTGGGTGTAAAAGGAATATCGAAAAATTCAGCAGAAATTATTTTCAATCACTTTAATTCATGATACTACGGGTGGTTATGTATAGCTATATACCAAATTTTCTCACTTTTCTGAGGCTTCTTGCTGCCCCTATATTAATATTATACTTAATTATAGACCAATCCTTTTCTGGTAAGTATTTTGGTTTAATAATCTTTTTCTTTATTATTCTAACCGATTTTTTTGATGGCTATTTGGCTAGAAAGTTTAATACAGAGAGTAATATTGGAAAAGTCTTTGACCCAATAGCTGATAAGATCATGGTTATTTTGCTTTTCGCTTTCTTCCTTGGCATTAACTTAGACAATCCAGAAAAATTGTTTATGTCGCTAATGCTTATACTATTAATTACTAGGGAGATAATGATATCGGGATTGCGTGAATTTGTAAGCGCGAAGAAAGCAGATCTGAGCGTTACGCAACTTGCTAGATGGAAAACGTTTTTTCAGACCGTACTACTAATCTTCTTATTTTTTGATTACATATATCTTTTCCAAAGCACCGTAATCAGTTGGTCGATAGACTTATTTTGCTTGGTTACATGTCTTTTAACATGGTATACTGGTATGCAGTACATTTTTAAAGCTTTTGACACTGCAAACAATGGGTAAGGTTAAGCTAAAATATTTTTCAAGAATTAGGGAGACAATTGGTAAGACGTCAGAGCTAGTTGAAATAAAATCAACGAATATTCAAGATTTAATAGAAGAGCTACAGGCAATGGGTGAGCAATACTCAGTTTTGAAAGGAAGAGATTTTGCTATTTACTCAGCTGTAGACCAGAATATAGTTACAGACGTTAAAACATCAATCGAAGGTGCCACAGAGATTGCTTTTTTCCCTCCTATGACCGGGGGATAATATATGCTTAATAAGATAATCGTAGCAGTTCAAAAAAGTGATTTTGATCTAAATTCCGAATTGGAAACTCTAAAGTTAAAGACTGAAAAAGCAGGAGCTGTTGTGATCTTCGTTGGGAAGGTTAGAGACCTTGACGACGATAATTTAAGATATCTAGAGATAGAATCCTTTGAGGATCTTGCGAAAAGTCAAATAAAAGAAATTTGTGATGATGCTGCAAATAAATGGGATTTAGAATTCATTCTAGTAAAACATCGATTTGGAAGATTGAAGATTAACGATAACATTGTCCTCGTTATTACATCCTCCAAGCATCGAAAGAATGCATATGAAGCCTCTGCGTTTATAATGGAGTATCTTAAAAGCAATGTACCATTTTGGAAAAAAGAAGTAGCAGACAAAACTCAAAAATGGGTCGAGAACTCTTAGATTTTTGATTAGCTAAAAAAACTTAGTTAAAGTTGCTAAGATCATAAAGACTGTAAGTATAAGTCCAGCTGTTCTATTTGACTTGAAAGTTTCAAGACAACCTTCACGGTTTCTTATGTCCAATTTTAATAGTTGAAACGTTAAATGGAGAGAGAAGAAAAAAATACCAGACGCAAGAATAAAAATCTGAATTGGATCACCATTCGATAAAAAATAAAAGATAGGTCCGACCGTCAAAAGTATAAAAACAATGAAAATTGTTAGGTATTGCTTGGGATTTGCTTCAAATAAGATACCAGTAGATCTTATGCCTACTTCTTTATCATCATCTAGATCCTGAAATGAGTAAATTGTGTCATAAAATATAGTCCATGCTATTGCAGAGATATACAAGCCAACACAGAAGTAATCTAACGTACCACTATTAGCAGCGTAAGCCAGCAATATACCCCAGTTAAAAGAAAGGCCTAAGAAAAATTGCGGCCAGTATGTAAATCTTTTTGCGAAAGGATAAATAACAATGGTGATAAGAGATAGAAATCCTAAAATTATTGCTAAACGATTAAAAGTTACCAATATCCCAAATGCTAAAGAACATTGCAGTATCAGCCATAAAAATGCCTGAGACTTTGAAACGTTCCCAGCGGGAATGGGTCTGTTTCTTGTCCGTAATACTTTTGCATCAAGCTTTGCATCTGTTATATCGTTCCAGGTGCATCCTGCACCACGCATTAGAAGACCACCAATATAACAAGCGACCAATATATATAAAGAGTTGCCATTTAATAGATTTGGGTCGACATTAGTGGATAAAAAGACACCCCACCAGCAAGGAATTATTAGCAACCAAGATCCTATTGGCCTATCCAACCGACTTAACTTAAAAAATGGACGAATACCTTTAGGGACATATAAATCTACCCAATTGTTCGATTGTGCATCTATCAACTTGTCATTAAAAAATTTATGCATTTATGGTCATTCATGTTAATTAAACTTCATGAACAAGAATATTAGTATAAGGCTATTCTGTGAAGTCACTTTAAAGGTTGGTGAAAGGATTAATCTAGAGACAGAGCAATCTCATTACTTAAAAAACGTAATGCGTTGTAAGATTGGTGAAAAAATTCTTGTTTTTGACAATTATACCGGTGAATACGTAGCAGAGATCATTAATATTCACAAACGTTTTATTGATCTTGAAATCTTGGAAAAAACTAAACGTAGATGTATACCTGGAGATGTTTGGTTGATATTTTGTCCACTAAAAAAGTCAAGAACAGACTTTTTGTTGGAAAAAAGCACTGAGCTCGGTGTAAGAAAATTTTTACCGACTTTAAGTGATAAGACACAAACTAAAACGATCTCACTTAATCGTTGTAGAAAAAATATTATTGAAGCTGTAGAACAGTGTGGAGGAACTTTCATCCCAGAAATATCACCTATAAGTTCTTTATCTAAAGTTATTGAACAACAGCCCGAAGACAGAATTTTAATATTTTGTGATGAAACATTGGAAAGTAAAAGTATCAATGAGTGTTTATTGTTGGAAAGGCCACAAAAAGTTGCTGTATTAGTAGGGCCTGAGGGAGGATTTAGTCATAGTGAAAGAAAGTTATTAAGAACAAAAAAAAATATACTTCCAGTATCTTTAGGTAATAGAATACTAAGAGCAGAAACGGCAGCAGTTTCAGCCTTAACAATGTGGCATGGTATGGCAGGAGATTGGCTCAAAAAAGTGGATCATCAAAATAATGAAAACTGAAGAACGCACAGACTTTTTGAACCGAGATCAATTAAGACTTTATTTTGAACAAGGGTGTAAACCTTATTCGGAATGGGGGATAGGATCGGAGTATGAAAACTTTATTTTTGACGCAGATTTAAAGACACCTGTTGGATATGAGGGGCCTAAGTCTATTTCAAAAGTTTTTGATGTGTTGATCAAAAAATTCGGTTGGGTACCATTATTTGAGAAATCAAAAATTGTTGGTCTTGAGAAGGACAAAGCAAATATAAGTTTGGAGCCAGGGGGACAGTTTGAGCTATCAGGTGCTATAAAAAAAAGTATTCATGAAGTTGACCAGGAAATGAAATCTTTCATGCAAAATATGAAAGTTGTCTGTGAAGAATTAGGCTTGGGCTTGTTTTCAATTGGTGCTGCACCCAATTGGGAGAGGGATGACATGCCCATAATGCCAAAAAATAGATACAAAAAAATAATGATGCCTTACATGAAAACAGTTGGAACTCAAGGTTTAGATATGATGTTGAGAACTTGTACCATACAAGTAAATCTTGATTACTCTTCGGAAGCGGATATGGCAAAAAAGCTTAGAGTCGCTGCATGCATACAACCCCTTGCAACCGCTTTATTTGCGTCTTCCTCCATGTTTGAAGGTAAAAATACTGGTTATCAGAGCTGGAGAGCACAGATATGGAAGAATACAGATAGTGATAGAACAGGCATTCCAAAATTTATTTTTGATGATGACCTGAGTTTTGATAGTTGGATTGAATATGCGTTGGACGTACCCATGTATTTCATAAAGAGAGAGGGAGATTATGTGAATCTGTCTGGGGAGTCTTTTCGAATGTTTATGCAAGGTCAGTTGAAATCCTTACCAAATCACAGAGCTACCTATTCTGATTGGATTGATCATCTAACGACAATTTTCACAGACGTTCGTTTAAAAAATTTCATTGAAATGAGAGGTGCGGATGGAGGGCCGAGCCAAAATGTAACAGCATTAGCCGCCATGTGGGTCGGGCTTCTATATGATAGCGACTCACTGGATAATGTTTTTAATTTAGTTAAAGCTCTTGATTGGCAGGCAGTCAATGAGTTAAGCATTGATGTTTGTAAACATGGTATGAACGCGAAAATTAACGATAAGACTTTATGGGAATTTGGTAAAGAAGTTCTTAACATAGCAAAAAGTGGATTACAAAATCGAGGCTCAGCTTACGATATTAAAGATGAAACTTTATTTCTAATGCCATTATTAGAACGAGTGTCAAAAAAACAATCTCTTTCAAGTCAATTAGTGAATAAATTTGACAGCAAATGGAATAACAATTTTTCTACTTTTTATGATGATTTTAATTTTTATCACGGCCTTCGAAACTAAGTTCTTCTTTCTTTAAAAGACGCTTAATATTTTCTGAGTGTTTGAACAAAATAAATGTAGTTAAAACAAGTGCTGATAAGTTTACAGGTAAATTATCATAAAATAATAATAGAAAAAGGTTCGATAAAACTATAGCGCTTATTCCTGCAACTGAAGACTTTCTTGTTAAATAAAATACCGTTATCCATGTCAATAAAGTCAAGCCACCAACGACAAAGCTGTAAGATAATAGTGCTCCCAAAAAGGTTGCTACCCCTTTCCCACCTTTAAATAGTAAATAAATAGGAAAAATATGTCCAAAAACTACTGCCAGTATAGCTAGGTAAATTAGATCTGTTTCGATGTATGATGCAATTAAGACCCCAAAGAACCCTTTAAACATATCAAAGAAAAGCGTAAAAGCTGCTGCTTTTTTGTTTCCACTCCGGAGAATGTTAGTAGCTCCGATATTTTTTGAACCAAATGTTCGGGGATCTTGAATTTTAAAAAAAAACTTTCCAACCAAACCAAATGGTATTGATCCTACAAGATAAGTTACAAAAATAATGACAAAAGCCGACATCACAACATCATACTTCAAACGATTTTTTTTTAAAAATAATTTCGCCCTCAACCATTGTTAACAAGTTTTCACCTTGTAAATTAAAGCCATCAAAAGGAGTATTTTGCGATTTTGACCGAAACTGGAATCGATCAATTTTCACAGGTTTATCTGGGTCAAAAATGATAATGTCTGCTGGCTGACCTTCGTCTAGACATCCCAAACTCTTCTTAATAATATTTGCTGGGTTTAAAGCTAATAATCGAAAAAGCTGATTAAGACTTAATATCTTATTGTGATATAACGAAAGAGATGCAGGTAATATTGTTTCAAGACCTACGGCACCCGGCGCGGCCTCTTCAAAAGGGAGCCTTTTGCTTTCCTCATCCTGAGGTGTATGCATGGAGCAAATATTGTCAATCAGTCCTTCTCGTATTGCTTCCGTCAAAGCCTCTCTGTCAGCGTTACTTCTCAACGGTGGTTTTAATTTAAAAAACGTTCTATAGTTTCCTATATCAAGTTCATTGAATAAAAGATGGTGAATAGAAGTTCCAGCCGTTATACGATTGTCGGTCGCTTTTATATCTCTTAGCGCATCTAAGCCGATTTTTGTTGTAACTTGGTCTGCATGATAACGGATGTTTAAATTACTGATCAGCGCTGTATCGCGTTCTATTCCAATCTTTTCTGAAAAATCAGGGCTGGATGAAAGTCCTTTAATTGATGCAAAAACTCCGTTCGTAGCTGAGGTATTTTTTGTTAAAAAATAGTCTTGAGGATGTCCTATGATGAGGGTGTTAAAATCAGAGGCATATTTCAAAATTTGATGAAAAATTTTTGTATTGGGGATCGAGTTAAAGCCATCAGTAAATGCAACAGCGCCGCCATCATGAAGGAAGCCAATTTCTGTCATCTTTTTCCCATTATTTCTTTTTGTTAAAGATGCTGTAGGAAATATTCTAACCTTACTAGCTTCTTTACCTCTATTTTTAAAAAATTCTAGTAGTTCTGGATTATCTATTGAAGGCTTTGTATCTGGACGGGTTACTAAACTAGTAACACCTCCAGCGGCAGCAGCACTGCTAGCAGATCTGAAGCTTTCCTTATGTTTCTCTCCAGGCTCGCATACCTTAACCCCAATATCTACGATACCAGGAGCTAAACACATTCCCTTACAATCAATTACCTTACCTTTAATGCCATCATTTTTCTTTTCTATTAAACGACCATTTATTGTTAAAGTCCCTGCTGTTTCTATTTCTACTTTAGGATCAATTAACCTTGCATTTATAAATGTAATTTGCTTTTCCATATTAATTTTTCCTATCCACTAGTAGGTGAAGAACGGCCATTCTCAAGGCAACACCAATTTCTACCTGTTCTTGGATAACGCTTCTATTTAGATCGTCAGCAATATTTCCATCAATTTCAACACCTCTGTTCATAGGACCAGGATGCATAACTATTGCATCACTTTTTGCTAGCAAAAGTTTCTGATTATCGAGACCGAAGCGATTGAAATACTCGCGCCTTGAAGGAATAAAACCACCCTTCATTCGTTCTTTTTGCAGTCTAAGCATCATTATTACGTCAGCATTCCTAACACCATCTTCCATGCGATTATATATTTCTAGACCCATATCCTTAAATGAGTTTGGTAACAGGTTGCTAGGACCGATGAGTCGCACTTGGTTATTAAATTTACATAATAGGGCTATATTTGATCGAGCTACACGGCTATGGCTTATATCTCCGCAAATAGCAATTATTAAGCCTTCTTTTTTTTTCTTTCTGTGCTTTATAGTCAAAAAATCTAGCAGTGCCTGTGTTGGGTGTTCGTGACTGCCATCTCCAGCATTAAGTACCGAGCAATTAACTTTTTCTGACAAGAGATTCACAGCACCTGAAGAAGAATGTCTTACAATGAGCAAATCGGGTCTCATTGCATTCAAAGTTAAAGCGGTATCGATGAGTGTCTCTCCCTTTTGTGTAGAACTAGTTGCAATCCTTATATCTTGAACTATTCCACCCAATTTTTTTCCAGCTAATTCAAAGCTCGCTAGCGTCCTAGTTGAGTTTTCAAAAAAAACATTAATTTGAGTAAAAGATTGTAGATGATGTTTTTGCTCAACTTTATTCTTATTTTTCTGAAGGTAATATTCAGCAAGAGCAAAGATCTCTTCTATGTCACTTCTGCTCAGATCATCTATTTGAATTAAATGTTTTGTCTGCAAAAATCTTTCCACCTAATAATAAAATGATTAGATAAAGATTTAAGTACCAGATAAAATTTCTAAAACAATGATAAAATTGCAAAGCTAAATGAGAAGTGATTTTGAACAACTTTTATGGTTATACTCAATGGGTGTTGAGGATGTTGCAACCCGTAAGCCACAAAATTATTTCAATGTGCAACTAGAGAAGAAAATTAACGATTCGGCTTATCAAGATGGTCCCTTATTAAAAAAAAGTGAAGAAAATGGGGATCCAGACAGAGAAAGGTTTTTAAATGAAGTTTACGAAAAAGATATTAATGCAATTGAGAGTGTTGGCTCTTTGGAGGCCTATTGGCGAGATTCTTTGATAGATAACTTCAATATCAAGAAATTCTGGGGATATAATAAACTAAAACAGATAAATAAGCTAAATATCTTGATTATTCATGAACCCCCTAATAGAAGCGATTTTGCTCAGTATTTTTTCCTTGATGGCAAAAAGAGGAATTTAATCAATAATATAATATTCAGTATTTTATCGGGTGAGAAGGAAAGAGAAGTGCAAAATATTTTTGTTCCTATATTACCAATTCCCTTAAACAAGGCGATGGAGTTCACAAATCTTCAATCTTTTCATTTAATGTTCTTGCAGAGGTTAAAGCATATAATAAAACCTTCCCTGACTATCTTAATTGGTGACAAAGCAATCTCTCTTATATCACCGAGTCTGGGAGCAAATGAGGATGAAGCTATGAAAGAAAATCAGTGTTTTTCTATTCCCGAGCTCGAGTATATGATGAGTGTTCCGGAAGTAAAAAAAACTGTTTGGGAAGAATGGAAACAAAAAAGAAGGACTTTAAAGAATGAACTCTTCTTATAATATGTCTCGAGAATTTAAATCTATAAATATAGCAATTCTCACCGTTTCAGATACAAGAACAAAGACAACGGACAAATCTGGCAATTTTTTATCCAATGCTGTAGAAGATGCCGGTCATAATGTAATTCATAAGCGTATTGTTAAAGATGAGTTAGTTGAAATAAAAAATGTTTTAGAGGCATGGAGTATGAGCTCCAATATTGATGTAATAATAAGCACTGGTGGGACCGGTCTTACCAAAAGAGACGTGTCCGTAGAAGCCCACTCTCAAGTGTATGAAAAGGAGATAACAGCGTTTCCATCAATGTTCGCATCAATTTCAATGGAAAAAATAGGTACATCAGCACTGCAAAGTCGAGCATGTGCAGGAGTAAGGAATGGAACCTATTTATTTGCTTTACCAGGATCTCCTTCAGCTTGCAAAGATGCATGGGAGAGTTTGCTAAGACCACAGTTTGATTATAGACATTTACCTTGTAACTTTGTAGAGATAATGCCGCGGTTGGTAAAGGACACTATGGATGAAAGTTAAGTGGAAGTTCTAACTCAAAAAGCTGTGTTTATAAATCTTATAGACAGTGATAATTTGTAAATTTTTTAAAAGTAATATATCAAAGCTACAAGTTTGTAAAAATTTTAGGGCAAATGAAGTTTTTTAAAAGAACATCAATATTTTTTATACTTTTCGGTTTAATACTTCTATTCTTTGGGTACACAGTGACCTCTTTCACCGCTTCCTCTGAAAAAGATCGTAGGTATTCAAGCAAAAGGAAAGGCGGGGAGAGAGAATATACAGTTTTTACTGATAAAATAAAGAGATCGGAAGAGACTCCAATCATAAACAGCTATGGAGAGGTGAAAAGCTGGCGTACCTTGGAAATTAGAGCACCAGTTGTTGGAAAAATATCTGCAGTAGCCAAGGTCTTTAGAGATGGGTCAACAGTGGTTGAGGGAGATTTCTTGTTTTCTATTGAAGATACAGAATACAAAGATAGCCTCGCGATAGCTAAAGCTGATCTACGAGATGCCGAAAGCGATCTAGTAAATGCCAAAACACTTTTTGAGCTTGCGAAATTGGATCTCGAGGCAGCAGAAAAGGAAAAAACTATTCGATTGGCTTCATTTGAAAGGCAACAGAAACTAAAAGCTAATGGAGTTATATCAGAAACTATATTTGAACAGTCATCTTTAGCTCTTACAAATTCTGAGAAATCTCTTATCATGAAGAAGAATTCGTTTGTTCAAGCAAAGAATAAAATTTTTAAGGCTGAAGTGCTTGTAGAACGAAAGAAGGTTGCTCACGATTTAGCAAAAAGGCAGCTGGCGGATACGAAATTTTTTGCTCCATTTACAGGAGTGCTAGATCAAGTAAATGCAGTTACAGGTCGCCTTATTTCATCCAATGATCGTCTAGGTGAAATACTCGATCCCAAAGCTTTAGAAGTAGTATTTCCTTTATCTGACATTCAATATCCCAGGATAACTGATAAGGAAGGGAATTTTATCAAACTTAAGGTTGAATATTCTTCAGGAGGACTAGAAAAAAAGAATGTCTACTCTGGAATTATAGAAAGAGTAGGTGGTCAGGCGAATACGGGTAATACGGGAAGACAGGTATTCGCTAGTATCTCTGCGCAGAATGGATTGTCTTTGAAACCAGGAGATTTTGTAAAGGTCAAGATATTTGAACCGAAGCTAAAGGGCATAGCCAAGCTTCCACTGGGGTCTTTGGGGTCAAACAATACTATACTGCTGGTCAACGATGATTTTCGATTAGAAAAAATAAATATTGATGTTATTAGATTTCAAGAAAACCATATCCTGGTAAAGAATGTTCCATTTAATAGAAAGTTTGTAACTAAATGGTCTCCCCAATTAGATGCTGGTGTAAAGGTAAAAGTTATAGATAGTTCTAAAGGTGCTGAGGGGGTAAAGCCTGCGGAAAACGAAACTATAAAATTGACTGGCGAAGAAAGAGATAAGCTAATTAATGCTGTTGAAAATAACAAGTGGATCCCAAAAGATGTAAAAAAAAGGCTTGTAAAACAGCTTAGTCAGGAACTTGTTCCTAAAAAAGTTGTAGATAGGCTAAGAAAACGAATGGGAGGTTAAAATAGATGGAACGAGACCAAGGCCCATCATTATTTGGATCTTTTTTTGGTTACTTTATTGCCCATAGCACAATCGCTAATCTTGTTTTAGTTGTAATTGTGGTTTTGGGCTTTTTTTCAATAAATAAGCTGAGGTCTCAATTTTTTCCTGACGTAGTTATTGAACAAATTAATATTAGCGCATATTGGCCAGGTGCAGGTGCGGAAGACCTAGATAATGGAGTTGTAGGCTATCTCGAGCCTAGTTTGTTGGAATTGGAAGGAATAGAGAGAATTGTATCGCGTTCCTACGAGGGAGTCTCCAGAATAACTATTAATTTTGTTTCAAACTGGGATATGGAAAAGGCATTAGATGATGTCAAGATTGCAATTGAAGAAGCCCAAAACTTACCTGATGAATTAGACGATATTGACGTCAAGAGGCGAGTATGGAGAGATCGCGTAACGAACGTTGTTTTTTCCGGTCCCTTTACTATTGAACAATTAGAAAAATATTCAGACGAATTTTTACAACTTTTGTATAGTGAAGGAATTGCCAAAACTTCTACTCGGGGAGGATTGGAACCAATTGTACGAGTGGTGGTGCCAGAAATTAACCTACTTAAGAATAACTTGACTCTGCGTGAATTATCAAGTGCCGTCAGTTCCGGCGCTTCAAGTATACCAGCAGGTGAAACAAATGATGGGTTAGCGAGATTGAAGGCTGGTTCCGATAAAACACAACAAATAGACCTGGCTGAAATTACTGCCAAAACTTCTTTAAATGGTGAAAGCATAAAACTCGGGGATATTAGCACGATCAGCATCGATGAATTTCCAACGGTGGAATTTTTCAAAGGAAAAAATCCTGCGATAATTACAAGAGTTGACAGAGGGTCTGATGGAGACGCCATTAAAATACAAGATAAAGTGGAAACTTTAATAAAAAAATTTCAGTTGAACATGCCTGAAACACTAACTATTGAATTGTCTGGGACACGCACGGAGGCAATTAAGAATAGATTAAATATATTGATTTCTAATGGAGTAGTTGGATTAATCTTAGTCTTATTTTTTCTTTTTTTGTTTCTGAATGCGGAAACAGCTTTGTGGGTAGCTATTGGAATTCCAGCTGCACTTTTTGCTTCCTTTGGCTTAATGTACCTAATAGGTATTTCTATTAATATGATATCGCTTTTTGCGCTAATTATTTGTTTGGGGATTGTGGTAGATGATGCAATTGTGGTAGCCGAACATGCAGATTATCGTGCGTCATCTCTAAAGGAAGACCCATATAACGCTGCAAAAAATGCGGCCACATTTATGGGGCTTCCAGTTTTTACTGCCACTATAACCACTGTTTTGGCTTTCAGCGGCTTAGTACTTATAGGGGGCAGGTTCGGATCATTGATTGCTGATATTCCATATACAGTTATCTTGGTATTGGTTGCATCCCTATTAGAGTGCTTTCTCATCCTTCCAAACCATATGTACCACAGCTTAAAAAATAGTGCCAAACGTAATAGGTGGTATAATTTTCCAAGTCAAAAATTTAATGAAAAATTTGAAATTTTTAAAAACAAATATTTTAAAGTTTTTATACAGCTTAATTTGCAGTATAGATACCTAAGTTTAATCTTTATGCTTTCACTTCTTTTTTGTTCAATAAGTTTGTTAGTCTCCGGTGATGTAAAATGGAGGTTTTGGAATCCACCAGAAATAGGGCGTTTAACGGCTAATATTGCAATGGTTTCTGGCGCTGAGCGTAAGGATACTTTAGCTATGATACGAGAATTAGAAAGAGCAAATAAAAAAGTGGCTGAAGGGTTTGAAAGGGAAAATGGCAAAAATCCTATTACTTTTCAAATTAGCCAAATTGGTGGAAACGAAGGTCGTGGTATTTCAGGTGCTGAAAATAAAGATAAAGACTTACTTGGTTCTTTCACTGTAGAGTTGATTGACGCTGATCTAAGGCCTTATTCGTCTTTTACCTATCTTGCAGCGCTTCAGGATGAAGTAAATAAAAGCCCCTTTTTAGAAACCATAAGTTTTAGGAGATGGGGGTCTGGTCCTGGTGGAGATGGCATTTCTATAAACTTGGCGGCGTCTGACACAAAAACTTTAAAAGAAGCTGCAGAACAATTAAAAGCTTCTCTTTCTTCTTATCAGGAAATCTCTGCGCTTGAAGATACGCAAGGGTACGACAAGACCGAATATATCATTACTTTAACTAATCGTGGGAAGAAACTAGGCTTTACAATTGATAGTATTGGTAGACAGTTATCAGATAGGTTAAATGGTATTGAGACATTAACCTTCTTGAAAGGGAATAAAACTGGGAAAATAATAATAGAGTTATCTGAAGAAAATTTAAATGGTGATTTCATTCAAAATGCGAAGGTGAGAAGCAACAGAGGTCATTATGGAAGTTTATCTGATATCGTAGAAATCAGGGCACAGTATGGGTTTTCATCAGTAACTAGGGAAGATGGGCAAAAGATAATAACAGTCACAGGACAATTGTCTGAGGAAGATGCAGAGCAAGCTGAAATAGTAAAAGATAGAATACAAAACGAAATTTTGCCGTCAATCGAAGAGGGGTTCGGAGTAATAAGTAGTTTAACCGGTTTAGCAGAACAGGAACGAAGGTTTTTAGACGATGCACTTGTCGCTTTTCTTTTATGCATTTTAGGCATTTATTTAACTTTAGCATGGGTGTTTGCGAGCTGGTCTAGGCCAATGGTTATTATGCTTATAATCCCTTTTGGGTTAATTGGGGCTCTATGGGGTCATTATATTTATGGTATAGCTTTATCTATGTTCAGTATAATCGGATTAATTGGGATGACAGGAATTATTATAAATGACTCAATTGTACTTATCTCTACTTTTAATGACTATAAGAAAAAAACGGACAATACGGAAGCTATCATTAAAGCAACATGTGATAGGTTAAGACCAATACTTTTAACAACACTTACAACAGTTTTCGGATTGGCACCCTTATTATTCGAACAATCAACAGATGCGCAGTTTTTAAAGCCAACTGTAATCACTTTAGTTTTTGGGCTAGGTTTTGGGATGTTAATTTTGCTGATAATAGTACCAGTGTTCATAGCGGTACAGCATGATTTATATAAGCACTATAAGTCTTTTAGAAGATTTGTTTTTTCAGCTAGGCTTAATGGGCAAAATGGGTGGAAAAACTTAATTTATGTTTCAGTCTTCTTTTTAGGAGTATTGGGTCTTATTTTTATCCAATTACTTTTTTCCTTTGATTACTTTGTTATCTTTTTTACCGCTTTCGTATGCTTAGGATTGTTTTACATTTGGTTTGCGTTTATGAAACAAATTCAAGATAGAGTGTTTTCAATCCGAAAGCCTACATTGTAAAAAGCATCAAGCTGGACAACCAATAGTTCTCTTAGCTATATGATTATCTAAATATAAAATAGAAAATTTTTTTTTATCATTATTTTTCTTTGAAGGGTCTTTTAATTTTAGCAAAGCCTCAACTTTTCCACTCTTTGGAGAGAACGACTGTTTTTCTATAATCCACGACTTTCCCTCATAATCTACTAGTACGCTACTCACTGATTCATTATTTCTCATGAAATTATTTTCAATGATAATTCGGTATTCCTTATCCGTCTCTTTCTTTATTATACATTTATTAGAATTTCCAAAACTTGTTGTCATCGTAATTCTGTTTTTTGATTTTAGAAGCTTATCTAAAACCAAATAATTAAGATCACCTTCGTCACTTATTTCTAGGGTTTTATTCTGAACAACACAGACGCTTTTGCAAATGCCAAATGAGATATCCAAATGTAAATATATCTTTTTTTGCTCATCTAATTTTTTTAATTCTATTGGTAGCAAGAGGTTCTCATCGTATCCAAGATACGTAAAACTTTTAGGCCCCAATTTTTTTGGATATGGCCAAGAAATAGAAAATGATTCTACATTTCTTTCATTTAAAACTCTTATCTTAGGCATAAACCCATTTGGCCCTGGAAACTTCCAATATGTACTCCAACCCTCTGGAAACGCTATGCTTATAGCACCCTTGGTTGAGCTATCTCTAGATAAATTATAATACTCTACATTCGCCTGAGAAAAACTTGGTTTGAGTAAGGTTAAGTTGACGAAGAGAACAATAAAAACAATGATTATTCTTAACAAGATTTTGTTCCTCTAATTGGTAACTCTATTAATTTTATGCATATTTTGTTTTTCAATCTATAATTAAGAATGATCAATGAAAGCTATAAAGGAAAATTGTTGATTTCGTCGCCAGAAATATCGGATGGTATTTTTGATAAGAGCATAATCCTTATTTGTCAACATGATGCGAATGGTACGATGGGTTTTATTTTGAATAAGCCTCTTATAAATGTTAGCTTAGAGGCGATTTGGACTAATATAGGCTACGAGAACAAAAATCGATTCTTTACTAATGAAGACGTATGCATCGGGGGACCACTGGCATCGAATGCGATGTTTGTGATCCATTCATCTGAGTACTTTATAGACAAAAAAACGATTAAGGTTTGTGAAGAAATTTCTGTAACAGGAACCAAAGAAATTACAGATGACATCCAGAAAGGACAAGGGCCTAGAAAAGCAATTTTTTTACTCGGTTATTCTGGCTGGATACCGGGGCAATTAGAAGACGAAATTATGAGGGATAGTTGGTTTGTATCAGAGAAATTTCAAAACCTTATTTTCAGCGTCGATTATCAAACGAAGTGGACAGATGCCTTATTACTTATAGGAATTGATCCCTCTAAATTATCCTCATATGCAGGATCCTCCTAAATCACACTATTTCGCTACAGCTCTCAATAGCCTATCGTTTATCGCTGCTCCTACACCAATTGATGGTATAGGAGCTACTTTTATAGGAACTCCACCTTTCGCTTCGCTCATTCGATCTAAAATATGAAGAAAAGTGAAAAGGTTTTTTGCGGCTTCCTCTAGGTTCTTTGACTCAGTTAGTGTTAATCCATCAATTTCTTTTGGATGAGGCCCAAAGCTCAAAAAAATATCCCCTCTATTAGGTTTATTTTGATTAAGGAGCAATTTAGCATCTGGTGAATAGTGCTTTAACAATTGTCCCGGACTTTTTATCTGTTTTTCTGATGGCAAGCTGGGGGCAATTTCATATTCTAAGCAACTAGATATTTCATCCAGCGTAATATTTCCAAGTCTAAGAATGCAAGGTTTTTCTACTGAGCAGTCAACTACTGTGCTTTCTAGTCCTAGTTCGGCATCACCTCCATTGAGAATAGCATCTATGCTATTGTTTAATTTAGCAAATACATCTCTCGGACTTGTACAGGTAAGCTTCCCTGATTTATTCGCTGAAGGCGCAGCTATGGGTTTCTCTAACTCCCGTATCAACTTGCTCGCAATAATGTTACTCGGACATCTTAAAGCTATGGTTTCTAGTTTCGCAGTAGCGGCTTCTACCACTTTCGATTTTTTCTTTTTTACTATTATGGTTAAGGGTCCAGGCCAATACTTTTTTACAAGTTTTTCAGCTGTGTAATTGAAAATCCCATATTCTTTTGCCATGTCGTAGCTAGACACGTGAATAATTAGCGGGTTGAAACTAGGCCGTCTTTTTATTTCATATAATTTTGTTACAGCCTCTTTTGAGAAGGCATTTGCACCGAGTCCATAAACTGTCTCTGTGGGGAACGCAACAATACCATTACTAGTTAGAATCTCGGCTGCTTCTTTAATACCTTCAAGACTATTTTCAATTATCTTCATTTGGACAATATGACATGTTGATTTGTAGAATTTTAAATACTAGAGTTCATTTATTAAATCAATTCATTAAAGAGTAAGAAAGAATGAGTTATATCGCTCCAATAGATGAAACAAAGTTTTGGCTATATGAAATACTGGAAGCAGAGAGGCTGTTCTCTCTTTCAAATTTCCAAGGTTTAAAGGAAGACGATTTAAATCTAATTCTTAGTGAGGCTGCTAAAATCACATCAGAAAGTATTTATCCTCTCAATCAGAAATCAGACCAAAGTCCTGCAAAACTAGAAAATGGAGTATGTCGAACAACGCCGGGCTTTGCAGAGGCATACAAGCTTTTGATTCAAGGTGGCTGGGCAGGTATTTCTGGTTCTCAGAAATATGGTGGGATGGGCTTACCATCCATAGTAACAAGTTGCTTCAATGAATATTTTGGCAGCGCATGCCTTTCATTTTCGTTATTGTTTTTAATGAATCAAGGCCAGATCGACGCTCTGGAAAATCATGCTAACGAGGACATAAAAAATATCTTTTTACCAAAATTAAATTCTGGGGAATGGACTGGTACTATGAATTTAACAGAGCCACACGCAGGCTCAGATGTCGGCGCGTTAACAACTAAAGCAGAAAAGAATAGTGATGGGTCTTATGCGATTACTGGCCAGAAAATTTATATTAGTTGGGGTGAACATGATTTATCAAATAATATATGTCATTTAGTTCTGGCAAGATTACCAAACTCTCCAAAAGGATCAAAGGGCGTTTCCCTTTTTATTGTGCCAAAGTATATCAAAAATAAAGAGGATGAGTGGCTTTTAGAAAATAATGTCAAGGCTATTTCGGTCGAAAAGAAAATGGGGATGCATGGATCTCCAACGGCTGTAATTGAGTATAGACAATCACGAGGTTGGCTAGTTGGTGATGAAAATGCTGGGCTACACGCAATGTTTACGATGATGAATAATGCTAGGCTGGGTGTTGGGATCGAAGGCTTGTCACAGTGCGAATTAGCCACCCAAAAAGCTTTAGAATTTGCTAGAAACCGAAAACAGGGTCATGCAAAAATTGAGAATAGGAAAGGTGTAATTCTCGATCATCCAGATGTGAGAAGAATGCTCATAACAATGAAATCGCTAACAGCAGCTGTTAGGGCTTTATGTCTTGACGCTGCACTTTCTCTGGATCTTTCTAAGTCAAATGACAAACAAACTGCGAGCAGAGAGAATGCAAGGGCCTCATTTTTAATTCCAATAGCTAAAGCGTTTTCTACAGATATTGGGTGTCGAGTAGCTGATATTGGCATACAAGTGCATGGAGGGATGGGTTACGTGGAAGAAACTGGTGTAGCACAGGTTTTACGTGATGTCAGAGTAACTGCTATTTATGAAGGGACCAATGGCATCCAAGCTATTGATCTTGTAGGAAGAAAATTGGCTGATAGCGGGAAAGCTGCCAATGGGCTAATTGATGAGATGAAATTAACAATTAGCAAATGTAGTAATCATGAAGACCAACAAATAAGGGAGATGGGAACTAGATTATCTAAATCCTTGGTATGTTTGGAGAGCACCTTAAATTGGATGCTAAAACAAGAAGATTTTAATAATAGACTTGCAGGTGCAACTCCATTTTTACAGGCTTTTGGAATGATTTTAGGTGCAAATTATTTAGTTAAGGCAGCAATGAAAACTGACGAATTAGATAGAAAATCACTAGCTCAATTTTACTGTGTAAATATTCTTCCAGAAATGGAAGCGTATGGAGTTATAAGTCAAAGTGGACAGAAATCGCTTTATAATTTTACCGATAATTTTTTTGGGTTTTCTCAGTAATGAAAAATATAGAGTTTGTTTTTCAGGAAAGTCCTGAAGCTGGGAAACTATATGAGATCACTGAAGGCGTATATTGGTTTCCAATGCCGTTGCCTATGATGGGACCCGACTATGTAAACTGCTACATTTTAGATAATGGGCAAGAAATAGCATTGGTAGACACAGGTGCAAACATTGGAGATTGTAAGAATATATGGGAAAATACTCTTAAAAAAAATTTTCCAAAAAAAAAAATAAGTAATGTATACGTAACACACCATCATCCTGATCATATCGGTTTGGCTGGGTGGCTGTGCGAGAAGTACGATACTGAAATGATTTGCTCTCGTACTGCCTATCTAATGGCTAAAATGCTTTCTCTAGATGTACACGAAAGGGTTAGTGCGAATACAGAGCTTTTTTGGAAGCAGGCAGGTATGTCTCAACAAATGCTTAAAGAAAAACTTAGAGCTAGGCCTTTTAATTTTGGAGATGGTGTTTCACCGCTAAATAAAGGTTTCATAAGAATAAGTGAAAATGAGATAATTACTATAAATGGGGTCGACTGGACAGTAAGCATGGGAAATGGGCACGCTCCTGAGCATGCAACTTTTTGGTCCAAAGAGTTAAATATGGTTCTTGCAGGTGATCAGGTGTTACCTGGAATCTCATCTAACCTAGGTGTTTATCCTACAGAACCGAACGCAGACACTGTAGGTGATTGGATAAACAGCTGTAAGAAATTTTTCGAGCTTGCTAGTGATGAGCATGTAGTATTACCTGGTCACGGCAAACCATTCTCTGGACTACCCCGAAGACTATTGCAGTTAATTGAAAACCATGAAGCTGCGCTTAAAAGGATCAAGAAAGCCTTGGAAGCTGAACCAAAAACTGCTGTGGAGCTGTTCAAGACAATATTTAAAAGGGATATTAATAAAAGAGAATATATGTTAGCATTACACGAAGCGGTCGGACATGTTAATCACCTCTATAAAACTGGATTAGTTAATAGGCGTATTAGTCAAGACGGCGCATTTATTTTTGAATTGATAAGATAACTAGGAGTGCTACACATGAATTATAAAAAAGGTGAGATGGATATAGAAGAGCAAAAGAAAATTTACTCTGGTTTCATAAGGTTTTTATTTGCCATAGTGGCATTTTCAACATTTGCATTGATTTTTCTAGCAGTTTTCAATTCGTAGTCGTAGATCTAAGTTTACAGAAGGCCTTCTCTTATCATTTTCTTTCTAGCTAACTTTCTTGCCCTTCTGACAGCTTCAGCTTTCTCTCTGGCTTTTTTTACAGATGGCTTTTCAAAATGCTGTTTGAGTTTCATTTCCCTGAAAACTCCCTCTCGTTGTAGTTTTTTTTTCAGGGCTCTTAAAGCTTGTTCTATATTGTTATCTCTTACGTTTACTTGCACGCATAAATCCTTATAAAGTTTTGAATGTGATTGTTATCAAGACAGTCAGTGCTTGTCTACAAAAATAATGATTAAATAAGGAAAAAGAAGATATGAAAGCAGTAATTATTCAAAAGTTTGGAGATTTGGAGGGGTCAAGTTTAAAAACAGGCATAGATATCCCGACACCAAGTGAACACGAGGTATTAATAAAAGTAAAAGCTGCTGGGGTAAATCGCCCCGATATTTTACAAAGACAAGGGTTATATAAAGTGCCTAGCGACGCTAGCCCAATCATGGGATTGGAGGTTGCTGGAGAGATAGTAGAGGCTGGAGTGAATGTAACAAAAACGAAGATAGGAACACAAGTGTGTGCATTGGTACCCGGAGGTGGCTACGCACAATATGTTCTTACGAACGAAGCGCACTGTTTTCCAATTCCTAAGGGTTTATCGATGGAGGAAGCTGCAGGCTTATGTGAGTGTCTTTTCACAGTTTGGATTAACGTGGTGAAGTTAGGCCAATTAAAAGAAAATGAAATATTTCTTGTCCATGGTGGTTCAAGTGGTATAGGAATGTTTGCAATCCAAGTGGCAAAGCAATTGGGAGCAACGGTGCTGACGACAGTAAAAAACAAAGAAAAGTCAGATTTTTGTTATTCGTTGGGAGCTGATAAAGTTGTCCAATATTCCAAACAAGACTTTTATAATATTTTTAAAAGTTATAAAAAGGGACGAGATATAGATCTCATTTTAGATATGATTGGAGGTGACTATTTTGAAAAAAATATTGACCTTTTAAATCAAGAAGGAAGGCTGGTAAATATTGCTTTTCTAAAAGGTAATTCTGTAAAACTAGACTTAAGTAAATTGATGATGAAGAGAATTAATTTAACCGGCTCCACTCTCAGACCTAGAACGACTGAATTTAAAAGTAAAATCGCAGAAGAATTGCGAGAGACTGTTTGGCCATTATTGGATAAACAAAAGATTAAAGTTCACGTAGACTCTATATTTCCATTAGAAAAATTCAAAGATGCTCATATCCGGATGGAAAATGGAAATCATTTGGGTAAGATTATATTAAGTCTTGATTGACAGTGGATTTTTTTTGTATAAGCAAGATTAGATAAACGCTGATAGCAAATTAAATTGTTAGAGAGGAATGGATGGAATACCCACTTATGAGGAAAGCTACAGCTGTTTGGCTGTTAGACAATACGACACTTACTTTTAGGCAAATAGCGAACTTTTGTGGGCTTCACGAATTAGAAATTAGTGGGATTGCCGACGGCGAGGTAGCTGGTGGTATTCGTGGAATTGACCCCATTATCAATAGTCAACTCACAGCAGATGAGATAAAGAAGTGTGAAGCAAATGAAGACCTAGATCTTCAGCTTTACAAGAACCCAGCTGCGGTTGGAGAGAAAAGATCTAGGGGGCCTAAGTACACGCCTCTTTCTAAAAGACAAGATAAACCAGCAGCCATAGCCTGGCTTGTGAAATTTCATCCAGATATGACTGACGGACAAATTTCCAGACTAATCGGTACTACAAAAAATACAATTAAGGCTATAAGGGAAAGAACTCACTGGAATATAAATAACCTGACACCAACTGATCCAGTGATATTAGGGCTCTGCAAGCAAGTAGAGCTCCAGAAAGTACTAGATAAGATGCCCAAAAAACAATCTAATGAAGCTCAGGTCAATGAGATTCTTGAAACAGAAATAGGAGTTGCAGAACCTTCCCAAGCTCTATTTGATCAAAATACTGATAAAAAACATTAAAGAAGGTGAGGGTAAGGTATTTAGTAGGCTGCCTTCTCTAGTTTATTCAAAATAGATCGCCCCCCATCAATTGTGATTACCTGCCCTGTTAGGAAGCTAGCACCCTCAGATGACAAAAATAGAGCAAGTTCTGCTACTTCTTCGGGTTCAGCTATATACCCCAATGGGGTTGCATCAATTATTGAGTCTTGTAATTCAGGATTGCTATGAAGGTTTAATCGTAAACTTGAACTCATAATACTACCAAGAGATATAGCATTTACTCTGATTCCATTTTTTGCAAGCGATACGGCAAGTGATTTAGTCAATTGGTTCAAGGCTGCGCAACTTACCGAGTATGGCATCATGTCGGGTATTGTTTGATTAGCAGCTATAGAGGTCAAATTTATTATCGAACCAACAATTTCGCTATTTTTTCTATTTTTAGTCTGCTTAATTACTGACTTTGCAAAAAGTTGACTTACGTTCAAGGTTGCGATTAGATTTTGAGAGATAGACTTCTCGAGAGCTCCCCCTTTTTCATCCAATGGGTTTGAAGGGATAATAGTTCGATTAGCATTGACCAAAATATCTACTTTTTCATATTTATTTAATGTTGTTGCAATTAGATTATTGATAGCCAGTTTATCTTGCATATTTCCATAAAAAGAGTGGGCACTTCCAGGATCTATGGTAACTCCAGAGATTATGTTTTCGAGATCAAATTTAACATAATCTGAAAAAACAACATTTGCTCCTGCCAAAAGAAATTTTTTTCCAATTTCCATCCCTATTCCATTTGACGCTCCCGTAATGATGGCAGTTTTATTCTGTAAGTAGTTAAGCATACTGTTACCTCTCGGTTTTTGGTTTTAGTAATTGACAAACAAAATAGTGATTATCTTTGTGCAAAATCTTAATATTATCGAAGTAATTTTGAAGTTCATTTTCCAAATATACGCCTGAGACAAAAACCATCCAAACACTACCATGATCTGTTATTAACCTGGCGCTGTGAAAGATAAAGGATCTTAGTAAATCCATATCTTTAAGTCGTCCAGAGTGAAAAGGAGGATTGCAAATCACATGATTAAATCGTGCGTTTAAGTTTTTTATATTATCCAGACTAGCCCATCTAAATTTTGCTCGTTCATCATTAATGTTCTTTTTTGATGCAAGATATGCAGAATAATTACTTTCGAATAACGTAACTTTTGTAATTTTATCATTTAACCTAAGCGCTTCTTTACTCAAATATCCCCATCCAGCCCCTAAGTCAGCAACTTCTCCAAATAATTTTGCGTTGAATGCAGAGGTCAGTTTTTTAGAACCTTTATCTATCTCCTTTGGAGAAAACATATCGCATCGGGTATAATAGCCATCTCTATTTTTATGAAAATCTTGATATTTTTTCCAGTGGCTAAATATTTGTTTTTTTTTTTGGTATATTGCTATCCTACCCTTTTTTTTTATCATCGTTTTCTCTGCTGGCCAGTGGCTAGAGATCGTTTTGAGAAAACTTTTGACGCCAATTTGATTATCACCGTTTATAATAACCTCTCCTTTATCCTTTATATACTCCTCAGCCAAGGCTATAAGGCCCAAATTGGTTTCTTTGCTTTTTGTCAGCTCGAGAATTATGATGTCGTAATAGTGTTGCAAAATGGTAGAAATCACAAAACCTAAACTTTTAGCTTCTCTCAAAATATCTTTTACATTTGAAATAAAGTGGCACAAATCTTTATTCTGTAAGCAGTTGAAGTTTTGTGGTCGATCAGATCCTATAATAGCTACTTTTTGGCCTGAATAAGATGGTGCTACTTGGCTCCAAAATGTTTCAAACCTTTGCCTTGCCAGACTATGCAATCTATTCCTTCTCCATGGTACACTGTAGTGGGTGCTGATTTTTTCTAGAATAGTCCATAACTTGAGTGACTTTGGTTTCGGCTATATCGTGAGAATACACGCCAACAACAGCAATACCCTTTTTATGCACAGTAAGCATTATCTGGACAGCTTTTTCGTGCCCAATGGCAAAAAATTTCTCTAAGACATGTACTACAAATTCCATAGGAGTGAAGTCATCATTTAGGAGTAAAACTTTATAAAGCGGAGGCTTTTTTAGCTTGCTGCGCTTTTTTACAAGCACTGACGTATCTGAAAAGTCATTGTTTATATCGTCATCTTTATTAGCCATTCCATTTCCCGTTTTTTTATTTCATTTTTTTTCTTAGTTCAGTCTAAGTATATTTAAAAATAAAGAAAAGTATCAACTAACATTTTCTTTTGGGACCTACAATAAATTATATTTTTAAAAATTGTTGGTCTTTCTTTATTGTATATCATAAGTGAGTATTAATTGACTAAGTTATAAAATTATTTTGGAACTATAAATAAATGAAAAGAAACGCATTGGATAATTATTTTAGATCGGTGATGCATTTTATTTTTACGATCCTTGCTATATTTATCTTTGGATCGGAGCTGTCCGCTAGAACTTACGCATATGTAGTTGCTGATGCCAGGGATGGCCAGATTATAAACAGCCATAATTCGAGACAAATAGTTCACCCTGCATCACTTACAAAAATGATGACTTTATATTTAGCTTTCGATGCAATACGTTATGGACGACTAAAGTTAGATCAAAAAGTTACTATAAGTAAAAACGCGGCATCAGAACCTCCATCAAAATTTTGGTATAAACCAGGTCAGAGGGTCTCAATAAGGTATTTAATTAGAGCATCTGCCATAAGGTCTGCCAACGATGCAGCAACAGCGCTCGGAGAGGCTATTTCAGGTTCAGAAAAAATATTTATCAGCGATATGAATAAAGCTGCAAAAAAAATGGGTATGAATTCTACAAAATTTTTGAATGCCCATGGTTTAACAGAGGTCGGCCACTATTCGACTGCTAAAGATCTGCTAATATTAGCCCGGAGACTTATGCTAGACTATCCAGAGTACTTCAATATTTTTAGTAGATTGGAAACGTATGCTTCAGGAAGAACAATAAAAAATACAAATTATAAATTTCTGAGGCAATATAACGGTGCGTCTGGTATTAAAACAGGTTATACAAACGCAGCAGGGCATAACTTGGCAGCATCTGCTAAAAGAGATGAAAAACAGCTTATAGGAATTATAATTGGGACTAATTCTTCTTCTGAAAGAGCAAAAAAAATGATTGGGCTTTTCGATGACGCCTTCAAAGCTATTCCTGAAAGAAAGAAATTAAGTAAGTTAACGCCACTAAATTTGGCAAAAATCAATTCAAGTCGAAAAATAGCCACTGTCACCGTCCCTCTGGCAAAACCAAGATTATTTGAAGATATGCTAGAGTCACAAGGAAAAGAAAAGATCAAAGAATTACTTAAAAACTCAAATCAAACTTCAAATGAAAGTATGGAGAGAAATAATGTCAATGTACAAATCGGAATGTACAAAACTCTTGTTTCAGCAGAGAAAGATATGCCAAATATTCTTTTGTTAAATATTGATTTGCTAGCGGATATCGATAATGGATCTATAAAAATAAGAAAGAACAAGGAAAAAAAATATTCAATTTTTGTTAATGAAATTACATATGCATTAGCCGAAAATCTCTGTGTTAGAACACAGTCCCAAGAAACTTCCTGCTCTATCTTAGCAAACTAATCACCATTTAAATTTAACCCAGCTAACAGCATCCTCATTTCTTGTCGAGCTGATACATGGCTAAGAGTAGGTTGCCAATCCGCCATTTTTTCGAGATCAAGTAAAGTTAATCCAGACAAAAACAATTCTTTAAATATAACTCGCTCCGAAAATCCTGTACTTAACCGAAAACCAATTCTCTTTGAGAGATTTTTTAGAGAGTTACCAACCTGATGCTTATTTTTACTAAATACGTGTGACATCCGGTTTCTGAGTATAATCCAATCGATTGGTGGATGTTTTGCCGATGCCCTTATTTGTCTGCATTCCCAAACCATTTCTGAATAAATCGAAGGTCCGACCACTTTTCCTGTTGACGCTTCTATCTTCGCTAAAAGATCAAAATCAATCAAACTATCATTCATCGGTGTCACTAGTATATCAGCTACGGTGTGAGCCATCTTTACGTAATTTGATATGCCCCCAGGACAGTCAATAATTAAAAAGTCACATGTTTCTTCTAAAGTGGTTAAGGCGTCTGCAAATCTTTTCTCTTCCTCTGAATTAGACTCAGCTTTGCTGTCTTTATTAGATTGATCAATTTTATAGAAAGTTGGTTTTGGTAAATCAGACTTTTGTTTTCTACAAAAATCAGAACGATTTTCTAAGAATCTAAACATACTTTTCTGTCTAATATCTAGATCAATAATACCTACATTCTTATTCTGGTAACATAGAGCTATAGCCACGTGTATAGCCGTTGTCGATTTTCCAGACCCCCCTTTTTCATTACCAAAAACGATAATCTTTGCCATTTTTTCTGCCAAGATTTATAGGTCTCTAGGTAGAGAATACACTAAAATAAAAGATATTAGAGCTTAAACCCCTCATACTTTTTCTTAAATTTCGAAACTCTTCCACCAGTATCGAGTAGTTTTTGTGACCCTCCTGTCCATGCCGGATGAGTTAAGGGGTCTATTTCAAGATTCAGATTTTCATCCGTTTTGCCATATGTAGACCTAGTCTTATATATCGTTCCATCCGTCATCTTTACGTTAATAAAATGGTAATCTGGGTGTATATTTCTTTTCATTTTTTAGCCCTCTGCTTTAGTCGAGGTGCTAATTTCGTTCTTATAATTCGTCTTCTCAGCTATTCTAGCAGACTTTCCTCTTAGCCCTCTCAAGTAATACAGTTTAGATCTTCTAACCCGACCTCTTCGCACGACAGTAATTGAGTCAATGTTTGTGGAGTAAAGTGGAAAGACTCTTTCAACTCCTTCCCCAAATGATATTTTCCTAACAGTAAAAGACGCAGATAATGTAGACCCGCCCTTCCTTGCGATCACAACGCCTTCGTAGTTTTGTATTCTGGTTCGTTCACCCTCGGTTATTTTGTAGCCTACTCTTATAGTATCGCCAGAAGCAAAATCAGGTATAGTTTTACCAATATTTTCTATGTGTTTATTTTCAATTTTCTCAATGATATGCATTTTTAGACCATCAAAATTTCTTTAACTATTTTCTTTTAATCTTTTTTTTATTTTTTTCAACGTATTTAATAAATAAATCGGGTCTATTTTTTTTTGTGATTTGTTCCGATGATGTATTTTTCCACTCCAATATTCTGTGGTGATCACCAGATCGAAGAATTTCTGGTACTTTCATCCCGTTCCAGTCTATTGGTTTCGTGAACTGTGGCGCTTCAAGCAAATCATCTGTGAAACTTTCTGAAATAATAGATTCCTCATTACCTAAAGTGCCAGGAAGCAATCTCACTAGGGTATCCAATAAAACCATAGCTCCCAATTCACCTCCCGTTAAAATGAAATCTCCAATAGATATTTCCTTCATCTGATGTTTGTCAATAACCCTCTGATCGATACCTTCAAACCTGCCACAAACAATTATTATCTCATTATATTGAGCCATATCTTTCACTAAGTTTTGGTTCAAAGGAATACCCTTTGGGCTCATACAAACTATAAGCTTATTTTTACCACTGATTAAACTATTTGCTTTTAGTATGGCTTCATCTAAAACATCAGGCATTAAAATCATTCCCGGCCCACCCGAAATTGGTTTATCATCTACTTTTTTGTGTCTACCCTTTCCATATTTTTTCAAGTTGATGGTTTCTAGGGACCAAAGCTTGTTTTCTAATGCTCTACCTGTAACTGAGGCTGATAATGGACCAGGAAAAAGCTCCGGGAAAAGAGTTATAACCTTAGCGCATAGTTGAGTTTTACACATCTTGTTTATATTTTATTCGAGTTCAGCTAAGTAAGCCTTTGATTGGTGTCAATAAAATTTCCCTATTACTTAAGTCTATTTTACCTACATTATCTCTATCAAAAGGGATGTATATTGTTGCATCTTTATCGTCAAGTGAAACTTCTAATACATCTCCACTACCAAAATTAAAAACATCTTTTACGACACCTTTTTGTATACTTCCATCAATTTTAATCTGAAGTCCTTTTAGGTCTTCATAATAAAATTCGTTAGCCATTAATTTAGGCAGGAATTTTTTCTCGAGAAATATAAGCTGACCTTTCAAACCTTCTGCAAGTTCTTTGTTTTTAGTTTCAGCCATAGATGCAATCCATATCGATTTCTTTGAATTCTTTAAAAATTTGATTTTGGTCTTCAGTAGTGAGTTGCCTAGAAAAAATACCTTAAGGGTTCGTAGAAGTTTTAAATCTTCAAGATAAACATCCACTTTTATTTGGCCCTGCAAACCGTATGCACCAATTACCTTGCCAACAGTAATAAAATTATTTAGTAGCCCCTTGGTCAGATCCCAATACCAATCTAATTAATGATAACTTTTAAGGCACTAAGAGGGTTTTGTAAAACAAGAGCTCCATCAAAGCCATATTTGTTGGTCCTACCAAACCTTTTTGTTATTTTGGTTCTTCAGCGGGAGCTTCCTCAGCTTTTGGTTCTTCAGCGGGAGCTTCCTCAGCTTTTGGTTCTTCAGCAGGAGCTTCCTCAGCTTCTTTTTTAGGTTTTGCCTTTATAGGATTATTTCGTATTTTTTTTGGAAGTATTTCTAAGTTTTCTAATAATCTGCTTATCCTGTCAGTTGTTTGCGCTCCCTTGGATAGCCAATCCTTTATTCTGTCCAAGTCCAAATTTACCCTATTTTTGTCCTCTTTATTTAGGAGAGGATTATAAGTACCTAACTTTTCTATAAATCTTCCGTCTCTAGGCATTCTACTGTCAGCAGCAACGACTCGGTAAAAGGGCCTCTTTTTTGAACCGGCCCTAGCTAGCCTTATTTTAATACTCATAAATTATTCTCCTATTTCTTTCTTTATTTGCTCGTGTTTTTTCTTTGATTCAGTTGTTATCAGGTTCATGAGATTTACTACGAATTCTTTATCGAGATCACTATCTCCGATAAGCTTTTCAAGTGTCTTCACTTGTTCTTGTTCCCTTTCCTCATCATGCGGCTCAATATTGTTTTCAGCTTTTATTAGCCCAATTTTCTTTGTAACCGAAAATCTTTCTATTAAAGCGTTTATTATTATTGCATCGAGCCTATCGATAGTACTTCTCTCATTTTTTAACAATAAATCAACATTAATTTTGTTTTTTTTCATTTGTTTATTTTTTAAAGTTTAATCCGGTTAGGTTTGTTGGAAGTTTCGATCCCAATTGCTTTTGTAGTAATTGTGCATCAGGCAAAGAAGGTACCATACCATCATTCTTTCCTGACATCTGCTGCATGAAGCTTTTTAACATGCCTTTGCCGCCCATTTTACCCATTCTTTTCATCATATCTGACATTTGCCTATGCATCTTGATCAACTTATTTAATTCGGGTACCTCTAGCCCTGCGCCAAGTGCTATCCTTCTCTTTCTACTTGCCTGAAGAAGGTTCGGAGCCAATCGTTCTTTTTTAGTCATTGATTGAATCAAGGCAATTTGGCGTTTTATAACAGAGTCATCAAGAGATTTATCATCTAAATTTTTCATTATCTTTCCCATTCCAGGCATCATTCCCATCAAGCTCTGCAGTCCACCCATTTTTTGCATTTGCTCCAACTGGTTTTTTAAATCATTCATATTGAACAACCCTTTTTGGAAACGGCGCATGGATCGCTCTGCTTTTTCGGCTTCCAGTGTTTCAGAAGCTTTTTCAACTAAGGAAACTATATCACCCATACCTAGTATTCTTCTAGCAATACGATCAGGATGAAATTCTTCTAATGCATCAACTTTCTCACCAGTACCTATAAATTTTATCGATTTACCTATCGTTGAAACCATTGAGAGGGCTGCTCCCCCTCTACCATCGCCATCCATTCTAGTTAAGACAACCCCTGAAATATTTAATCGCTGGTTGAACGCGCTAGCTACATTAACGGCCTCTTGACCGGTCAATCCATCAGCTATCAGAAGTGTCTCATTAGGATTACTTAAATCTTTAATCTTTTCGATTTCTGTCATTAGCTCATCGTCTATTTGCATTCTGCCCGCAGAATCAAGAATAATTACATCATATCCTCCTAAAGATGCTTGCTGCATTGCTCTGGAAGTAATTTGCTCCGGTGACTGATTCTTTACAATTGGCAAGGTATCAATTGAGTTACTTTTACCCAATATTTCAAGCTGTTCCATGGCTGCTGGGCGTCTTGTGTCTAAACTAGCTAATAAAACTTTTTTCTTTTCTTTATTTTGTAACCTTAAAGCTAATTTCGCTGAGGTTGTAGTTTTTCCCGAGCCTTGTAACCCTACCATTAAAATTGTTGCGGGTGGATTATCAATTTTAAGAGCATTTGATGTTTCGCTGTGGCCTTCTAATACCTTTATTAATTCATCATGCACTATTTTAATTACTTGTTGACCGGGAGTAACCGATTTAGTTACCGCTTGTCCCCGTGCTTTTTCTCCTACTGATTTTACAAACCTTTTTGTTATCTCTAATGATACATCGGCTTCCAATAAAGCTATCCTGACTTCTCGCAAAGCAGTTGATATCTCATCCTCTCTAAGCACCCCCTGCTTAGTTAGCTTTTCTAGGGCGTTAGAGAAACCTTGTGATAGCGTTTCAAACATTGGTACCTACTTATTGGTTGATAAAGTAATTAACAGAAATTAGCGTTTCGATACAATAAAATAAATGTTAATAAAAGAAAACCCCCTGTTTGCCAGCAAAATGTAATTGGCTGGCTTCGCTTCATTAGGACGAATATGACTAAAACCATACTAACATTTTACAAGTTTTTGCATCTAAAGAACCCGCAGAAAGAAAAAGCAAAACTAGCAGCGTTCCTCGAAGATACTTCAACGGTAGGTACGATAATACTTAGTAACGAGGGTATTAATGGGATGTGTTCTTTAGACCAAGATAAGACAGAAAAGGTGAAAAGCTTTCTCAAAAAAAATTTTACATTAACAAGTTCTGATTTTAAAGAGAATCTTGTGAGCTCTAATGTTTTCAAGAAATTGAGTGTTAAAGTAAAAAAGGAAATTGTCACGTTGGGGGTTCCTGAAATTGACCCTACAGCGATTGTAGGAACCTACATCGAGCCAGAAGAGTGGGATTCTTTTATTTCCAAAAAAGAGGTTATTACTATCGACACTAGAAATGACTTTGAAGTCGAATTAGGTACATTTGAGGGAAGCGTAAATCCTCAGACAGTCAGTTTTCATGAGTTTGTAGAGTGGTGGAAAGATAAAGGTAAAGCTCTTAAGAATAAAAAAATTGCGATGTTTTGTACTGGTGGAATAAGGTGCGAAAAGGCAACTAGTTTACTAAAGACTGAGGGATTAGAAGAGGTATATCATTTGAAGGGTGGTATATTAAACTATTTCGATAAAGTCGGAAATTTGGAGACGTCAACATGGAAAGGAGATTGCTTTGTTTTTGACCAACGGGTAACAGTTAATAGCCATCTTGAACCAGGTGACTTTGAGTTATGTCACGCATGCAGAAGTCCTTTGAGATTGACTGACAAGAACCACGAGCATTATGAGAAAGGGATTTCTTGCCAAAAGTGTTTTGGTACTAAAACAGATAAAAAACTTTTATCTCTAAAGGAACGAAAAAAGCAAATTGATCTACTGAAAGATAGAAGAAGTAAAAATGAATGACGAGCAATCTCTTCTTAATATTTATAACGAGATGATCTCAAGCGATGAAATTGAAAAAAACAAATCGCAAGAAAAACTTGTATCTTTTCTTGAAGCTTTAAAAAAGAAATTGGAAAAGAGTGTACAGCTGAAACAGACAAAAACTAGGAAAATGTTTTCAAAGTTTTTTTCGAAAAAGTCCTCTGAGGAAAAAATGGGAGTTTATATTTATGGAGGTGTTGGTATAGGAAAATCAATGCTAATGGATCTTTTTTTCAATCTATTGGATATAAAGGGAAAGAAAAGAATACATTTTCATGAATTTATGAAGCAACTGCACCAACTCATAAAAATTGCAAGAGAAAACAATATAAGAGATCCAATAAAATCGGTAGCTTCAGAGTACATAAAAGACATTCAAGTGCTTTGTTTAGATGAAATGCAGATAACTGATGTAGCAGATGCAATGATAGTAGGAAGGGTTTTCGAGGAATTCCTAGGAAAGAAATTAAACATTGTAACAACATCAAACAGACATCCTAATGATCTATATAAAGATGGTCTAAATAGAAAGTTGTTTTTGCCCTTTATTGATATCATAGCGTCAAGTTTGAATGTAGTGAAATTGTCGGCAGATGTTGACTACAGAAAGATAAAAATTGCCGGAAAGAAGAAATATTTTTTAAGTACGTCTTCTCAAGATAACAGCCAATTTAATGACCTCATATCCCAATTTAATCTTTATGGAAGTGCAGGAATAACGATACAAATGAACAGCCGTGAATTCAGAATAGAAAGGTTCGAGAGTGGTGTGGGCTTATTGAGATTCAACGAAATCTGTTCGATTCCTCTCAGTGCTTCAGATTATTTAGAAATAGTCAGCCACCTCAGATTATTGTTTTTGGATGAAATTCCAGATTTGTCGAATGGTGGAGATGATAGCGCTAAAAGATTTATTAATCTGATCGACAGTGTTTATGATAAAGAAGTTGAGATCCTTTGTAGAGCTGGGGTGCCTCCAGAAAAATTATATAATAGTGGAAACAATACCTTTGAATTTCAAAGGACTGTTTCAAGGCTTTTTGAAATGCAATCTAACAATTGGCCCAATAGAGAGAAAACTTGTTAAAGCGAAAAGGTTATCGATCCATTATACGGAAGCACTGATACTAACTTTACGCGAACTTCATCTCCAGTAGATAACCCCTTTTCTCTCGCTTTACTTTTTCTATACTTAAATGAAGATCTTTTTTTTTCGTTCTTGGAATCTAAATATTTTTTTAATAATACACCCTCAATTGGGAATTTTTTCAGCTTTATAAAAATACAGGATCTGGAAGAACCTGAAACTATACCATCGAAGTAATCATCGATGTGCTTAGACATAAATAGGGCTGAATAGCGATCTAAACTCTCTCGCTCGGCGCCAACCGATTTTTTTTCAGATTCGTTAATGATTTTGCAAATTGCCTTATGATCCTCCATAAAATTGTACTCATCCATCTCCCATTTTAGAGCGAAAGCCAACGAGCGATGTACGGTAAGATCTGCATATCTTCTTATTGGAGATGTGAAATGGCAATATAACGGCAGGTTAAGTCCAAAATGTCCAGCATTTACATCTGAGTATTTTGCTTTTGGTAATATCCGCAATATGAAGTTGCTTAACAACTCTTTTTTTTCTGGATACTTGCAGTGTTTTAATAGCTCATTGAATGAATTCGAAGTAACATGTTTTCCTCTAATTGTTGCTAAATTATTTAAACTCATAAAAATGTTTAAATCTTTTAAAGCATATTTATCCGGCATTTCATGGTATCGAGAAAGGTATTTTGTAATAGATTGACTAAGGGTTTGTGACACGCAGAGATTTGCAAGTATCATAGTCATTTCAATAAGTTCGTTACTTCTAAGACTGTTCTTTTCAAAAACGTTTGTAGGGTAACCCTCTGAAGACAAAGAAATCTTTTTCTCAGCCAAATTTAAATTTAAGCGATTTTTTAAATGTGGCGATTGCCTTAGAATATTTAATGCTCTCTTATATACGCTATATTTTTTTTTTGTTTTGCAATCTGATAAAAAGGATTCAAAGTTTTTATAAGAGTAATTTTTTTCAACAGTAATGATGCCTCTGATAAATTCATGCTTTATCTTGTAACCTCCATGATCTAAGCGCATTTTAACTACTACTGCTTTCTTAGGTAAGTTTTCCTTTAACGAACAGAGCTTATTGCTCAAATCTTCTGGGAGCATAGGGATAACTTTGTCAGGAAAATATGTTGAGTTCCCTCTCTTTAAGGCCTCTCTATCAATAGTAGAATTCGTTTTGACAAAATATGACACATCTGCAATGCCAACGAATAAAACTATGCCTCCTGGATTAGTCTTTGAATTATCTGTCTCTATATAGAGAGCATCATCTAAATCCTTCGCATCGTCTGGGTCTATGGTAATAAAGGGTTTGCCTATTTGATTTTCATTTTTTGAAATTTCATAATTTTTAAATATTTTATTTGCTTCATCTAGTACCTTTCTAGGAAAAAACTGTCTCAGGTTCCATTCGATCGCAGCTATTTTTGAAAAGCTACTTGGACAATTGATAGAGCCAAATATATGAAAATCGTGTATTTTAATGTTCTTAGGATATTTTGAAGGGGTCCCTATTGCAAAATATCCAAATTTTTGGTCAAAATTTGCTCCCATTTTTAATGGAAGTACACTAAGTGGTTTATCCCCTTTATTTGATAATGAAGCTAATTTAGCGCCCGTTTGATCGTGGAGATACGCAGCGAATATATAGTTCTTTGGATATTGTATTTTCTTTAAAATCGATACCTCAGGGCTTTGTGCTTTGAGAAACTCAATCGAAGTAACTACAAGGTCACCAATGTTTAGGTTTTTTTTCTCTGAAGCGCTGCAAAAAAAATCGATTGGTGAACCGCCATTCGAACCACTGAGCGTAAATATTTCGTCATGGCTTATACTTGTAATTGCAAGGATCTTTTTCGAGTTATGTTCTAAAGGCTGTATAATTAATTTTTTCTTTTTTTATCTATCAAAGCAATACTCTCTTCAAGAGTGAGTGTTTTAACGGACTTTTCCTTCGGTATAGTCACATTAATCTTATTCCATTTTATATAATCACCATAACGACCCGACATAATTTTTACTTCCTCGCCTTCTGGATGAGAACCTAACACTTTTATCTCCTTTCCAGCTCTTCCACCTTTATTATTTTTCTTTTCTGCTGCCTCTACCAATAATTCAACAGCTCTGTTCATGCCAATCGAAAAGATTTCTTCAAATTCCTTAATATTTGCATAAGTTCGTCCATGTTTAATATATGGACCATAAGGGCCTATAGCTGCAATAACTTCAGACTGATCTTCAGGATGTAGCCCTAATTTTCTAGGTAGCTCTAATAATTGTCTTGCTCTCTCAATTGTAAGCTCTTCGATTGTATAGTGCTTGGGGATCGCAGCTCTTTTTGGTTTTTCCAAGCCATCAAGAGCAATTTCAAGATATGGTCCATAACGTCCATTTTTTATAAATATATCATTTCCATCACTATCTTGACCTAAAGGTTCTTCTTGAGCTATTACCTCAGGTGAACTTTGATTCAAGCTAGAATTTAAAGGTCTTGAATATTTGCATTCGGGATACTTTGAGCACCCGATAAATGCGCCTGTCTTAGACAACTTTATCCCAAGCTCACCATTATTACATGAGGAGCAGTTTTTCTGTATTTTTCCAGTTCCATCATCGAACAGGTAGTCGGCTAATTTTATATTCAAGTTATCCAGAACCTCAGTTATACTAAAGCTCATCGCATATTCTACAGATTCAGATAATTCCTCCCAAAAACCTTTAATTACATCTTTCCAATGCTTTTCACCACTAGAAATATCATCGAGGTTTTCTTCAAGCTTAGCTGTATAGTTATACTCAATGTACTTGTTGAAATATGCCTCAAGAAAAAAATTTAAAAGTCGACCAGTATCTTCGGGAACAAGCCTGTTTTTCTCTTTTTTCACATAATTTCTTTCTTGTATTTTTGATATAATCGATGCGTATGTAGAGGGTCTTCCTATACCTTCTTCTTCAAGACGCTTGATCAAAGAAGCCTCATTAAATCTTGGAGGTGGTTCAGTGAAGTGTTGTTCTTTATTAATTTTTTCCAATTTCATCTTAGATTCTTCCCTAATGTCTGGGATCCTTTTGTCATCATCTTCTTTTTTCGTGTCTTGGAATATTTTTAAATGCCCTTCGAATGTCACCACTTGTCCCGATAGTCTGAATTGAGCGCTATCGCATAAGGAGGTAATTAAGACTGTTGTCTGCAATACTTCTGCTGCTTGGGCTTGAGAAGCCAATGCTCTTTTCCATATTAATTCGTATAAGTCCAATTCAGACTTATTTAAATTTTTTGCATTTTTGGGTGTTTTAGAAAAATCGGTAGGCCTAATACACTCATGTGCTTCTTGTGCATTCTTTGCTTTATTTTTGAACACGCGTGGTTTTTCAGGTAAATAATGATCGCCTAAAGAATTAGAAATTTGCTTTCTTGCACTGGTTATGCCTTCAGCAGCCATTTCAATTCCATCTGTACGCATATAAGTGATCAGCCCAGCTTCATAAAGTTTCTGAGCGGTTGACATCACATCCCGAGGACTAACTTTTAAATTTGTACTGGCGCTTTGTTGCAATGTGGATGTTGTAAATGGAGCATAGGGATTTCGATTTCTTTTTTGACTAGTAACAGAAGTTACGTGATATTCTTTCTGCTCGAGCTCATTCGCTGTTATGTTTGTTGTGTCAGAGTCCTTGAACGAGAACTTTTCAACTTTTTCATCGTTCAACAAAGAGAGGTTGGCCCGGATTACGTTATTATTTTTGTCTTTAAAATCAGCAGAAACAGTCCAATATTCCTCCGTTTTGAATTTTTCTATTTCAATTTCTCTGTCGACGACGAGTCTTAACGCAGGAGATTGAACCCGACCAGCTGATTTTGCAGCTCCTCTGAGCCTTTGCCAAAGCACTGGAGAAATATTAAAACCCATAAGATAATCTAATGAATTTCGTGCTAGATAGGCCTCAACTAAATCTGTGTCTATTTCTCTGGGACTTTCAATAGCTGATAAAATGGCATTCTTTGTAATTGCATTGAATACAACTCTCTCTACAGCCATATCTGCTTTAAGTGCTTTTTTATTTTTCAATATTTCAAGAATATGCCATGAAATCGCTTCGCCCTCCCTGTCCGGGTCGGTTGCTAAGATAAGTTTAGAGCTAGACTTCAGCGCTTTAACAATCTCATCTATATGCTTTTTGCTTTTTGTATCGATCTCCCATTTAGGTTTAAAATCATTCTCAACATCAATGGAGCCATTTTTTTTGGGTAAATTTCTAACATGCCCATAGGATGCAAGAACCTTGTATTGGTCCCCCAAATATTTGTTGATTGTTTTTGCCTTTGCTGGTGACTCTACAATTACGACATTCGTCATGAAAAATCCTAACAGTTTTGTTTTAAATCTTACCCAATGTCGATCTTGTCAATCTTTTTTTTAAAATATTTGATAAACAATAAATTTGTTGCGACGATTTAACCGAAAATAATGTTTGAAATAAAAAGCAAAAATTTTTAGCCTTTATAAGTTGGTTTGATTTGTTTTATAGTAGATTTTTACAAAATGTTAGCTATATATATATCAACCGAGTAATTGTAATTTAAAACTATATTTAGGGGGTTCTATGAATAGTTTTTTGCGATGTCTTTTTAATATGTTTATTGGGGCTTTAGGCACAGTTTTTTTTACAGCGTCTGCTTCCACACTATTCGCTAATGACGGTTTAGATAAAAATTTACCTATTATAGGGAAACCAATTCCAAACGGGATAAATTTCCAACCTCCGGTTACAGAGTTGGCTAGAGACATACAGTGGCTAGACAATGTTCTTTTGGTCATTATTACTCTAACATCGATATTTGTGAGTGCGCTTCTTGTTTGGGTTTTTATCCGGTACAATCGAAAGGCTAATCCGACACCCTCTTCTACCACCCACAATACTCCTATCGAAATATTGTGGACCATTATTCCAGTATTTATATTAATTGGTATTGGAGTTATTTCGTTACCCATTTTGCTCAAACAACTTAGAATTCCAGACAGTGATGTTGTAATAAAGGCAACTGGGGCTCAATGGTATTGGTCATACGATTACCCTCAGCACAATTTTTCATTTGACTCGGTGATGCTTGAGAAAGAGGAACTCGCTGAGTTTGGGTACTCTCAAGATGAATACCTCTTGGCAACCGACAACCCAGTAGTTGTACCTGTTAATAAAAACATAACAGTGCAAGTGACAGCTTCGGATGTTATTCACGCATGGAAGGTCATGTCGTTTGGTGTTCACCAAGATGGAGTTCCAGGGCGATTAGCTGAACTTTGGTTTAAGCCTGAAAAGGAAGGAGTATATTTCGGTCAATGCTCCGAGTTATGCGGATTAAACCATTCCTACATGCCAATAGTGGTAAAGGTTGTTAGCGAGGAAGAATACAAAGAGTGGCTCAAGAGAGCTTCTGAGAAGTTTGCTAGTATTAGTGGTGATAGGCAAAAATCTATTGCGCTTGCAGAGAAAAATTAATTGTCAATTTTCCATTAGATAGGTCATTGAGTTGAGCACGTTTGAAAGCATAGAAGCAAAAGGAACAGGATCCTTTAAAGACCTGTATGTGCTTTTAAAGCCTAGAGTAATGTGGCTTGCTGTGTTTACAGCTGGGGTAGGCATAATTGTAGCTCCTCTTCAAAACAACCTGTTTCTATCTATCATTGTGCTGATTTGCATTTCTATAGGTGCTGGTGCGGCTGGCGCGTTAAACATGTGGTGGGATAGAGAGCTTGACAATATGATGGAGCGAACAAGTAGCCGACCCCTTCCCAATGAAAAAATAAGTTCCGATGACGCATTTGTTTTTGGTTTAAGTCTTTCAATATTTTCTGTCATGTTTTTAGGGTTAGTGTCTAATTGGTTAGCTGCTTTTCTTTTAGCATTAACAATATTTTTCTATCTCGTAATTTATTCGATGTTTTTAAAAAAAGCTACGCCTCAAAACATTGTGATTGGAGGAGCTGCTGGAGCGATGCCCCCTTTGATAGGATGGGTATCAACTACAGGAACAGTCTCTATTGAACCCCTTTTATTGTTTTTGTTTATATTTCTCTGGACTCCCCCGCACTTTTGGTCACTGGCAATAATTACTAAAGATGATTACGCTAAAGCTAGTATTCCTATGTTCCCAGTTTTATATGGGGTGGAAAAGACTAGAAGATCAATACTTCACTATACGGTTATTTTAATAATTTCATCGCAAGTCATATCTTTTTCAGAGATTGGTGGCCCGGTGTTTTTTTTGTTAAGTAACGTTTTAAACGCATTGTTGCTGCTTTCTGCTATAAATCTTGTTAGGTTTAATGAAAACAATGGATATGATAGAGAAAGACGATTTTTTAAGTTCACAATCCTATACCTGTTTCTATACTTCGGTTTTTTAGTGATAAGTAGAGCTTTTGAAACTTTGCAGTATAGTGTGTCGTTAGCATGGCCAGTTCTACTCTAAAAGATTTGATGTGAGAAGAGAGTTGAAACAATCAGAGTTAAATAGGGGCACCGGCAACACCAAAATAGGAATAATATTATTTATAGTTGTGGCCCTTATCTTCTCTATAACCATAGTTAAACTAAAGCAAGGTTCGCTAATGCAGGGGTATGACCATATTATTAGACAAAATATGTTAGAAAAAGATGATGAATAATTCTGAAAGACCAAAACGTACACCAATATATTTAATTGGACTTGTATGCATTATGCTCTCCGCATCGTTCGCAGCGGTACCTTTTTATGATTGGTTTTGCAAGGTTACAGGCTATGGCGGTACACCTGAAACTTATTCCGATTCATTCGATGGCCCTATTTTAAATAAAACAATTAAAGTTCGATTTGATGCATCAAAAGCTAAAGATATGAGGTGGAACTTCATACCAATGCAAAATGAGGTGGAGGTTAAAATTGGAGAAACAGCTCTAGTTTTTTATGAAGCACACAACCCAACTAGTGAGACTATCTCTGGTCAAGCTAGCTTTAACGTTTTTCCATTTTCAGCAGGAAACTATTTTAGTAAAATTGACTGCTTTTGTTTTGTCGAGCAAACTTTGCAGCCGGGAGAGCGAGTTAAGATGCCGGTAACATTCTACATTGATCCAGAAATTGATGAGAATATTGAAACTAGGAATATAAAATCGCTGACATTGTCATATACTTTTTATAAACTAGAAGAAGAGACCAAATCATAAAAGTTTAAGTGTAAGAGGAAAAAATGGCACAAGAAAAAAATCACGATTACCATATTCTTAATCCGAGCTTGTGGCCGTTTTTAAGCGCTCTTGGGGCGTTTATACTTCTCTTCGGAAGTGTGCTGTTCATGCACGGAGGTAGTGTTTTTATCGCAGCAGTGGGTCTTCTGGTGGTTTTATACTGTATGTTCGCCTGGTGGTCTGATGTAGTTTTTGAAAGTAAGGACGGTGACCATACACCAGTTGTTCAGATAGGTTTGAGATATGGTGTGATCATGTTTATTACATCCGAAGTTATGTTCTTTCTCGCTTGGTTCTGGACTTTTTTCAAACACGCTCTTTACCCTATGGAGGCCGTGGGTGGTGTTTGGCCACCGACTGGAATTGAGACATTTGATCCTTGGCATCTTCCTTTAATAAACACACTGATTTTACTTTGCTCAGGTGCTGCAGCAACATGGGCTCACCACGCAATTGCGCATGAGAATGATAGGAAAGGTTTGGAAAATGGCTTAATACTGGCAATTGGGCTCGGTGCTCTTTTCACCGTATTTCAAATATATGAATATACGCATGCTTCGTTCTCCTTTTCAGGAAATATCTACGGGGCTAGTTTCTTTATGGCCACTGGATTTCATGGTTTCCATGTTCTTATTGGGACTATTTTCCTGCTTGTTTGTTTGATTAGAGCGAAAAAGGGCCATTTCTCGCCTGAGAAGCATATCGGTTTTGAAGCTGCAGCTTGGTATTGGCATTTTGTTGATGTTGTTTGGTTATTCCTTTTTGCTGCAATTTACATTTGGGGCGCGTAAGCGATTTCAAAATTTGCTTTTAAATGAATAGAAAGTGGCTTTTTGTTGTTTTTATAGCGGTGCCTGGGCTACTGCTTTTGGTGTACTTGGGCATTTGGCAAATGAAACGACTAGCGTGGAAGGAAGCGCTATTAGAAAATATTAGTTATAATTTAAGTAGTAAACCTTCAATATTACCAACAGAGTTAAAAAAATCAGAACATAACTATAAAATGGTAGAGGTTGAAGGCTTTTTAGAGCCAAGAGCCATTTTTATTCTTACTCCAGTCAAAGGATCCGGAGCAGGTTTTAGGGTTATTTCTCCCTTGAAATTACAAGATGGAAGTAAAATTCTAATAGATAGAGGAGTTATAAAGGAACAAGATACGGATCGTTTAGAAACTCTCGGACAAAAGAATTTAGTAATAGGGTATCTATTTTGGCCTAACGAGACAGATTATTTCACTCCAGATCCGAACCTTAAGCGTAATATATGGTTTTCTCGAGATCTAGAAAAAATGGCGAGCTTTCTTGAAACTCAACAAATATTGGTGGTTGCGACAGAAAATAGACTCGACCCAAGTTTAAAGATGCAAGATCCGACTAGAGATATACCAAACAATCACCTCCAATATGCAATTACCTGGTTTATGATGTCTATTTTATGGTTTGGTATGAGTGCGTACTTCGTATATAAAATGATAAAAAAAAAGAAAATTGAGTAATGCTGTACCATTCGACCAGGGGACTAGATAATTCCAAAAACTTTAGTGAAGTCCTGCATGCGGGATTAGCTGGGGATGGTGGCCTATTTGTCCCGAAGTTCATTCCACAGGTAAATCAGGAAATTTTAAATCAATGGAGACATCTTAGTTATGAAGAGCTTGCTTTAGAGATAATATCTTTATTTTCTGGCGATTGTTTTAGTAGGGCAGAGCTTTCTGAAATTGTGATTGAGTCTTACTCGGGGTTTCATCATGAGCTCAAAAGTCCCTTGATTAAATTAGAAGACAATCATTTTTTCCTTGAGTTATTCCATGGACCTACATTAGCATTTAAAGACTTTGCTATGCAGGTAATAGCAAGAATGTTTGCAAAGACCCTGCAGAAGAGAGATTTAAATATTAATATTATAACTGCAACTTCAGGCGATACGGGGTCAGCGGCTGTTGAAGCATTCAAGGGTATATCAAACGTTAATTTATACGTACTTTATCCTCATGAAAGAATTTCACAAATACAAAGAAAGCAAATGACTACTTCAAATGCCAAGAATGTAAAAGTATTTGCTGTGAAAGGAACTTTCGATGATTGTCAGTTGATAGTGAAGGAATTATTTGCGGATAAAGCGCTTGTAAGCGATGTAAATCTATCTGGCGTAAACTCAATTAATTGGGCTCGGATCCTGGTTCAAATTGTCTACTATTTCTCTGCTTTTTATCAGTTGAAAGACCTTTCTGCAGGAAATTTAAACTTTAGTGTTCCTACCGGTAATTTTGGAGATGCTTATGCCGGGTATATTTCAAAAAGGATGGGTTTACCAATAAATAAGATTATTGTAGCAACAAATAAAAATAATATTTTGGATCGAGTTTTTAAGACTGGCGTTTATAAAAGTGATAATGTGAGCAAAACATTATCCCCTTCTATGGATATACAAGTTGCCTCTAATTTTGAAAGACTACTATTTGATCTTTTGAATAATGATACCAAAGAGGTTAGAAGGCTAATGAACAATCTATCTAATAAAGGTCACTTTGATCTCGAAAAAAAAATATTAACAAGGGTTTCAAAAGACTTTGATAGTGGAGCTGTGACAGATTCTGAAACGATTGCAACAATAAATCACTTTTATAATGAGAGAGAAATAGTTTTGTGTCCTCATAGTGCTATTGGCGTGCGTGTAGCGAAAGACTTCATCGGGACAGGAGAAACAGTTGTTTCACTTGGAACTGCGCATCCAGCGAAATTTATAGAAACTGTAGAGAGAGCATTAGAGGTGAGTATACCAATTCCCCCCGCGCTCGAAGCTATAATGGAAAAGCAAGAGAATGTAAGAGTGATACCTCCAAATAAACACAAAGTGGCAGACGAAATTAGAAAAAATTTTTTAGAAGAGAATTGAGCATTAAGGAAGTTAGATCTTAGGAATGATTTTTGGTAAACCCGAAATTATATTGAAATCAACAAAGTTAGAACTAAGAGGGCCTCAATATAGTGATTTTGACCAGTGGCGTAATCTGAGACGGAATAGTAAAGCATTTTTAGAGTTATGGGAGCCGAAAAGAGGTAATGATTTTTTCAAGCGTAATGCTTTTAATAGTAGAGTTAGGTGGGCAAAAAAAAGTTCTAAAGCAGGCCAAGCATACCAATTTTTCATTTTTGATAAATTTCAAAATCTGCTAGGGTCTATCACTATTGAAAACATTAGGAGGGGGCCCTCTAATGCGGGCACTTTGGGTTATTGGCTAGGTAAGGAGCACACAGGTAAGGGTTTTATGAGAGAAGCGGTTTTGGCAATTATCGACTTTTCTTTTAACAAATTAAATATTTCAAGATTGGAGGCAGCTACCCTGCCAGAAAATAAATCTTCTCGAGGGCTTTTGGAAAGAGTTGGTTTTAAATATGAAGGAGTGGGGCAAAGCTATTTGCAAATAAATGGTCGTTGGAGAAATCACGTTTTATATGGCTTGTTAAGAAATGACAGAAGAGGGCGTGTGAAGGAGAGCTAAAATAATAGAGAATAAAGAAGATTACTTTGAGTTCATAAGAAATATTAGAAACACACTTTCAGATGATAGTATTACTGATATTTCTTCCTCATATCAATCAGAACCTCGGGGTTTATATAAAAACCAATCTCGCTATGTGATTAAGCCTAGATCGACTAAAGAGGTTTCCGAGTGTTTGAAACTTGCTACAAAATATAAAATTGGAGTTGTGCCCTGGAGTGGTGGTACTGGACTGGTAGGAGGACAAATCGCGCCAGATAAATATAGCGTTACTTTATCTTTGGAAAGGATGAATAAGATTAAAAACTTTTCTTCTATCAATCAATCTATAGAGGTTGAAGCTGGTGTAATTTTGGAAACGATTCATGAGTTTGTAGACAAAAGAAATTTTTTATATCCTTTATCAATGGCATCAAAGGGGACATGTTGTATAGGTGGAAATTTGGCAACAAATGCAGGGGGAATTGGGGTATTAAAATATGGAAACGCAAGAGATCTTTGTTTAGGACTTGAGGTCGTATTGGCTGACGGCTCTATCATCAATGATATAAAGACACTTAAAAAGGATAACACAGGATACGACTTAAAAAACCTGTTTATTGGTTCTGAAGGATCTTTGGGTATAATCACCAGAGCCGTTTTAAGACTTTATCCTACTCCTCAAAATAAAATTGTTGCATTTTTTGGAGTGAAAAATTTTGATGCAGCCTTAAAAAGCTATTTAGAATTATCCAAAAATTTTGGGCAATATTTGCAGGCGTTTGAGTTAATTAGTGATGTAGGATTGCGATTTCTTGAAGAAACGAAAATGGTTCAATCAACCACCCAAAGAAGTAAATCAGATTGGCATGTATTGATTGAATTTGGATACAATAATAGTTCAGTTGAGCAAGATGTATATGAAGCTTTGGACGAGCTTTGTAATAAAAATATTATTTCGCATGTAGTTCTTGGTGATACAGAGACTAAAGCAAAAAAGTTGTGGAAAATGAGAGAAGATATACCTGAGGCTAATAGAAAAATTGGGGCAATTACGTCTCATGATATTGCTCTACCACTCGAAAATATGGAAAGTTTTATAAATAAAAGCATTGTTGAGATAAAAGAAATAAATAAATCTCTAAGAGTAAATTGCTTTGGGCACATGGGAGATGGAAACTTACACTTCAATATATTTCCTCCCCGAGAAGAAAAAAAATCTAGTTATGGAAGGATAAAATCTAAATTGACTAGGGTTATAAATAATAATTGCAAAGGCTTAGGAGGCTCATTTAGTGCAGAGCATGGAGTTGGTCGACTAAAGGTTAAAGACTTAGAGCAGTATTGTGACCCTGGAAAATTTAATGTCATGCGTCAGATTAAGAAAGCCATCGATCCTTTAACTATTCTAAATCCTGGAGTAATTTTAAGGCAAGATAATCAAGATATATAAATTAAAGATTAATGAAAAGCAGTCATAATAATCTAAGATTATTACTAGAGGCCAAGAGTGACCATATTGAGGTTGAAAGATTATTGGATCTAGTATTTACGCCTAGAAGAAGACTACTTAGCTCATATCAGCTGAGGAATTCAGCTAACAAAGTTAACAATCTTTCCTATGTGATAAAAGATTATTCGAAGAAAGTTGTTGGGTCCATCAGGTTTTGGAATATACAGGTAGATAGTCATAGTAGCAGAGGTCTTCTTCTGGGCCCTCTTGCAGTCCATCCAATATACCAAGGTGAAGGTTTAGGCGAAAAATTAGTTTCAAACAGCATCGAAAAAGCATATTCCGAAAACTGGAATTGGATTGTCTTAGTTGGAGATTTAAGCTACTACTCAAAATTCGGGTTCAATAAATACCCAACTCGTGGAATATCCATTGGTAGTGGCTTTGATAATTCAAGGCTATTAGGCCTAGATATAAACGGTGAGTTTCTTAAAGCAGCTGTCGGTAGTTTGATTAAAGCAAACTAGGTTTTCAGAATATCAAACTAGAGATTTTGTAATCCGAACGCGTCATGAAGACTCCTTACAGCTAGTTCCAGATACTTTCTTTCAATTAAAACTGACAGCTTTATTTCTGACGTTGAAATAACATTGATATTGATGTTTTCTTGCGACAGCGTTTCAAACATTTTCTGGGCTACACCTGCATGTGTTTTCATTCCTATTCCAATAATAGAAACCTTAGCTAAATTCTTGTTTTCTATTAAGCGTTCATAAGAGACAACATTTTTTTCTTTCGCTTTGGATATAGCTTTTTTTGCAATATCTAACTCATCTTCAGGACAAGAAAAAGTTATGTTCGTTAATCCTGTTTCAGTATTGCTCTGAACTATCATGTCAATATTTACACCGGAGCTTGCTAACGGACCAAAAATCTTTGCTGCTACTCCGGGTTTGTCTTCTATGTTTGTTAGCGTTAATTGGGACTCATTTTTTTGGAAAGCTATTCCAGATACGATATTTTTCTCCATAATTTCCTCTTCATCACAGACGAGTGTTCCCTCTTCTTTTAAAAAACTATTTAGCACTCTTATAGGTACTTTGTGGCGCATTGCAAGTTCCACTGCCCGTGTCTGCAGTACATTGGCTCCGAGCGAAGCCATTTCTAACATTTCTTCAAATGAAATTTTTTTTAGTTTCGACGCATTTTTTTTTATTCTTGGGTCTGTAGTATAAATACCTGATACGTCCGTATATATATCGCATCTTTCCGCATCTATTGCGGCAGCAATTGCCACAGCTGATGTATCAGAGCCACCTCGCCCTAGTGTCGTTATTCTTCCTGCTTGCTCTATCCCCTGAAACCCAGAAACTACTGCAACTTTGACCCCTTCCTTAAAACTACTTATAATTTGGTCCGTCGTGATTTCTTCAATCTTTGCATTCGAATGAAAGCTGTCTGTTCTAATCGGGAGCTGCCACCCACGCCAGCTTCTAGAAGAAATCTTTATACTATTTAAGGCAATAGCCAATAGAGATGAGGATACATCCTCACCGGTAGATATTAAAGAGTCATACTCAGGATCAACCAAGTTTTCAACTCCAACCTGTTTTGCCAGATCAATTAGTTTATTAGTCTCTTTTGACATTGCAGATACGACAGCAACTACATTCCATCCACCTCTTATTTCATCGGAAATAATATCTCTTACAGCCTTTATTCTATCTATGTCCGCGACGGAAGTTCCGCCAAATTTCATGGTTAAAATTTTCATTATATATTTTAATTTACTTTGTCATCACTCCAAGGCAACGGAATGAAAGGAATGCCTTCATCTGCTAGATCTTTAGCTTCGTCCATAGTGGTCTTTCCAATTATTGGTTTTTCTTCTTTCTCTCCATAGTGCATGGCCCTTGCTTCTTTGGGAAAATTTTCTCCCACATCTATGGCAGTTGTCTTTATCTTTTTTTTCAACGCTCTAATTTCTTTCTCAAGAGCGCTCTGCGCGGAAATTAATGTCTTGTTCTTTCGTTCACTATCGGAAGTTATTCTCGGCGCCATTAAAGACTTATCAACTTCTTTTGAAGAGCATATAGCACACTCAAGGTGCCCTTTTTTTTTTAGTTTTTCAAATGATTCAGAGTCCGAAAACCAGCTATCAAACTGATGACCATTTTTACAATTAAGAGTGTATTTAATCATAAATCATTCTATTTTTTTGAAACACTAAGATGCCAACTATTGACTTTCTTTTCTGCTTCTCCTCTGGGTTATTGGTTGAAAAGCAATAGAAATATGAGTTTTACAATATGGTTTGCCTGGCTCAGATTCATGCCCGCAAAACCAAAAGGTGTCTGTTGCTGGATCTCCGATTGGCCACTTGCAAGTTCTTTCAGTCAATTCCATAAGCGAAATTTTTTTTGATTTCATTTCCACTTTAAGTAGGTTTTTTATGGTTTCTTCGCTTAAATCCGAAACAACCTCGGGAGCGTTTTCACGAGAAAGCTTTGAGTTAGCTGATGGGCTAATAGATTGATCATCGTCATTAATTTTCTCGCGGATATCCGTGGGTCCCTTAGGTTTCTGCGGTCTCCCTCTTTTTTTTGGTTCTTGACTTACTTTTGGTGGGCGGCCCCTTTTTACATTTTTAATTGCTTTAGTTGGGTTAGCTCCACGTTTTGATGTGCTCGTGTCTCTATTTGATAACCCCAACCTATGTACTTTTCCGATCACCGCATTTCTTGTAATGTTGCCCAGCTCTTTGGCTATTTCGCTTGCGCTGTTTCCTTCAAGCCACATTTTTTTTAATATAGCTACACGTTCGTCATCCCAGGCCATCATTAGCTCCAAAAATTATGGTGTAAAAAATCACAAAAAAAACGTATACAATGGTTTCATGAATAAATAAAGGATTAGTTAGAATTAATTATGAGACTTAAACCGGAAAAAATTTCCCGTTTTTCAAATTTTTTGGGCTTATTAACACTTATAGCGAGAGAACAGCGACGGTTCACTTCTATTTGGACCCAAACACTTTTAGCGCCTATCGTAACGAGTGCACTTTTTATATTAGTCTTCTCTTTTGTTTTCTCAGATAGAAATGGAGGATCATTATCTAATAGCAATTATAGTTTGTTTCTTGCACCCGGTATTCTAATGATGGTTACCATTCAAAATTCTTTTGCTAATACCTCTACCTCTATACTAGTTTCCAAAGTTAACGGGAACATTGTTGACACTCTAATGCCGTCGTTGTCTTCTTTTGAGCTGTCACTAGGTTTCATGATAGGTGGAGTCCTTAGAGGGCTATTCGTAGCAACAGGCGTTTTGGTTGTAATATTCCCATTTTTGAGTCTTTTTCCAGTTAATTTGGTCACACTATATTTTTACATAATGATGGGAAGCGTTACATTCTCACTAATGGGTATCCTAGTTGGAGTTTTTTGCAAGAAGTTTGACCAAATGAGTGCAGTTAATAATTTTTTTATTGCCCCGCTATCGTTTCTTTCAGGGACATTCTATTCCGTGAGTAATCTTCCGGGGCCATTCGACGTAATTTCCCTCTTTAACCCTGTCTTTTGGCTAATGGATGGAGTAAGATTTGGAGCACTTGGTGAAGCAGAATCAAATATTTTCTTAGGGTGTCTTGGAATTATGTCTGTTAACTTAATATTATTTTTAACTGTCTGGAAATGGTTTTCTGTCGGATATTTTTTAAAGGATTAACGTCGATTGAGCATGAAATCTAAAAAGAGAAATTTATGACTAAAATACCAAATCGATCCTCGGAGACATCATTGATGAGTACCTACAGCCGATCTGATTTGGCATTTGTTAGAGGAGAAGGCGTATGGCTTTTTGATGAAAAAGGCAAAATGTTTTTAGATCTAGCTTCTGGAATAGCAGTAAATTCGTTAGGCCACAGCCATCCTAAGCTACTAAAAGTACTAGCCGATCAAGGATCAAAACTCTGGCACACTTCAAATTTATATACAGTGCCAAATCAAGAGGACTTGGCAAGAGTACTTACCAAGAACACTTTTGCAGAAAAAGTTTTTTTTACAAACTCGGGAGCAGAAAGCGTTGAGTGTGCTATTAAGATTGCCAGGCGGTTTTTTTTTGCAAAGGGCCAATCAAATAGAAATAGAATAATATCTTTTGCAGGATCTTTCCACGGAAGGACCACGGGTACAATATCAGCCGCCGGCAGCAGAAAGTTATTGGAAGGGTTTGGCCCAAGGTTGCCTGGTTTTGACTTGATCAAAAGATTTTCTCTTGAAAGTGTTGAAAAAAAAATATCGAAAAGAACCTGTGCAATTCTTGTTGAGCCAATACTCGGGGAGGGAGGAATTGTAACTCTTTCCTGTGCTTTTTTAAAAGGACTTAAAGACCTTTGTGCAAAATATAACCTACTGCTCATTTTTGATGAGGTTCAGTCCGGTATTGGCAGATCTGGTCATTTCTTAGCCCATGAAAGCTGTGAGGTAACTCCTGATATTGTGGCCCTTGCAAAAGGCCTGGGAAACGGCTTTCCCATAGGTGCTTGTTTAGCAACTAAAACAGTTGCAGATTGTATGGTGCCTGGAACTCATGGCTCAACATACGGGGGTAATCCGTTAGGTTGTGCTATTGCGTTAGAGACAATTAAACATATTTTAAAACCACGCTTTCTATCTGAAATTCGTAAAAAAGGTGATTTCTTTATGGAAAAATTAAATAGTTTAATGGAAATTTTTCCTGATCAAATTTTAGAAGTGAGGGGAAGGGGGTTAATGTTGGGTTTAAAGTGTGGGAATAAAAACGTTAAGCTTATCGATATGTGTAGGCAAGAAGAGTTGTTACTAGTTCCAGGAGCATCTAATACTTTAAGAATATTACCACCTTTAACCATCACGTTTAAAGAAATAGAAGAGGCCACTGTAAGATTAGAACGAGCGTTATTAAAAATGAGAAAATGATAGTGAATAATTTTTTGAACCTAAATGAAATTGCTCCAAAAAATTTGGAAGCGATACTTGAAGATGCGAGTAGTGTGAAAAAGGCATCCCTTAAAGATATTGTTTTGAATGAGCATTATAGTAGCTGTCTTAATAATACGATTACAGGATTACTATTTGAAAAGCTGTCTACTAGAACGCGTCTTTCCTTTGAGGCTGCAGTATTGAAACTTGGTGGTCAGGTTACGAATATTCGTAAAGATGAAATTCATTTGGGTCAGGGTGAAACGCTCCAAGATACAAGTGAGATGTTTTCTTTGTTTTTGGATGTGTTGGTTCTTAGGCTATACGAAGAAGAAAAATTATACGAGTTTGCGCGAAATTCAAAAATTCCAATAATTAATGGCTTAACAAATGAGTCACATCCTTGCCAAGTTTTAGCGGATATATTTACTTTTCAAGAATTTAGAGGCAGCATCAGCGGGAAAAAAGTTGTTTGGTTGGGGGTCGCAAACAATGTATTTCAAAGTTTTCTACATGCTGCTGTAGCTTTAAAGTTTCAAATTGTTTTCTCTGGGCCATCAAAGTTTCAGCCAGGTGAAAAAATGTTAGAATTTATACAAAATCACAACTCCGATATTCTCACCATTGAACCAAATCCAGTTGTCGCGGTTGATAGCGCAGACCTTGTTGTAACGGATAAGTGGGTATCCATGCATGATAATCAGCTTCCAAAATCAGATATAGATGATTTGGCAAGTTATAGGGTGACTAAAAAACTACTCAGTTTCGCAAGAACAGATGTGCTGTTTATGCATTGTCTTCCCGCCGATAAAGGTCAAGAGGTATCTCAGGACATTTTTGAAGACAAGAGATGTGTTACTTTGCAAGAGGCAGAGAATAGAATGCATATACAAAAATCAATTCTCAGATGGTGTTTGGGTTTATATTGAATTTTTAGAAAAAGTTTAGTGCGAAAATGCCTAAAAGTGACACAGTCGCAAAAAACACTAAAATATTGTTAGTTAAAAACATTCTAAAATTTGAGAGGGTATTTTTAGAACGAACATTATCTTTATTTTTAGGAGATTTTGATAAAGTAAGATTCTGCATTGAAGCCAATTTTAAAACTTCGTTGTTGGACGCTTTCTGTTCTTCTTCAAGCGCAATCAACTGCTTGTTAAAGTAAGCTATCATCTCTCGCTGGTGATTTTCAAGCTTATCGATAGCGACTTCAAGTTCTTTGAATGCATTGTTTTGGGCGTTTTGAAATTCATCCAAACGCTCGTTCACTAAGGTAGTAACATTTTGCCTTATTTCTTCAATCTGATTGCCTGATAGAAAACGTTCTCTAACATCTTGTATGCGGTCTTTAATAATGTTGTTTTCCATATTCATTTGGCCTAGCTACACCCTCTATTCTAGTACAATTAATATCTATATGCAAAAACTGTGCAAACCTCAGTAATTTAAAATTTTAAGTCCATTGGTGCCCGCTGCCGGACTTGAACCGGCACGACTTTTAAGTCGAGGGATTTTAAGTCCCTTGTGTCTACCAATTCCACCAAGCGGGCTTAGTAACGATTAACATCCATACCTTAGTATTATATACGTTTTGGCGTCAAGAGCTTTCAATTAGTTATTGCTTTTATTGCAGAATCGAATAAATGAATTGGATTAACAAGATCAATTAAGAGGCCAAATATGGAATTCTTTGTCGTGTACCTTACTATGCTGTTTATCTATGTTATTGTAGATTTCATATGGATAACGTTGTTTATGCAACCTTACTTTACCGCAAACCTAGGTCATCTTCTCAGAGAATCAGTTGGGACCAGCTTTCTTTTAACTTACGGATCTATTTTCTTCGTATTCTACGTTTTAGGTCTTTATTGGTTTGGAGTGCGAGCTGGCGTTGCTTCAAATTCCGCTATCACAGCTTCGTTTTCAGGGGCTTTTTTAGGTTTCCTAGCTTACGGAACCTATGGCTTGACCAATTATATTTTTTTCAAGGGGTATCCAATATCTATAACTCTTCTAGATATAACTTGGGGATCACTATTAGGAGGTGCGGTATCATTGTGTGGCTATTTAATTTTTCTACGCTTTTTCTACCAAAACTAAAACTTAATTATCAGTCCCTCTAAATCTTTTCTCCAGATCTTGTACATGGCTGTTCTCTATCTTGTTAAAGAGATTATTTATTGGTTTAAATTCGTCACCAACCTCTACTCTCTCAAAAATTGAACTGAAATTTCTTTTAAAACAAGCCCACTCAACCTGATCTTGTGATTTGTCGAGACAGTTTTTCATTTTAATGGTTGTTTCAGGAATAAATGGTTCCGAAATCTCACTAAAGAAAAGCATAAGATTGAAGCCAAATCTAACGATTTTCGCGGCTTTTGCCTCATTAGTTTTAATTACCATCCAAGGTTGTGTACGTTGTAGATATTCATTTCCTATTGACCAAACTTTTCTCAAATGTGATGCGGCTTTTCTTATTTCTATTTTTGTCATTGCGTCATCGTAGTTTTTGAAAGTTTCCTCGATTTCTGAGATAGTATCAAATTCTTCTTGGTCATACTGCATGCCCTCTGGTAATGCTTTGCCGTATTTTGATAACGTAAATTTAGTAA
>CACJWR010000005.1 GCA_902596985.1 uncultured Alphaproteobacteria bacterium
AGCCGCAACAAAAATTCTTTCTAAGGAATTTCCTAGTGTTGTAACAAAGACTGGAGTTGATAAAAAGAAATTAAGAAACTTGATCCATAAAGACAATGCAATACTCAAAAAAATAGAACAAATAGTCCATCCTCTATTAGAGCATTCAAAGGTTGATTTTATACGAGCTAATAGAGATTTGCCTTTGATAGTTTTCGACATTCCCCTTTTGTTTGAAAAAAAACAGGAGAGAAACTTTGACGCTGTTCTAGTTGTAACCGCTTCGGAGTTGACACAGAAGAATAGAGTGCTGAGCAGAAAGAATATAAAAGAGCAAGATTTTCAGCTTATAAAGCGCAACCAAATGAACGAACAAGAAAAAATAAAAAGAGCTGACTTTCTCATAAACACTGACAAGAGTTTACTAGAAACAAAAAAGGATATTCTAGAAATATACCAAAAAATTAAAGGACTTTTAATATAAAATGAGGGAAGTCGTGTTAGACACAGAAACCACAGGTCTGAACCCCGATAAAGGAGATCGAATAGTTGAGATAGGAGCCATAGAGCTTGTAAACCACGTTCCGACAGGGAATACATTCCATAGCTATTTGAATCCTTTATTGGAGAGAGAAATGCCAATTGAGTCTTTTAAAGTTCATGGTCTAACGGTAGATTTTTTATCAGACAAACCCTTGTTTTCTGAGATAATAGAAAATTTAATTATGTTCATTGGTGACTCAAAACTAATAATCCATAACGCAAAGTTTGATATAGGATTTATAAACCATGAAATACTGAGACTCGAGGATAGCAATATTGATGTGTATGAGAAATTACCCTTTAAAGAAATACCAAGTGAAAACATAATTGACACCTTAGAGGTCGCAAAACAAATATACCCTGGGAAATCAGTTTCTTTGGATTCCCTGTGTATTAAGTTTGGTATAGACAACAAAAGAAAAGGTAAACATGGAGCGCTTATCGATAGCGAAATACTGTCAGAGGTCTATTTAGAGTTGGCAGGAGGAAAACAACCCGGTTTCGAATTTTCAGAGGTAGGCTATAGGACTGATGATAGAAATAAAAAAACAATAGAAAAAAGGAATTTTATTAGAAAACATCCATTGGCTGAAAGCAGAGTGTCCCAAGAAGAAATGGAGCTGCACATGGAATTTATTGCTAAGATGAAGAAAAACTTTTGGTACTAGTTTTTATGTTTAGTCTTATATAGATCGAAAAAGTTAATATTTTTAATGTCGACGTTCGGCATACCACTCTCAATCATTATTTGAGATATTAATCTTCTTATATATGGGAAAAGCATCTTTGGACACTCAACCTTTATTTGCTTTTCTAGTAAGTTTTCGGTTACATTCGGAAACTTGAATAAACCACAATACGTCATTTCTAATATGAAAGCTGTTTTTTGGTTAATTTTAGCTTCCAAATTAACAATTAAAGAAACCAATATTTGATTTTCATCTCTTGGTTTATTTTCAATATCTATATTGAGTGAAAAATCTGTCTTCCCTTTAAAATCATCTTCTGTAAAGTAGGCAAAAGCCTCCTTTTTTTCAAAAGACATATCTCTAACGAACTGCGATAAAAGCTCTATGTCATGATTGAATAGTAAATTTTCAACATAGTAACTATATTCATCTGAAGCTATTTGTTTAGAAGACATATAATTTTTAACTTTTATTTATTGTAAGGAACTATATACTCCATCTTACAGGTGGACACAATAAAATTAAATCTTATATATCTACTTTAGTAATTTATTTCCTTCTTGAAGGGATAGAAATAAGAATCGGAACATAGAGAATGTTACAAATATTTATACTAGCAGCTGTAGCTATATTTCTTTTTTGGCGATTGAGAGCAGTACTCGGTTCTAGAGATGGTTTTGAAAAGACCATTAAGGAGATTAAAAAATCAAGCGATGTAATCAGTAACCCGAAGGTTACAGATGAAACCAAAAACGATAGTCCTGACGATGATATTTTCGATTACGTTGAGGAAAACAGTAAAAATGCCCAGGTGTTCAAACAGATGAAGGAGTTTGACAGCGACTTTAGTGTGAACAAATTTGTTTCTGGTGCAAAGATGGCATATGAGATAATTCTGATGGCCTTCGAAAGAGGCGACACTGAAAAACTAAAAACTCTTTTAGAAAAGAAAGTATTAACAAGTTTCAAGTCAGTTATAGATAGAAGAAAAAAAGATGGGTTTATTGTTGATGCAAAATTTATAGGAATGAGAGACATAAGAATAATCAATGCCTCATTCAGTCAAAAAACAAAAATTGCTGACGTCACGTTATCATTTAAATCCGAAATAACAACTGTTGTAAAGGACAGTAAGGGAGATATAATTGAAGGCCATCCAGATGAGATAAAGAAACAAAAGGACACTTGGATTTTCACCAAAAATCTATCTGATAAAAGCCCTGTATGGTTTTTAAAATCCACTTTATGAAAAAAGAAAAAATCATGCAAAAAACTAAAGACCAGCTTTTATGGGAAGATTTTGTTGTAAAGAACAATATAAAAAAAAAATTTCGAGTGACAGTAGAACTAATTCAAGTAGCTTAAATTACAAAAAAACTTTCTCGAAGAAGGACCCTGTTTCTCATTCAGATAAAAGGTTAAGTACATTTGTAAACGCGAAGCTTCTTTCTGAAATGAGTTCTCCAAAAATCAATTTAAATATAGAAAAAAATAAGCTTAAACGAATAAAAAGTGGAAGAATTAATATTGAAGGGACCATAGATCTCCATGGATCCTCTCTAAAAGAAGCGAAAGCGCGTTTACAACTATTTATTGGTGAAAGTTTCCAACGCAATAAGCGTCTTTTGTTGATCATCACTGGAAAGGGTAGAAATTCAAAGCCTAACATCCATGGAAAAAAGCAAACAATAAAAAGTGAAATTAATAAATGGCTTTCAGAAGATTTTTATAGGGATAAAGTACAGTATATATCGAAGGCTTTAGATAAGCATGGAGGTGAAGGTGCTTACTACTTTTTTCTTGTAAAATCAAAGAACATATTTTCTTAAGTCAGCAGTTTTGGATAGACTTCCAACGTGCTTTTCAACAAGTTTTGAATCGATCACTACTGTTTTCCCCTTTAAGTCAGGTGCATTGAAGCTAACGTTTTCAAGCACTTTCTCTAAAATTGTATGTAGCCTTCTCGCCCCAATATTTTCTATATTAAAATTTACTTCTTCCGCCAATGAACATATCTTTTCAATACCGTCGTCTCCAAAAATCAGCTCGACACCTTCGGTCTTGATCAATTCAATATACTGTTTTGTAAGACTGTTATCAGTATCAGTTAAAATTCTTTTAAAATGCTCTTTTTTTAATGGGCTTAGCTGTACTCTTATAGGAAGACGCCCTTGTAATTCTGGGAGAAGATCAGATGGTTTCGAAAGATGGAAAGCACCCGAGCAAATAAAAAGAATTTGATCTGTTTTAATGGGCCCGTATTTGGTGGATACTATCGTACCTTCAATTAGCGGGAGTAAATCGCGCTGAACCCCTTCTCGACTCACTTCTGCAGATTTCGATGTGGAGTTAGTACATACTTTATCTATTTCATCTATGAAGACAATACCACTTTGTTCTACTCTAGTCTTGGCGTCTTTCTGTATAACTTCGTCATCCAAAAGCTTTTCCATTTCTTGATCAATAAGTATTTTGTGACTTTCCCTGACCTTTAATTTTTTCTTTTTTTTGAGTGAACCAAAATTTTTCCCAAAAATATCGCTTAGGTTCATTACGCCCATGGAACCACTTTGAGATCCAGGTAAGTCTACCATAGGAAGGGAATTACTTTTTTCAAAGACTTCTATTTCTACTTCCTTTTCATCTAAAAGGCCGTCTCTCAATTTTTTTCTAAATGACTCTAGGGTTGACTCTCTTGCTTCTTCCCCAGCGATATATTTCAACACAACATTCTCTGCTTCGCCTTTTGCTTTTTCATAAAGAGACTTACTCATTTCTTGTTTAACTAAAATGATAGCATTTTCTAAGAGATCTCGAATTATTTGATCAACATCTCTTCCAACGTATCCTACCTCTGTAAATTTTGTAGCTTCGACTTTTAAAAAAAGGTGCTTTTGCTAATTTGGACAAGCGGCGAGATATTTCAGTCTTGCCAACACCCGTGGGGCCGATCATAAGTAAGTTTTTAGGGTATATTTCATCTTTTATATCATCTGTTAACTGTTGGTGCCTCCACCGATTTCTGAGTGCAATCGCAACAGATTTTTTCGCTTCTTCTTGACCTATTATGAAGCGATCTAATTCTTTTACTATTTGTCTAGGGGTTAAATTGTTCAACATATTAGCTCGAATTCAAAGTTAAGTGTATTATCTTATCGTTAGTGTAAACACATATTTCTGAAGCAATGTTAATAGCTTTTATAGCAATTTCTTCTGAACTGTCTTTCTCCTCGTAAAGCGCTCTTGCAGCAGCCAAGGCGAAATTTCCACCAGAACCTACAGATGCTATATTGTTTTCTGGCTCTAAAACATCACCTGCACCAGTTATTATTAATAGTTCCGCCCCGTCGGAAACTATCATCATGGCTTCTAAATTTCTTAAATACTTGTCAGTTCTCCAATCCTTAGCAAGCTCTACTGATGCTTTCGATAATTGACCTGGGTATTTTTCAAGTTTCCCTTCTAATCTTTCTATAAGTGTAAAGGCATCAGCAGTTGAACCCGCAAAACCAGCTATGATTTCATAGCCTTCATTTTTGATAGATCTAATTTTCTGTGCTGTGCCTTTTATTATTGTGTTACCTAAACTTACTTGACCGTCACCTGCAATTGTTACACTTCCGTTTTTTCTAACACCAACTATAGTCGTTCCATGCATATTATTCACATTAAGGTCAGTTTAAAGTTCTTGCCACTTCCTGGGTCGTAAAAATTTCTATAACATCATCCTTTCTTATATCCTCATATGCTTCAAATGCCATTCCACACTCTTGGCCAGACTGTACCTCTTTAACTTCATCTTTAAATCTTTTTAGCGTTTTTAATTTTCCTGTATGTATAACTACATCTTCCCTTAAGAGACGAACACCAACATCTCTTTTAGCGTGCCCTTCTGTAACTATGCAACCAGCTATCTTCCCAACCCCAGTTATTTTGAACACCTCTTGTATTTTTGCATAACCTATAAATGTTTCTCTTATTTCTGGAGACAGGAGTCCCTCCGCCGCTTTTGTTATGTCGTCTACAAGATCATATATTATAGAGTAATATCTTATATCAATTTTTTTCTGACTGGCGCTTTCTCTCGCAGCTGTGTTAGCCCTCACGTTAAACCCTATAATTATAGAATTTGATGACAATGCCAGAGTAATGTCACTTTCAGTTATAGCTCCTACGCCTGAATGAACAACTCTAACCTCGACTTCCTCACTTTTTATTTTTTCCATCGCTTGGACAATAGCCTCACCGGATCCCCTAACATCACTTTTAACTATGATTGGAAGAAAAGATAATTTCTCGTCTTCCTTAGCTTTAGCCAACAATTGATCAAGTGAAGAACCCATGCCTACAGTATTTTTTTTGTTTTTTATATTTTGTTCTCTGTAAAGAGAAATTTCTCTGGCCTTTGCCTCAGTTGGCAAAACATTTAGAATATCGCCAGCTTCTGGGGTGCCATTTAAGCCTAATACTTCTACTGGCGTTGAAGGTAGAGCTAAGTCAATTTTTTCTTTTTTATCGTTAAAAAGCGCTCTTACTTTACCCCATTGTTGACCTACTACGAAGATATCACCCTTCTTTAAAGTACCTTTTTGAACTAAAACCGTAGCTACGGGACCTCTCCCCATATCCAGTTTTGCTTCAACTACTGTTCCTTCTGCTGGTCTTTTTTCGTTGGTTCTAAGCTCTAATAGTTCAGCTTGTAAGGTTATGTTTTCAAGCAATTTTTCCAAACCAGTACCATTTGCCGCTGATATTTCTGCCTCCAGAACATCGCCTGACATACTCTCAACAATAATCCCCTGCTGTAATAGCTCTGTTCTTACTTTGTTTGGATCAGAGCCTTGTTTGTCTATTTTATTTATCGCTACAATCATTGGAACTTTTGCTTCCTTGGCATGATTGATTGCTTCAATTGTTTGTGGCTTTACACTGTCATCTGCTGCAACAACTAATACTACAATATCAGTGATAGTTGCACCCCTAGATCTCATATTGCTAAATGCTTCATGTCCAGGCGTATCAAGGAACGTTAGCTTTTGATTTTTATTGACGGTAATTTGATATGCTCCTATGTGCTGGGTTATACCTCCGGCTTCACTAGAAACAATATTTGTTTTTCTGAGAGAGTCTAGCAGTGTAGTCTTCCCATGATCTACATGGCCCATTATTGTAACAACAGGTGGCCTTGGGGATTTAGCGTCTTCATTTTTATCATCAATGTTAATTATTACATCTTCTACATCAGCATCCGAAACTCTGATAGCGTGGTGACCAAATTCTTCAACTAATAAAGTAGCCGTATCTATATCAATAGCTTGGTTTTTTGTAACCATTATACCATTTGTCATTAGTTTTTTTACTAAATCAGCAGATCGTTCTGCCATTCTGTTGGCAAGCTCTTGTACAGTGAGAGGAGTGTCTGGGATTTGAACGTCTCGAATAATCTTTTCTCTTTCCATAGAGGTCTCTAGCATTTGCCGTTTTTCTTTTTCTTGTCTTCTTCTTAGAGAAGCAATAGAACGTTGGCGGCCTCCATCATCTCCTAAAGCCTGTGTTATGGTAATCTTGCCAGATCTTCTCTTGTTTTCAATTAACTTTGTAGATTTAAAATTTGACTTTTCACCATTATCTCTTGTTTTACTTTCATAAGATGTTTTTTGATTGCTTTCGGTTTTTGTTCTCTTTTTTGATCCAGTTACATCGGGTGTTTCTAAATTTATAGAGTCAGGAATTTTATTTTGATCTTTTACCTCTGTTGGCTTAGGTTCTTTATCTAAAGATTTTTTTTCTTGTTTGTTTTGCTCCAGTAATTTTTTTTCCTCCGCTCTAGAAGCTTCTATGGCTTTTTTTCGTCTCAATATCTCTTCATTTTCATTAGTCTCTATCTCGGCAACCACATTTTTATTGTTTTCTTCAATTACAGGACCCTTTTTCGAAATCAGCAGCTTTTTCTTTTTTGTTTCTACTACAACGGATTTGGATCTACCATGCGAGAAGCTTTGTCGAACTGTATTGGTTCCACTTTTAAGCCCCAAGACCTTGGGTTTGTTGTCTCTGTTTTCACTATCAGTCATCGCAATCACTATTAATTAATGGTTATCTATAAAACCTTTTAGTTTATTTAAGTCCACTTGAATAGTTTTTTTAAAATTTTTGGAAAAAATACCAACATATTTGACATTAATCTTACCAGTGCTTTTTTCTAAATCTTTTTGTTCAAGCAAGCTTTCAAAAATTGAAACATTTTCAGAGGCAAAAAAAGATTTGTCAGCCAAGCTCTTTGCACCCATAGCTACAATTATTAAACAGTGTCTATTTTTTACTAATCGCGTTTTTATCGCGTCCAAACCTATAGCCAAAACACCAGATTTTTTTGTCATAGAAATGCTGCTCTGAATTTTCTTCCTGATAATCATTTCAATTATAGAGACCAGGTCTGGTGAGAAAATTTTTGAGACACCGAAATAGGTTTTTAAATCTTCTTTTCTTAAAATATCAACTATAAGGGCTTTATCGGCGGGTAGCCAAACCGATTTTCCGGGGAGCTTATCGCACAAATCTGGAATCAATTTATTATCTGGGCTTAGACAAATCTTTATGAAATCATCTTTGTTAATACTGGAGCTATTCAAGAAGACCTTTTTATTCAAAACCACCAATCTCTTTTCTTATTTTACAAGAGATTTAATTATCTCTTCGGACTCTTCTTTTGTAACCCATCCTAGCATTTCCCTTGCCTTCATGATAAGTTGCTGAGCCTCAGAAAGTGAAAGCTCAAAATGTTCGAGGAGACCCTCATCTCTCACCCTTTTTCCGTCAACAGTTGTATAGCCACCAGCTAATTCCCAATCTGCACAGGTAGCGAACTCCTTAAGAGATTTTATCCCATCTTTAACTAATACTTCCAGCATTTGTGGGTTTAACCCCTCGAAGTTTAACAAATCATCCTCAATCCCATTTGACTTTGCAAAATCCAAAGATTTTTTATTAAGGTTCTCGAGATAATCTTTCGCTCTCTCTTGCAATTCTGTTGCAGTTTCTTCGTCGAAACCATCTATCGAGCTGATCTCACTTGATTCGACATAAGCAACCTCTTCCATAGTAGAAAAACCTTCGGATACAAGAAGCTGAGCAACCATCTCATCAACATTTAGATGCTCCATGAAAAGATTTGATCTTTCGTTGAATTCTTCTTGTCGTCTTTGCGACTCATCTTCTTCAGTCAAGATGTCAATGTCATATTCAGTTAACTGACTTGCAAGCCTCACATTTTGTCCTCTACGGCCAATCGCTAAAGATAGTTGATCATTTGGGACCACAACCTCTATTCTCTTTGCATCCTCATCGAGAACGACTTTACTCACCTCAGCCGGTTGAAGCGCGTTAACAAGAAAAGTAGGTGCATCATCATTCCAGGGAATAATATCGATTTTTTCTCCCTGGAGTTCATTTACCACTGCTTGAACTCTGCTACCTCGCATCCCGACGCATGCGCCAACAGGGTCTATGGAGCTATCATGAGATAAAACACCAATTTTTGCTCGACTACCAGGATCACGACAAACTGTCTTAATGTCAATTATACCGTCATAAATTTCAGGAACCTCCATTTTAAATAATTCCACTAGAAACTCAGAATTAGTTCTAGATAGAAATATCTGTGGCCCTCTTGTGTCTTCTTTAACTTCTTTTATGTAAGCTCTAACTCTATCACCAACTCGCAGAACCTCTCTTCTAATCAACTGATCTCTTTTCAATACTGCTTCGGCTCTTCCTAAGTCCACTATCACGTTACCGTATTCAACTCTCTTGACCTGACCGTTTATAATTTGCCCAACCTTGTCTTTATATTCCTCATACTGCCTTGCACGGTCAGCCTCTCGTACTTTTTGAACAATTATTTGTTTTGCTGCTTGTGCAGCTATTCTACCAAAATCCATCGGAGGCAACTGCTCTTCTATAAAACCATCGAGAGTCACTTGAGGGTCAATTTTTTTTGCATCAGCTTCGTTAATTTCTGTGAAATGGTTTTCGACTTTCTCAACAACCTTTCGCCATCTCGACATTGATACCGTTCCTGATCTTGAGTCAATTTCAGCTCTTATGTCATACTCCTGACCGTATTTGGATTTCGCAGCTTTAGCTAGGCTCTCTTCCATTGCATCGATTACTAGCTTTGGGTCAATTAATTTTTCTTTAGCTACAGCATCAGCTATTTGAATAAGCTCACTACCACTTCCTGATGAAATATTCATTTAAACTCCATTTCTTTTATACTGTTTATAGACATCCCTTCTAAATCTATTTTAATATCTAAAACGCGAGATAAGTCTAAGCATGTCTCTCCATTATTATTCAATAAGGTCAATGAATTTTGGCTATGGGCAATTAATTTTCCTCTTCCTGAGTAGGTTTCACTTTTTACCTTTACGTTGTGATTTTTATATTTTGTAAAATCATCCAACGAGGAAAGGTATCTATCTATTCCAGCAGAAGACACCTCGAGCCTAAAGGGATCTTTTATTATGTTTTCAATATCCAAAAGAGAATTTATTTCCACTGAAATGTCTGCGCATTCATCTATTGTAACTCTACGATCTGTCCTATCTAGAAAAACCAACAATTTTAACTCTTTACCTTTCCGAAACTGTATCTTAACTATCCTAAATCCCTTATCTAAAATAAGAGGCTCTAAAGCCTTATATATTTTTTTCTCAGTAGAGGTGTTTGCAATTAAATTTAACAATAAAGGGCTCCAAAAAAAAAGGGCCTCAAAGCCCAAAAATCTAAAACCAAATGATTGGCTGACTTATACAAGGTTTTTGGATTTAATACAATAGTAAATTGATATTTTAAAAGTCAGAGGCAATACCTTTGACTTCCCAGTCACCGTATCTTGTTGGTTCTAGTCCACCACGTCCTTTTTTTTCAGCTGGCATTTTTTTATGGTTAGTCACTTTATCAGCATGTCTCTTTTTAGCTTCGTCCAGAGCTCGCTTAGCTTGCTTTAATTCTTTCTCTGAGTTAGTCATTGTTGTTTTTTTTAAAATAAAAAAATGAGAATTTACGTATATAATATAGTGCAACAAAAAAATACAAAAAAATTTGCTGAAATGGAAAAAAAATTAAATAAAAAAACATATGACAAAATTTTGACCACAGCCTATTTTATTGTGCTAAATGTTTTCAAAAAAAATATTTCTACCAGACAATCGATGGCCTCAAAGACTGTAAAATATTCAAGTCTTTCAATTTCTGATAAAGCAAAATGTAATGATTTGGTCCAAAAAGTATTGAGATTTACTGTTTTTTTAGATCCTTGGATTAACAGAAACAAAAAGGGAAGGTTAAGGATAGAGATTTTATGTCTCGTGCGACTTGCTCTAGTAGATATTTTGTTGAGAAATGTAAGGCAGAAAACTGTATTGAAAAAGTATTCAGAACTGGCGTCCTCTTTTGAAAGGACAAAGCACAGCAAAGACCAATTGAGATACTTTATACATCTTGGATACTCTGTGTTGAAAAAAAAATCTCTTGAGCCATCATTTTTATTTGAGAGTAAAATACGTAAAGTACTATTAAGTCAATATAATTTAGAAAATATAGAAAGAGTGGAAAAAATTTTTTCTGATTCATCTCCCTTAGACCTTTCTATAAAAAGCAATGCGTCAGAGGAAAGTTATTTTAAACAACTCAAAGGAACTTCTGTTAACCAATCACACTTCAGGCTATCTCAAAACACCAGCTTAATCAAAACGAAAGGTTACTACGCCGGGGACTGGTGGGTACAGAGTTTAGCTGCATCTTTGCCTGTTAAAATAGCTCCAATGGATTTAAAAGAAAAAATTGTTTTAGACGTTTGTTGTGCCCCCGGAGGAAAGTCTTTTCAATTGGCCGACAAGGGAGCAATTTTGACTTCAATTGATAAGTCTAAGAAAAGACTCAATCTCATGAAGGAAAATTTAGATAGATTGAACTACGATTTGGATCTAATTTGTAATGATGTTTTTGAATATCAACCAAAAAATCTTTTTGATATTATCCTTCTAGATCCTCCATGCACTGCTACTGGAACTATTGGAAAAAACCCGGACCTTCAATTTCTTAACCCTCTTGATAAATTAAAGCAGTTATCAGATATACAGCGAAAAATGTTAAAACGTTGCGCCGGTTGGCTCCAGGATGATGGCTATATAATTTATTCTGTTTGCTCCCTTCTAAAAGAGGAGGGAGAAGATCAAATAAGTAGATTTTTAAAAAAAAATAAAGAATTTTCCTTAGTATATCCCAAAAAACAAGGTTACTTAGATCAAGAAGGTTACAAGACCAACAAAGAGAGCGGAATAAGAATCATGCCATTTTTTGAGGAAGGCATAGGGGGAACTGAAGGTTTTTTCATTGCATACTTACATCTAAAAGGAAAAAGTAATTAAATGTTGTTTTTAATTAAAGAGTTAATTTTTGTTGCCATCGAAAAATTTTTTCTAAATACATCAAGACAGTTTGCTCGGGTATTTTCGGATCAAAAAAGATTTTCGGTTTTAAAAACACTACCGTGCGCAAGCATAGGCAATGAAGAGATAGGTCAGCAACTTTTAAAAAAGATTAATGTTTTCGGGAATGTTATCCTAGATGTCAAGGCTGATAATCCATGGCGCATTTTACCTTTTTCTGATGAGGTTGAAGTCGGGATCGATGGTTTTCTTTGGCTAAATGACCTTTCAATTGTAAATAACCAAAGCTCCAGGGATTTGTCGCAAGCATGGATAGAAACGTTTCCCTTGAACCGATTAAACAAAAATGTGCAATCAAGCTCTTCAAGATTAGGGGCAATTCTTAGAAATTATACGTATTTAGAAAATTGTAGTAAAAGTGAACAATTAAAAAAAATAAATAAGATGTTAAAGAACGACTATCTTTTCTTAAACTTCTATAAGAATTTTTCATTTAATATTTTGGAGCGGCTTTGCATTTGTCACAGTTTAGTTTTGTCTGGATATGCATTTAACTTTACGAAAAAAAAGCAGAAAAAAGTTATCAAATATATGATAAAATTATTTGTTTTTTACAAAAATAAATTGAAAAAAGGCCAAATAAGAAGTCCTGAAGAGTTGTCAAAAGTATTTTTTTTGCTGCTCGAAACAATTGAAATAGTGGCAAAGCTTGAGAGTAACAAGCCGTCCTCTGAGGAAAAAAAATTGAGAAAAATCTCATATTTTTTTGGTTCCCCTTTAAGGTATTTGCAGTTTGATGATGGAAGCTTAGTTAGCGCCCATGGCGGGAGTTTGGGAGATTACGATAGATATGTAAGGCTTTTAGGAGAAATTAAAAACTATAAAGAAGGTGATGAAGTAAGTGACTTAGGTTTCAAACGGCTTAATGGAGCTAGATTGTCAATGATTATTGATGCTAGTGCCCCTCTTTACCGAAAAAGAAATGGGATTGCGCATGCAGGATTTTCATCTTTCGAGTTGTACTATGGAACCAAGGCTATTTTTGTAAACTGTGGGGGTGGTAGCAGGTTTGGGCATCAATACAGGAAATATTGTCAAAGCTCTAAGGCACACAACGTTTTGTTATTAAATGAAAAGTCACAATGTTCTTTTGGTAAAATGAGTTTCTCAAAAAGAGACTCTTTTTATTATTTAAAGGATGGGCCTAAGAACACTAAGATAAGTTGTGAAAATTCCCTCACTGAAAAAACTGTAGAGTTGTCTCATGACGCATACAAAAAAGACTATAACATATCCGTTAATAGGAAACTTTCAATGGATCTTGTAAAAAACTGTGTGATTGGACAGGATACAGTATTTCCTGAAAGTAATTTAAAAAAAAATTTAATTGATGCCTCTTTTACTCTCTATTTTCATTTGCACCCTTCAATTTCTTGCAAAAAGAGGAGTAATGGAGTCATGCTCGAAATTCCAGGTAATAAAAAAATGTTATTTTCATATAAAGGAGGAATTTTACGCCTTGAAAAGTCAACATACACCGGTAATTTTAATGAACCGCAGGAAATAACAATGATGGTTATTGAAAATAGTGTCAAACAAAGTGAAGGAAAAATAAATTGGAAATTAGAGGAGTTCGTTGATTGAAAGCAGGAACAACACCAATCCGCAGGGCATTAATAAGTGTTAGTGACAAGACTAATCTGGAGGATTTAGGAAAATTTCTAGAAGGATTGGGTGTAGAGCTCGTCTCTACAGGAGGAACTGCTCGATATTTAAAAAAAGTGGGCTTAAAAGTTAAAGAGGTGAGCGATATAACAGGATTTCCTGAGATTTTGAATGGTCGGGTCAAAACACTCCATCCAAAAGTTCATGCTCCGATACTATTTGATAGGGATGATAGGGGTAGTATTAAAGAGTTAAGAAAAATGGGCTCAAATGCTATAGACCTAGTAGTTATTAATCTTTATCCTTTTGAAACTATTTCAAAAAGTAAAGCCCCCAGAAAAGACATAATCGATAATATCGACATAGGAGGGGTAGCTCTTATGAGGGCAGCAGCCAAGAACTTTGATCATGTAATGGTTATTTCTGATCCAACAGATTATATCCCATTAAAGAAAGAGCTAACAAATTTTCAAGGGTGTACGCGACAAAAAACGAGGAAATTTTTTGCGGGAAAAGCGTTTTCCCAAACATCTTATTACGATCACTTAATAACGGGATGGTTTTTATCGAAAAAGCAGCTTAAAGATACTAAAAGCCGTCTGTTTGGTGGACCATCAAGGGAGGTTTTGAAGTATGGAGAGAATCCTCACCAAGAGGCATCCTATCTCAATAGTCCTGATTTAGAAAGAAAAGCAAAAAATCTTGTAAAAATTTTACATGGAGCTTTATCTTACAATAACCTCGCTGATACGACGGCAGCCTACAAAATATTATGTGAGCTTGAAGATTACAACAAATCATCCTGTGTAATTATAAAGCATGGAAATCCGTGCGGAGTAGCAATTGATAACAAAATTTTAGGTGCTTATAAAAAAAGTTTTGAAACAGACCCTATATCTGCTTTCGGAGGAATTGTTGCTGTAAATCAGAAAGTTGATGAGAAACTAGCAAAGAGAATATTAAGCGTATTTACAGAGGTGATAATCGCAAAAAGCTTTTCACCAGAGGCTTTTAAAATGCTGAGTTTTAAAAAGAATATCAAGATAGTTGAAATAAAGAGCTTTGATAGAACATTATTACATACAGAGGAGGTTAGGTCAGTCATAGGAGGATATCTTGTACAGGAAACGTCTTTAAGTAAACCAAATGAAGAGGAATTTAAAGTAGTAACGAAAAGAAGACCGAGCAAAAAAGAATTTGATAACTTAGTTTTTCTATGGAAGATAGTTAAACACGTAAAATCAAACGCTATCGTTGTTGGAAAAAACCTGTGCATAACTGGAATTGGAGCTGGACAGACCAACAGGGTAGGGAGTGTGAAAATAGCAATAGAAAATTCGAGAAGGTTAGAAAAAAATTATACAAATAACACGAAAACCATATCCAATGGTATGGCTTCAGATGCTTTTTTTCCATTTCCTGACTCAATTAAAATGGCTTCTCGAAAAGGAATTTCTTGTATAATTCAGCCTGGGGGATCAATAAACGATTTGGACGTTATTAAGGCAGCCGATAAGCTAAATATCTCAATGGTTTTTACAAAAAGGAGGCTTTTCAGTCATTAAATATTGGCTTGGACTCTGATGCTAAAAGTATTGGTACGCCGTCTCGCACCGGAAACTTTATTTTAGCAACTTTAGATATCAGATAATTTTCATTTTTATCATAATACAGCGCTCCACCACTAATGGGACACACCAACAATCTCGTAAGATAAGTATTGAACTCATTTTTTTTCTTATTGGACATATCGACTTTCTAGGTCATTTTCCGATGATAGCTTCATCAATGTTACTAAAACGTCTAACCTCTTGACTATCGTTTCCGCCTCTAAAAGAACCTGCTTTTCCTCAGGCTCAAACGGACAAAGCATAGATAAAGAGTTCACAAGAACTTCTTCTCTAGCTTTTTTGAGCACGTCCCAGTCGGATGCAATTTGTGCGCTATCTAAATACTTTTTCAAAATTTCTAAAAAACCGTTTCTGTCAAAACTGTTTATACCTTCGAAGGGAACAAGGTCATTACTGTAAAAATCCCAATCTATTTCAGACAATATATAAGGCTTTTGATCCTCCATTTCTTTTCTAAAATTAAATCTCGATACGCCTTCTAAGGTAATAAGGTATCTTCCGTCTTCAGTTTCAGTAAATGAAACAATTCTGCCCGCACACCCTACTTTTTGAAACTTATTTGTTCCAGTCAGATTGTTTCTTTTATCTATTTTAATAGGCTGAATCATTCCAATCAGTCTATGTTTTGTGGCAAGTGTGTCTTCAACCATTCTTATGTACCTTGGCTCAAATATATTGAGCGGAAGTCTGCTATTAGGAAGTAACAATGCACCTGGCAGAGGAAAAAGAGGTATATTTTTAGGTAATTTTTCCATACGTTATTCAAACAAAAATCAGGGATGTAAGCGCTCTTCGCCCTTTTTTGGAGAGCTCGTTCTCAGAACCGAGATGATCAAAAATTAACAGTAGCTGTTTTTTTGCATAACCATCCTTCCATTCCTTGTCTTTTCTAAACATCTCTAAAAGAACGTCTATACACTCGGAGAAATTATTCTCCTTAAAGAGTATTTTAGAATAATTCATCTTGCAATCTAGGTCGGCGGGGTTTTTCCGCATTCTATCTAAAATTTCTTTCTTGCTATCTTCGACATCATTACTCTTCATAAGCTCATAAGATGAAATAGCACCTTTGACCGCATTATCTTTAAGTATTTCAGGTGACAAATTTTCTATTAGTTTCTCGACACTGTCAAAGTCGCCTAATCCAATATTTGACCTTATTAATAGAGAATAATTCTCTGGGGATGGACTGGACTTAATTAGCTCTTCGGATGCTAGTTTTACCTCCTCAAACCTTCCTTCTGAAAGTAATATTTCAAACTCTTCAGATATATTCGAATTATTTTTTGAAAATTTTTTTATGAGTGTGTCTAAAAATTTTTCAACTTCGGGTTCGGTTTTGGCGCCCATAAATCCATCAACTGGTTGACCGTCTGAAAAAGCGAAGACTGCGGGGATAGACTGTACTCTAAGTTGAGAGGCAATACTTTGATTTTCGTCTACATTAACTTTAACTACCTCAAGATGTTCCTTCTTTTTCGTTGCTTGATTTTCCAGAATGGGAGTTAAGGCTTTGCATGGGCCACACCATGGAGCCCAAAAATCAACTATTACTATTTTTTCTTTGGATTTTTCAATAACCTCGGGGACAAATGTATTTTCACTTACATCCTTTATAGAATCTGCTAGCATTTTAGAAACATCCTTTCCCCTTGAAGTTAATATAAGTCATTAAATCTATTAACAAACTTTTTTCTTATAAAAAATGGTGGCTGTGGTAATAAACTGTTCTCATATCCTTTAATTTCTTCATGTTTTCCAAATATTCTGTCAGCCTCCTGTTTTGAAAACCCTGCAAGATGTATAGCTTCCAACCAAGCAGCCTTTTTGTCTGCTAACTTGACGCGTCTTTTTATTATTTTAATTTTTTTTGTTGGAATATTGAACCTTATACAAATTGCTCTTGTTAACTTTTCATCCAATTCTTCATAAGTGTTACCCAAATGAGATTTTAGAGGAGAGATCATATCTCCTATCACATATTCAGCAGAGTCGTGGAGTAAAGCAAATAACTTCGAAGGATTATCCATTTGCGGGAATTGCTTTGCAAAAATATTTTCAACTAAAAGACTGTGCTGTGCTACTGAAAAAGGGTATTCTCCGATAGTTTGACCATTCCATCTGGCTAAAAACGATAGGCCATGCGCTATATCTTCTATTTCTATATCAAGAGGGCTTGGGTCTAATAGCTCAAGCCTTCTACCTGAAAGCATCCTTTGCCATTCCCTTTTTATTTTCATTTTGAAGTTGCAAAAATTATTATAACTCCTATTAGTTATATAGGTTTTTGTAAGGAAAATAAAATGAGTAAAGATTTTATCGTGAAAGATATCAGTTTGGCTTTATTCGGAAGAAAAGAGATAGCTATTGCTGAAACAGAAATGCCAGGATTGATGGCCATAAGAAAAGAGTTTGAAGGAAAAAAGCCACTTAAAGGGGCAAGAATTGCAGGAAGCCTCCATATGACAATTCAAACAGCTGTCTTAATAGAGACACTGGTCGATTTGGGCGCAGATGTTCGTTGGGCAAGTTGTAATATCTTTTCTACACAAGATCACGCTGCAGCAGCTATAGCGGAAAGTGGTGTTCCTGTTTTTGCTTATAAAGGTGAAACCCTCGATGAATACTGGGAATATGCTGATAAAATATTTCTTTTTAAGGAAGAAACAGCGAACCTAATCCTAGATGACGGCGGTGATGCAACTATGTATGTTCTATTAGGATCGCGCGCAGAGAGTGGAGACACGGAATTTTTGGAAAAACCATCTTCAGAGGAAGAGGAAGCGCTTTTTAAACAAATTAAAAAGAGATTACAATCAAGTAAAGGCTGGTTTACGAAACAAAAGGAGTCAATTCTTGGAGTTTCAGAGGAGACAACTACAGGTGTAAACCGGTTGTATCAGTTAGAGCGGGAAGGTAAGCTACCTTTTCCTGCAATTAACGTAAATGATAGCGTTACAAAGTCTAAATTTGATAACAAATATGGCTGTAAAGAATCGTTAGTAGATGGAATAAGAAGAGCAACAGATACTATGATGGCAGGTAAAGTTGCAGTCGTTTGTGGTTACGGTGACGTGGGAAAAGGATCAGCAGCATCATTACGAGGAGCCGGAGCCCGCGTAAAGGTTACGGAAGTAGATCCTATTTGCGCACTGCAAGCCGCGATGGATGGTTTCGAAGTGGTAACATTAGAAGACACAGTCGAAACAGCAGATGTATTTATAACAGCTACAGGAAACAAAGATGTTATAAAGCTAGACCATATGAGGAATATGAAAAATATGGCTATCGTTGGAAACATTGGTCATTTTGACAACGAAATCGAAGTCGCTGCTCTCAAAAATCAAAAATGGACAAAAATAAAAGACCAGGTTGATATGGTGGAAATGGCTTCAGGAAGAAATATAATTCTATTGTCTGAAGGTAGATTACTTAATCTTGGAAATGCAACTGGTCATCCATCTTTTGTAATGTCTGCAAGCTTTAGTAATCAAGTCCTAGCCCAAATCGAGCTGTGGAAAAATGGTAAGAATTATTCCAATAGCGTATACACGCTGCCAAAACATCTGGATGAAAAAGTTGCGAGGTTGCACTTAGAGAAAATAGGAGTGAAACTTACAAAATTAGAGAAAGATCAGGCTGATTACATTGGAGTAAATGAAGCCGGACCATTTAAAAGCGACAGCTATCGTTATTAATTAAACTTTTCGTCCCCGCTTTCCAAAGCCTAGAGAATGTTGATTATCTATGTCTATAGGCCACCTCGGTCTTGGGGACAAATCCATATCATCAACTTGTCCTCCTAAATACATTTGTGTTCCCGCATACGCGATCATTAAGCCGTTGTCTGTACACAGATCTAGTGGCGGTGCAGAGAACCGGACCTCGAGATCATCACATAGTCCTCTCAGTGAAGTTCTTATTTCCTTATTTGCAGCAACACCACCTGCTAATGAAAAGGACAGACTTTTCACAGAAGAAATCTTGGAGAATAGTTCTATGGCTCTTTTTGTTTTCTGCTCAAAAATTAGTTTCATAGATTTTTGAAACGATGCGCAAATATCTCTTTGATCACGCACATATAGGCCAGACTGTTTTTCAACTAGATAATCTACTTGTCTTCTTACGGACGATTTAAGGCCAGAAAAGGAAAGGTCACAGTCATTTTTATTGATTAGTGGCAATGGAAATGAAAACCGACTTTTATCACCTTTTTCCGCCCACTTTTCCACTTCTGATCCTGAAAATATAGGAAGGCTCAACATTTTTGCTACTTTATCAAAAACCTCACCTGGAGCATCATCTAAAGTTGTTCCAAGTCTCTTTATTTTATTCGCTCCCAAAACGGCTAAATACTGACAATGACCACCTGAAGCTAAAAGCAGTAGATAAGGATAGCTTAGATCATTTGTCATTTGAGGTGTGAGTGCATGACCAACGAGGTGATTAACACCAATCAGTGGTTTTCCTGTTGAAAAAGCCAATCCCTTCGCAAAATTTATACCTGAGATAAGACCTCCAATTAATCCTGGCCCCTTTGTCACACAAATAATATCAATATCATCAAGTGTAATGCTATTTTCTTTGAGAATTTTTTTAAAGCATGTATCCACCCTTTCTGAGTGTGCACGCGCCGCAATTTCCGGCACGACACCGCCGTAGCCTTTATGGAGTTTTTCTTGAGATAGTGTTAAAAGCCCTAGTTTTTCTGAAACCAGTATATTATCTCTACGAGTTACTTTGATAACGCCTATTGAAGTGTCATCGCAGCTACTTTCGATTCCTAGTGCTATGATAGACTTGTGCATAGTTATATATTACATTAATTGAAAAATTATTAATTAGAAAATCAGAGAATGAGTAAAGGTAGTTATCCAGAAAAATTAATTATTGGCACAAGAGGCTCTCCTTTGGCCTTAGCACAAGCCAATGAAGTAAGAAATAAATTATTATCATTAAATCAAATAGTTCCTGAACAGGTAAAAATAGAAATCATAAAAACGAGTGGCGACAAGTTTTTGAATACGTCACTATCAAAAATCGGGGGAAAAGGCTTGTTTACGAAGGAAATTCAACAAGCTCTAATCGATAAACGAATAGACATCGCTGTTCATTCTATGAAAGATGTTGAAACGGACCTTCCAGAAAAATTGGTTATCTCAACTATTTTAAAGCGCGAAGATGTAAGAGACTCTTTCATATCAAGAAGATACTCCTCCATCGCAGATTTGCCCTTGGGGTCTGTTGTTGGAACATCATCTCTTCGAAGAAAGGCACAGTTACTAAACAAGCGAAAGGATTTAAAGGTGGTTGAGTTTAGAGGAAATGTTCAAAAAAGACTTGAAAAGCTTGATAACAACGTGGCTGTTGCAACCTTTTTAGCTACTGCAGGATTAAATAGACTTGGGTTAGTTGAACTGATTAACCCTATATCAACAGAGGAAATGTTGCCTGCTGTTGCTCAGGGAGCTGTAGGAATTGAGCATTTACGTAACGAAAAAATGGAAGAATTTTTGGCACCTCTCAACGACAGTGTATCAAAGAAGAGAGTAGAGGCTGAAAGAGCATTCTTAAGGGAGTTAGACGGATCCTGTAGAACGCCTATTGGCGGATTGGCGCAAAAAAACAATGAAGAATTTAAATTTATGGGAGAAATTATAAGTGCTAATGGCGAGGTAAAGATACATGATGTTTGGCAAGGGGACTGGGCCATGGCGGTAGAAATTGGGCGCGAGGCAGGAAGAGAGATAAAGTCAAAAGGAGGAAAAAATTTCTTCCAATAAAGAAATTCTTTTAACGCGGACTTTTAAAGACAGCTACCGTTTCAAAGAAATGTTACAAAAAGAAAAGTTCAACGGTAGGGTTTTGATTTTTCCTCTTTTGGAAATAGAGTTCCAAAATATAAGTGTAAACCTAGAGAGAGCGGATATTTTAGTCTTTACATCCGTTTATGCTGTAGAAAAATTAAATATAGAATTGAAGAACTCGGAAACACCTATTTTTGCTGTTGGGCAAAGATGTGATGAATTTCTTAGAGAAATAGGAGCAAAGGAGACATTTATTTTTGCAAATGTAAAGCAGTTGCTTGATAGCTTAAAAGACTACTGTGATACCAAAAGACCAACTATATTTTATTTGCGAGGTGACGAAATATCTTTCGACTTAAAGGCGGATCTTTCAAAGTATAACTTTAATTGTGAAGAGTATGTGGTTTATAAGCAGAAAAGGCCTGTTCAGCAAAGAGAACTAGACAATGTCTTAGCCAGAAAACAGTTGGAGGGCATCGCTCTATTCTCAGAAAAATCCGTGGACAGTTTGACAAAGGGCACTTCAGAAAACAATCTCAATAAAATATTTTTCTGTTTTAGCAAAAAAATTGAAAATAGATTAAGATCGGTCTTAGATAAAGATATTAGATGTAAAACAATTCAAGAGCCTCTGATCTCTGAAATGGTCAAGATGATAGTTAAAGAGTATGCACGTTATTAAGACTAAAATTAAAAAGCTTAAAAGTGACAGAATCGAATACTAAGAAGAGTTTGAAAAAAAACAGTGATGGACCAAAAACATTGGGTTTTCACTTCAACTATGCCCTTATGTTGGCCGTAGTTAGTTTAGCATTATCAACAATAGCTTTAGGCTCTTTATATTTTATTTTTTTTGTTGAAATTAAAGATTTAAAATCTGAATTAAATTCTAAGTTGAACAAAAACACATTTTTCTCGGAAAGAGAGAAAATCATCAGTTCTAGTATCGAAGAGTTACAATCAGAAAAAGAATTTTTGCTATCAAGAATTAATATGGTCAACGACTTGGTTAAAAAGAATGCGAAAGATATAGAGTCAAAAATAAGCGCTGCTATTTCTGAAAATGTGAAATACAAAACCGAAGATGAGATCCAACACCAAAGTGATATTAAAAATGAGGGATTGTTAAAAAACCAAATAGATAAGCTAGAAAATTTTCGACAAGCATATGAAAGCGATTTAGATGTATTGCAGAAACGAATATCACAGAACCAAGAGCTTATTGAAAATAACAAAAAGAGTTTATTAGTACTAAGAAGTTCCTATCAGAATATAGAGAAAAAACAGTCCTTAGAAATGAGTCGAGAGCTTTTGGTTTTAATAGAAGAATTCACCGAGATTTCTTATCGTGCTTTGAAAAACGAAATAAACTCGCTTGAGAAACAAGACTGGACAGACTGGTTAACAGGTTATTTCAACACGATTTTAATATCTAGGTCTACTGAGCCTATTGAGGGTGATCACACAGACGCAATACTATCCAGAATTGATGATTCATTAAAAAGCGGAAAGTTAGAAAACGCAAAAATTGAGATTAGTAAATTATCGTCAGAGACTAGAGCCTTAATGAAAGATTGGATTGGAAAGCTGGATAAGCTTATTGAAATGGAAGATCAGATAAATCAGTGATTTGGGTATTTATAAAGGCAATATTTTTTTTCAGCATTGCTATAGCACTAGCTGTTACATTTAATTTTGTAAAAGATACCGATGGGACATTAACGATTGACTTTCTTAATCGAGAATACCAGTTAAGTTTCATATCGTTTTTTGCCCTCATCTTAGCGCTCCTCTGTGTCGCTTTAATGATAAATATAGTCCTAAAGTTTTTATGGTCTTTGATCGGATTTTTGAGAGGAGATGATACAGCTCTAAAGAGGTTCTTTGAAAAAAGGTCAGAAAGAAAAGGACAAAGTATTTTACTCAGCGCATATACTGCTAGCTTTGAGGGAGATCATGAAAGAGCTTTATCAGAAATAAAGCGAAGCAAGAAATATCTCAAATCAAAATCTTTGCCGAACATATTATCTCTTAGCTCATATGACGCCAAAGGAAACGTGGCAAAACAAGAAGAGATTTTTCAAGAATTAATTAAAGACAAAACGACACGGAGCATGGGGTTGTTTGGTCTTATAAAGATGAAACTAACTGAAGGGAATACAAGCCTAGCACTCAAACTGACAGAGCGGTTAATCAAGTTGAAACCCCGAAACCTATCATTTAATAAAACTTTTTTTAATCTCCAACTCACAGAGGGTGATTGGGATGGAGCCTTAATGAGTTATAAAAATATTAATAAGATTAAAAGAATAGATAAAGAAACGTATAGCAAAGGAGAAAGTATTCTTTTATTTCAGAAAGCTAAGGAACTTAGATCAGATGGAAAGACGCTGGATGCCTTGAAGATGTCCAGGCAGGCATTAAAAAAATACGCGGGCCTCGTTCCAAATTCGATCTTTTTGTCAGAGCTAGAGGTTCTTGAAGGACAAAAAAAGAAAGCAGAAACAGCATTGTTAAGTACATGGAAAGTTATTCCTCACCCAGATGTAGCAAAAAAATTTGCAGAGATCGAGGCCAATGAAAGCGTTGATGATCGTATAGAACGTTTCAAAAAGATTTTAAATGTTAAGAAGAGTGATGTGGAAACAAAAACCTTAAAAGCCGAATTAAATATTCTTTCTGAAAATTTTCCTGAAGCGAGACGGGCTATAAGTGATCTAATCGAAACTGATCAAGCAAACGCTAAGGTCTATACCCTAATGGCTGCCATTGAAAAGGGAGTTGGATCATCAGATGCTGCTGTAAAGGGCTGGCTTGCAAAAGCCGTTACAGCTAAGCGATCAAAAAGGTGGATTTGCTCTAACTGTGAGAGTCAAAGCGAATGGGAACCCGTTTGTAAAAAATGCGGAGAGTTCTCAACGCTCGAATGGAGAGAAGAAAGATATGAAAACTTAGGAGGAAATGATCAAAGTGAAATACTTCCCTTGATAATTGGAGAGAATAATTACAGCCCTGATATACAAGTAGACAAAGTTGAAATAGATGGTAATAAAGTTTGAGGCATCTTTGGATGTAATTAACAAATAGGTTGTATATTGTTTATAAAAGTCTTCTGCACAACTGTCATAGCTCTCTTCATATCACTAAAAGCATTATTTTCGCAGATGAATGCTTTAAATTATGAAATAAGTAGTCTAGTTCGTCCCAACTGGGAATATGAATCTTTTTGGGCAATTCCACGAATTGGCGAAACCAAACCAATAGTTGCGATCAGCCTATTAGCTGGAAAAGATAAAGTAAATGTTCGGTGCTTAGACCTTGAATATTTAGAAATAGAGAAAACCTTCAAACCTAAAACAAAATTAGAGAGAGAATTTCTCCACAAAATTATGTGTAAATCTATTAATAGAGCTGTAGAGAGTACAAATGGTCTTGACCAAATAATTCTAAAAACCGGTATGGATGAAGTTGGCCTGCGGTTTGACTTTTTAAACGGCTGGATTGAAATTGTACAAATTCCTGAACCGCCACAACCAGATGAAGAAATGTATGAGACGGGTAGTGGCTTGGACCTTCATCAACAAAACACCTAGACACGTAAAACACTCTCGTTACCTTTAGACGGAAATCTTGGAATTAATATCGCCACAATCAATGAAATAAATGACAATATGGCAGCTAGGTAAAAAACTGCACTATTATTATGAATCCAAATATAGCCTAATAGGACTGGAAGAAATACAGCAGAGATATGGTTTATTGTAAAAGCCACAGCAGCGGTTGGAGCAAAATCCTCGCTATCGGCAATTTTTTGAAAATATGTTTTCATTGCAAAAGCCAACCCAAAAAACATATGGTCTGCAACAAATAGAATAGACGCGACAATGTAAGACCAATTGAAATAATAGAGACCGGCATAAAGAAGAAAAATAACCATGAGACCGAAGTACTCAACAATCAACGAAAGTCTTTCACCAAACTTTTCTATGAATCGCCCAATTAACGGTGCCATAAATATATTAATTAAGAAATTTGTTAGAAGAAGAAACGTGATTTGGTGAACATCAAAACCATATTTTTCAACCATCATAAAGCTTGCGAAAACAACAAATATCTGTCGCCTGGCTCCTGAAAAAAACTGTAAGGTATAATAGACCCAATATCTCCGCTTTAGCACAATAGCTAACCGCTGTTTTTTCCCAATTTGAAATTGTGGATAATAAAAAAAGCAAAAGATAACAATTAATAGGCACAATAAGCCTGCAAAGAAATAGATGAAAAAATAATTAAAATTAAGATTGAGCCAAAGAATAATTATGGCGATATAAACAAAAAAAGCTGAACCTGATCCAGCTGCTACAATCCATCCGATTGATGAAGGTGCTGTTTCTTTCTTTAGCCATTGCAATTGAAGTGATTGATTGACTGTCTCATAGTAATGAAAACCAATTGAACTGATTAATGTTGTAATAATTAATCCTTTAAACTCAGGGAAAAGAGCAGTAACAGCAACCGCCAACGCCAGAAGAGCTAGCGATATGTATGCAAGTCTTTGTTCGCTTAAGAAAAACAAAATAAAAATAACACAGACAGCAAGAAATCCTGGTATCTCTCTTACACTTTGAAGCCAACCTATCTCGACGCCAGAAAAACCGGATACTTCTATTACAAAATTATTAAGCAAAGCAACCCAAGTTGAAAACGCTATGGGCATTGCTATAGCGAGTAGGATAAGTAATCCGAAAGGCTCTTTTGAAAAAACTGTTTTTTTTAATATATTTACGATATTAGGCATTAATGGAATTGGAAATGAATAACGATATTTTTATAAAAGTCAGTAAGCTATTGGAAAACGGTGCGAAAGAGAGGGATCATGATTTCCACATTATGACTTTTTGTACCATTGGAAAGGAGGGAGTGGAAGCAAGAAGTGTTGTTTTAAGAAATTTTGATAAAGAGACAAATATTATACGTTTTCACACCGATTACAGAAGTCCAAAGCTTAGTGATATAAAGAAAAACCCAAACACAGTCTGCTTGGTATATAGTTATAAGCTGAAAACGCAATTAAGGATAAAGACAATCTCTAGTATTCATTACGACAATGCTATATGGAATGAATCATGGGATAAGACAGGGCTCTCATCAAGAAAATGTTATTTAACAAAATATCATCCTTCAAGCAATATTGAAGAAAAGGATGATGGTTTACCTTTGGAGTTAAAGGGAAAGACCCCAACATCGGAACAGAGTGAAGAAGGAAAAAAGAATTTTTGTGTTGTCGACAATAAGATAACCGAAATAGATTATCTTTATTTAAAATCATCGGGCCACGAGAGAATGGTATTAGATTTTAATAATAATAAATCTTGCTGGATTGCACCTTAGACTAGAGACCGCATATATATTGCACCATTTATCATTACGGTTTTTAATGAGGGACATTGAACGTTGTTTTTTTCTGCTATATTAATAAGATTTGAAAATATATGCGCACTCTCAATTTTTGATTCATTTACCATGTCTCTTCGCATAGACGAGTTCCATGTAGATTTTTTGTCAGAAAGAAAGCGTCTTTGTTGCGCTAAATCATCGTCACGCACCTGAATTTTTTCTGACTTTGCTATATTTATACATTCATCATGAAGATCCGTAATAAATGCTATTCCATGCTCAGTGGACGCAATTTCTCCTATGGTTGCATTAAATAAAGTAGTGGCCCCCGCGACGGTGGTTATAAGTACCCACTTGTGCCAAAGGTCTACAATGATGTTATCCGAGTACTTAATTGAGAAGTTTGCAGAACTACATGCATCAAAAAATCTTCTCCCATCCGTTTCATCCACTTCACTTAAGTGACCAAAAGTTAGTGAGTGAATATCATTGAAATGGTGAATTTCACCCTCATCGTTTAATGTAGAAAAGATATGCGCAATACCCCCAAATAAACGCGCATTTGGAAACTTATTTCTTAATTGTTCCATATGTGCATAGCCATTAAGTAATGGGATAATTATCGACCCATCCTTCACTGGAAAAGGAGATTGCAAAATCTCGTCTAAATCATAGGCTTTATTAGTAAATAGGATGACATCATAGATACTGTCCACGTTATCTATAGTCACAAGGTTGGGGCTAGTGGCGAAATCACCTTTTGGACTCTTAATTATTAAACCCGATTTTTCTAATTTTTTTTGTCTCTTTTCTCTTACTAAAAAAGTGACATCCATTCCCGTCTCAGCCATTCGTCCCCCAAAATAACCTCCTACGGCACCAGCACCTAAAACGAGTATTTTCATTTAGTTATTAACCTTCGCATATGTTGTATTTTCTTTATTATAGAATTTTTATTCCACTTATGAACCAGAATTAAAATAAAGCTATGAAGGGCTTCTATCTTCCAAAATTTAAATTTTGAACCTACCCTCGAAAATAATAAAAAAGGGGAGCTTTTTTATTATTTTTCTTTCAAAAGGAGTATTTAAATAATATGGTATGGCACTATATTAAGGTGGGAATGAAGCCGAATTAAGACTCGGAAAAAAGACAACAGTTAATCTCTACAAGCCATTTTAATCAACAAGCGTTTTTGGAATAAATAATGAATGATCTTAGTTACACAGCAAAGGTTTTTAAAACGGTATGGGTTTCTGACGTTCACTTGGGTACCAAAGGGTCGAGGGCTAAGGAGTTTTTAGAATTTCTGAAAACTATAGAATGTGAAAAAATTTTTCTGGTAGGAGATATAGTAGATGGATGGCAACTGTCTAAACGATGGTACTGGCCTCAGACGCATAATGATGTTGTGCAGAAGATTTTGGAAAAAGCAAAGAGAGGTACAGAAATTATTTTTATTCCAGGCAATCATGACGAAGTGGCCAGGGACTTTATAGGTCTAACCATGGGGGGAATAAAAGTTAAGGACGACGATATACATTTTACGGCTGATGGCAAAAAATTCTGGGTGGTCCATGGCGATTTATTCGACAATGTAATCCAGCACGCAAGATGGCTTGCCTATATTGGTGACTGGGCGTATGTATTCCTGTTGAAAATAAACGCTGTTTTTAATGCAATTCGGCGTCTCTTTAAACTCCCGTATTGGTCGCTCTCTCAATACTTAAAATCAAAAGTGAAGCTAGCTGTCTCTTTCATGTCTGCCTTTGAAAAGTCTATAGTGACGGAGACAAGGCGAAGAGGTTGTGACGGTGTAATTTGTGGTCACATTCATAAGGCTGAGATGAAAATGGTTGAAGATATAATCTACGCCAATGATGGAGACTGGGTAGAGTCAATGACTGCCTTAGTTGAGAATTTTGACGGAAAACTTGAAATAATCGAATGGTCGAAAACAAAAGGTAAATTGACACCCGTTGAAGGTGTTAAGTAGAGCCGATTTGTCAAAAATAGTTATTATAACCGATGCGTGGACACCTCAAGTTAATGGGGTTGTCGTTTGTATACAGCAAACTGTTAAACACCTTAGAAAGATGGGACACGATGTTTTTGTTATCGGACCTGACCGCTTTAAAAATATTCCCTGCCCAACCTATCCGGAAATAAGATTGGCCCTCTTCGCAAGAAAGAAGGTTTTTGCTATCCTTGATGATTTAAAACCGGACGCACTCCATGTTAATACAGAAGGTCCTCTCGGAATAGCAGCTCGATCGTACGCTCAGAAAAATAAAATGCGTTATACAACCGCTTTTCAAACACGTTTTCCAGAGTACATAAAAGCGCGAACAGCAATCCCATTGTCCTGGACATACGCTTTTCTGAGATGGTTCCATAAAAACTCTGAGAGAGTGCTTGTTCCTTCCAAAACAGTTCAAGAAGATCTCATCAAATGGAATGTGGGAAAACCTGAGGTATGGTCCTTGGGAGTCGATCTTTCAACATTTCAACCAAAGAAAAGAACTTCTAGAAAGAAAAAAGTATATGTGTGCACAAGTCGACTAGCTATAGAGAAAAATTTAGATGCGTTCCTAGGTCTGAAACTCGATGGGGAAAAATGGATGATAGGCAGTGGCCCAGAAGAAAAAAGGCTCAGAGAAAAATATCCAGACGTCAAATTTCTTGGAAATAAAAGTCATGAGGAAATAGCAAATATTTATCAAGAGTGTGATTATTTCGTCTTTCCATCAAAAACCGATACTTTTGGATTGGTGTTGCTCGAAGCAATGGCATGTGGGCTCCCTGTTGCTGCATATAATGTTTCCGGTCCGAAAGATATTATCGGCAAATCGAAAGCAGGAATCCTAAGAGAAGATTTGGCTGAAGCAGCACGAGGATTAGAATCGCTTAGTGCATCGACTGCTATAAAACATGCAAAGAAGTTTTCGTGGGAAAAAGCATCAGAGAATTTTTTTTCTTATCTACATATAGGATGAGAAGTCGCTAACTATAGTTTTCATTAAGTGAATAACCTGCACTTCTTACAGTTCGTATAGGATCCTTTTTCACTTTACCCCTATTGAGCGCTCTTCGTAAACGCCCCACATGGACATCAACAGTTCGTTCCTCAACGTAGATCTGATTGCCCCAGACTTTATCTAACAATTGCTCCCTGTTAAATACTTGTCCTGGCCTCATTAGAAAAACTTCAAGTAACTTAAATTCCACAGGCCCTAATTTTATTTCCTTTTTACCTCTAAATACTCTTTTGTTATCACGGTTTAATTCAATGTCATGAAAATTTAAAGTGTCTGTAAAACTGTCTTCACTCACGCGTCTAAGAAGAGCTTTCGTTCGGGCAATTAATTCAGAGTTTGAAAAGGGCTTGGTTATATAGTCATCAGCTCCGGTGTCGAAAGCTCTCAATTTATCACTTTCTTCAGTTCGCGCTGTGAGCATTATGACAGGTATTTTTTTTAATTTCTTGGATGAACGTATTTGCCTTAATATTTCCGAACCAGATAGATTTGGAAGCATCCAATCCAAAATGACAAGGTCCGGTGTCTCATGCCTAACTAAGTCAATAGCGCTTTCACCATCAGAGCATTTAGTTACCTCGTAGCCTTCCTTAGAAAAATTGTATTCTATAATTTCTTGAATGTCCTTATCATCTTCAACAAGCAAAATTTTATGTTTCATTATTAAAAAAACCTCTATACAGGCAGGTTAACTTTTGGTCTTATTGCCACTAAATTCTCACCTGTTATTGCAAAGTGTGTCATTTCTCCAATATGAGTGGTATGATCTCCGATGCGCTCATAATTTTTTGCTATAATCATGAGGTGGGAACCAGAGGCCACTCGTTTTTTCTTTTTTAAATATACGAGAAGATTTTCAAAGAGATCAGTATACATTTGATCAATTTTATAATCATTTTTCCATACTTTTGTAGCTAACTTAATATCTTGATTGGTATATGAATTGATAGATCGAGTAAGCTGTTTTTTTACTTTTTCACCTAGCTCGAATATTTCTCTTCTTATGTCTATCTGGTATTCATCGCTTAGAAGTTGGGTGCGCTTTGCTATGTTTTTGCAAAGATCACCGACCCTTTCAAAGGCTCCAGAAATCTTGATAGCCGAAAATAAAACCCGTAAATCATCGGCAACAGGTTGTCTCAAAGCAATTGCTTTTATCACGGACTCGTTGATTTCGTTTTCTAGAAAATCAAGTTTCTCGTCTAAAAGAACAGCCTTTTCAGCAAGTTGAACGTTATTATCCCTTATCGACAGATTCGTGTTATTTATTATCTGCTCACACAAGCCACCCATCTCCACGATTTTACTGTTAATATAAATGAGGTCTTCGTTATATGCTGATGAAATATGTAAAGTCATCCTATTTCCTTATCATCCAAATCGCCCGGTAATGTAGTCCTGTGTTTTTTGATTCTCGGGTTGAGTAAAAATTTTATCTGTGTCGTTATATTCAATTAAGTCTCCTAAATGAAAAAAGGCCGTTTTCTTTGATACACGTGCCGCTTGCTGCATTGAATGGGTTACAATAATTATGGTATAAGACTGACATAGTTCATTCATAAGTTCTTCGATTTTTGCAGTGGCGATCGGATCAAGTGCAGAACAGGGTTCATCCATGAGAATAACTTCAGGGCTAACGGCAATGGCTCTGGCAATACATATTCTCTGTTGCTGACCCCCTGAAAGCCCTGTTGCTTGATCATTTAACCGATCTTTGACTTCATCCATAAGTCCTGCTTTTTCCAAACTATTGTGGACTATATCTTTCAACTCGCTGTCATTACTAGCCAAGCCATGAATTCTTGGGCCATAGGCAATGTTGTCAAAAATAGATTTCGGAAACGGATTTGCCTTCTGAAAAACCATTCCAACGCGTGCTCTGAGTTCGACAGGATCTATGTCTGGCCCATAAATATCTTGTTCATCAAGATGTATACTCCCTTTTATTGAGCAATTCTCTATGACATCATTCATTCTATTTAGACAACGCAAAAAAGTTGATTTTCCACACCCAGAGGGACCAATTAGCGCCGTAATTATATTTTTTTCTATATCAAGGCTTATATCTCTTATCGCTTTTTTGTCGCCGTAAGATACCTCAACTTTTTTTGTTCTAAATTTGCTAGTCATTATTTCACCATTTCTTCTCGAATTTTTTCCTCAATACAACGGCTAAGAGATTCATTGAGATTAAAAACGCCACTAAGAATAGTATAGCTAAAGAACTCCTTTCATAAAACGCTCTTTCTGCGCTGTCAGACCACATATATATTTGAACTGGCATGGCTGTGGCACTAGAGGTAAAGGTTGTTGGAATATCAATTATAAAGGCCACCATCCCAATCATTAAAAGAGGTGCTGTCTCGCCCAATGCTTGAGCCATACCTATAATTGTGCCCGTTAAAATGCCAGGGGTTGCTAGGGGTAATACATGATGTAGTGCTGCCTGCATTTTTGAAGCGCCCAGCCCCAAAGCTGCCTCTCGTATAGATGGAGGAATAGAGCGTATAGATGCTCTTGAGGCTATAATTATCGTAGGTAGCGTCATCAAACCTAACACAAGTCCACCGACAAGAGGTGCTGATCTAGGAAGACCAAACGTAGATAGAAAAACTGATAAACCAAGCAATCCAAATACTATAGATGGGACTGCCGCTAAGTTGTTAACATTTACTTCAATAAAGTCTGTTATCTTTCCAGGTTTTGCAAAATACTCGAGGTATATCGCGGCCATAACAGCCAGTGGAAGTGCAAACATTATCGTGACGAAAAGGGTTAAAGCTGAACCAATAACCGATCCGAGAATTCCAGCGCTCTCAGGCTCTCTGGAGTCAGCAGATGTGAAAAATGTTTTGTTAAATTTAAGTTTTGCAATATCCCTCTCCACCAAGCTATTTACCCATGCTATTTGCTTATTATTAATCCTTCTATCTTCCTCTGGAATATCAATGCTTAATCTACCTTTTAAATACTGATCTGCGTCGTCAGATAAATGAAGCCAAACTGACAAAGTATGAGAGCCACTACCAAGGGCTTTCTTTTTAATAATTTCCTTTAGATCATAGCCAGCATTAGCAGAGATAATTGCAAACAATTCTTTTTTTTCATCTCTATCTTTTACCTCTGGAAAAAATTCTCTTAATGCGCTTTGCACTAAACCATCCCAGTTAAAAAGATTCATCTTATTGTTGTCAGGAGCCCCACTGTCATCAACGAACTTTTCCGTGTTTACAGATATATCTAGCTTAAAGTAGGCTTGCTGAAGTGCGCTATACCCATTAAGCCCTATCGATATAAGTAGCGTTGCAAGCATAATAAGAGCAAAACAAATGGAGGTAATACCATAGATCTTTAATCTGGTTTCACGGGCTCTTCTTGATTGTATACTTTTTCTAATCATATCTTTCAGCTAACCTCCGCGATATAGAAAGAGCAAAAATATTGAGTAACAGGGTAAAGAAGAAAAGTGCTAGCCCTAGGCCAAAGGCTGACAAGGTTTTAATATCATCAAACTCTGTATCTCCAGTAAGGAGTGAAACAATTTGAACTGTGACGGTTGTTACGGACTCTAATGGATTGACTGTCAAATTTGCGCTTAATCCCGCGGCCATTACAACAATCATTGTCTCTCCGATAGCACGACTAACGGCCAAGAGAACCGCGCCGACCAAACCAGGAATAGCAGCGGGCAGTATAACGATGTAAATTGTTTCAGCTTTTGTGGCACCAAGTCCCATTGAACCGTCTCGCAAGCTTTGCGGAACAGCTCTAATAACGTCGTCGGATAAAGAGGAAATAAACGGAATAATCATTATACCCATTACAGCACCAGCTGCTATAGCTGACTCAGATGAAACATCTAAACCCAGTGAAAAACCAATTTCCCGGAAAAATGGAGCGGCAGTCAAAGCAGCAAAATATCCATACACAACAGTTGGAATACCAGCTAAAATTTCCAAAGTTGGTTTTACGAAATCTCGAATTTTAGGCGTAGCAAACTCCGCAAGATATATTGCAGAGAAAAGGCCAATTGGGATAGCCACACACATTGCTATGAAAGAAATTAGTAATGTACCTAATAGCACAGGTATCATGCCAAATGAACCTTCAGCAGCCACTTGATCTGTTCTTATAGCTACATTTGGAGCCCAATGAAGTCCGAATATAAAATCAAAAAAATTATATAAATTAAAAAATCTCAACGCTTCAAAAAATAGACTTAATATAATGGCTACCGTTGTAAAAATAGCAATAACTGCTGAAGCGAAGAAAATATTAACTATAAATTTTTCAACCTGTTCCCTTGCGTTTGAGCCAGGTTTCTGTCTATAGGAAATAATCATTCCCAATAACGCAGCGCATAAAATAACCACTAATCCACGAAAAAAGTGCAGTTGCTCGAAAGCTATTTTATAGTCCTTTGCGAGCATTATTATATTCTCTTCACCAGTGGAAATTTTTCCATTTGAGACATTAATAACTTTTGCCAAGATAAGACTTACAAAAGATTCATTAAATGTGGGATTTAATTCTTGAATTTTATTATAGAAAATTTGATCTATATAGTTTGGCCCACCGATTGTTAGAACCAATAATATTAGGAAAGAGGGTATGAAAGCCCAGAGGAAGGATTGTTGTCCATAGTGAGACGGAAGTGCTTTTGTACGATCGCTAAGTAATGCAGCTTTTCTAACTATACCGCTTTTTGCGTGATAATAAAAATATACAGATAACCCCAGAAGCACAAAAAAAACGAAACTTAGAGGAAGGGTCATTGAAGTGAAAATCCTGTCTGGAGATTAACGTGCCATAAAGCCGATATGTTATCCGGCTTTATGGTCTAAGTAAATGGTTAAAAAACTATGGCTTTGGAATAAGGCCAGCAGCTTCTAAGGGGCTACCGCTCACCGCTAAGCTCATAAAATAGTCAGAAAACTCTTGAAGTCCTGGAACTACCCCAACGTGTTCTTTTTTAACATAAAAGAATAGTGGCCGAGAAACTTTGTACGAACTATCAGCAATTGTACCCATTGATGGAGCTACACCGTTTATGACAGAACCCTGAACCTTATCTTTATTTTGGTCAAGAAATGAATATCCGAAAATACCAAATCGATCCTGATTTGCAGCAAGCTTTTCTATAATCAGGTTGTCATTTTCTCCTGCCTCGGTAACAGCACCGTCTTCTCTTAGTGCAGAACAAAGGGCCTTGTACCCGTCATCACCTTTTTTAGGCATTTTATAAACCTTCTTGCAAGTATCGTGCATGACCAACTCTACGAAAGCATCTCGTGTGCCGGAAGATGGTGGAGGAGCCAAAACATCTATTTTAACACTCGGCAAGGACGGATTAATGTCGCTCCATCTCTTATAGCCATTGTCTACCATTTTCCCGTTAGACATTATTTTAGCTGACACAGCTTTGAAAATCTCTTCCTTAGTTAAAGAATACTTCTGTGCTTTATTGCTGTTTGAGAAAGTTATTCCATCAAAGCCGATCATATACTCAACCGGCGTTATACCGTTTGCAGTACAAGTCTCTTTTTCGCTTGATTTCATTGCCCTACTTGCATTGGTTACGTCTGGATGATCAAGACCGATCCCTGCACAAAATAGTTTCGCGCCCCCACCGGTACCCGTTGATTCTATAACTGGGGCTTTAAAGTCAGTGTTTTTCGCAAAACGCTCTGCAACGATGGTTGAAAATGGGAATACAGTTGAGGATCCAACGATCGATATTTGATCGCCTTCCCTAGCCATCAGCGAGCCAGTGCTTAAGACTGCCCCTACAACTGCAGCAGTAAAAATTTTTAAAATATTGTTCATTATTGACAACTCCTTTGTTAACTCAAAAGTCTAATTACATCGAACAATGTCACTAGATCCTCACTTAATTGTGTCAAAAATATTAAAATTTTATGAATAAATAAGATATTGAAAACATGAATTTTTTTTAAATTTTTAATTCATTTTATTTTTTTTTTGTTTACCCAAATTCCCTTTTGGTAGCCAAGCAGTAAATTGACTGCCTTTGTCAAGTTTGGAGTCAATCTGGAGTTTTCCGCGGTGTCTGATTAAAATATGCTTCACTATCGCCAATCCTAAACCAGTACCCTCTTTTTCAGCTTCAGAATTTGTGTTAGCTCTATAAAATCTCTCCGTAAGTCTAGGTAAATGTTCCGCAGAAATTCCACGCCCGTTATCCTCAATCACTATTCCAACCATACCTTTGTGTTTTTCTTTGGACAGAAAAATTTTTACTTCACATTCAGATCCTGAGTATTTAATAGCATTCTCTATTAAGTTTGAGAATAGTTGTCGCAATTGATCAACTTCCCCCATTATTGGCATCATTTTTTTAGAAATATTATTAACTAGTTTAACATTATTGTCTTGTGCGTATTGTTGTAAGCTCTGCGTTAAATCACTGATAAGTTCACTTAATGAGCAGACAGACGTAATAGGTTTAGTCTCTAGTATTTCCAATTTGGAAAGAGACATCAAATCTTTAATTAAAAGTTCCATTTTACCAGCCTGTTTGGCCATAAGATTTAAGAAAAGATCCTTTGCCTTCGGATCATTTTTTGCTGGCCCTTGCAATGTTTCGATAAAGCCTGTGATCGACGCTAATGGAGTTCTAAGCTCATGACTAGCGTTTGCAACAAAATCCGTCCGCATTTTTTCGGCTCTTATATGAGTTGAGTCATCTGTTAGTTGGATAAAAATGTCATTAAAATTGTTTGATATTTTATTTGATGATATGAAAAAAATATTTGCACTAAATTGACGAAATTGTGGGCTTTGAACTTCAAAAGACAGCTTTACCTGCTTATCTTTTTTTATTGCATTCTCAACAGCAGCTAAAAAAATAGGCGACCTGAAAACGTTCGAAATATGGGAGCCAGCATGAAAATCAGGGACTATTCCTTTAGCCTCTGAATTTATGAATGTTATTCTACCATTTCTGTCGATCAAAATATAGGGTGAAGGAAGAATGTTCAATAATCCTTTAATTACCCTGTAAGTGATCTTGGCATTATACGTATCTTGAATCTCTTCCTTGATAGCTTCCTGTTTCAATGCGTTAACATGGTGCTTTTCGCCTATTTTGCTAGACTTTAAATACATAAAAAATATTATCGAGCACATGAGAACCGTTGCAGGGAAAACCCAGATTGGATATCCTAAGCTCGCAAAAACCATTGTTAAACCAATTAGAATAGTAGAAAAAATGATATAATCTTTACGATTGTCTTTCATCTTAAAACCAACTCAGAACGTAAATTGTAGCTTACAGTGATTCATTTTTAAATCCAGATATCAAGTTTTTTTTGCCAAAATTGCAATAAAATAACTGGAACAAACTAAAAAGACCGTCGTAAAGAATAAGCAAAGGCTAAGCCCGCCCAACTGATAGCTAACTCCAGATAATAGTGTTCCAAAAAAGCGACCCACTGCGTTAGCTGAATAGTAAAAACCAACATCTTCGGATGCATTTTTTTTACTTGTTAACTTTAATATCAAATAAGAATGGATGCTTGAATTAATTGCAAAAAAACCTCCAAATAGAAAAAGTAAAGTGATTATTATTACAATCAGCGTCACTGACAGAGTGTTATCAAAAACAAAAGTTAACAAAGTTAAAAATAAGGTAGGGAAAATTACAATAATGGACCAGCGAAAAGCACTAGATTCTATATTTAAATCAGTTTTTCTTTGAATAATTGCTGGCACTTGAGATTGTACGAAGCCATAAAAAATGACCCATAGAGCCATGAAGCTGCCTACCAAAAGGAAAACAACTTTACCGTTTGATCCCGTAACAAACATAGTTGAAAACACTTCCAATAAAAACAAAGGAATTCCAATTACGAACCAAATGTCTCGTGCACCAAACAAGAAAATTCTCGACAAAGAAAGATAATTTATACTGGAAATGTCAGAAAAAAACTTTCCTTCTGATTGTACTCTATTTGATTTTGTATTTAATTCAGGCGTTTTTAACACTGGGTTCAACGCAATCATTAGAGCTATAAACAAAATGAAGGCAAGAATATATAAAGAGATTGAGAAGGGATGAATGGTAATCAAAAAAGCACCAACAAAAAAACCTAACCCTTTAACAGTATTTTTGGATCCTGTGAGCCAACTGACGTTCCTAAAAAGCTTCCCTTTAATATTTTCATTGCTTAGAAACTTTACGGCTGTCTTACTTCCTATTTTAGTCAAATCTTTAGCGACACCACAGAGACCTTGAAAAAAGATAAGGCAAAAAATCATAAACCATTCTGGGCTATTAATCGAAAGAAGGCCAAGTGATGTTAGGCTTAATACCTGCAGGCTAGTACCAGCTATCAAGAGGGTGGATAATCCAAAGCGACGACCAAAAATGCCAGCCATAAAATTTGTAATAACACCCATAAATTCGTAGAGTAGAAATATATAAGCGAGAGTAAAAGGAGAATAGCCTTTATCATGAAAATGCATTAGCACTAACATTCGTAAAGCACCATCGGTCAGCATCAAAAACCAATAAATAATCGATACATTTAAAAATGGATTGAATATCAACAGGAGGAAAGCCTATTCTCGGATTAATTTAGATAAGATGTCAACCATTCTACAGGCGTATCCCCATTCATTATCATACCAGGCATATATCTTAAGCTGGGTTTTATTTACGACCATAGTTGAAAGAGAGTCGATAATTGCTGAGTGGGGATTATTAACATAATCAGATGACACCAAGGGTTTTTCTTCATAAGATAAGATATCTCTCAAATAGGTATTTGAAGCTTCGTTAAAAAGTTGATTAATCTTATCAACTTCTACATTCTGTTTCATCTCAAAAACACAATCAGTCAATGATGCGTTCAAGAGAGGAACTCTTACAGCATGACCATTCAGCCTTCCTTTAAGCTCTGGATAAATTAATGAAATTGCCCTAGCTGAGCCCGTGGTCGTGGGGATTAATGAGTTAATTCCGGATCTCGATCGCCTTAAATTATTTTTTGGAGCATCAACAATAGTTTGAGAGTTTGTAATGTTATGGATAGTTGTAATTGACCCATGCTTTATTCCAATATTTTCTTCGAGAACTTTTACAATAGGCGCGAGGCAATTAGTGGTACAGCTTGCGGCTGTAAATATTTTATAAGCACTAGTGTCTATGGATTGATGATTTATTCCATAAACAATATTCTGGACATTGGATGATTCTATAGGGGCAGAAATTAATACGTATGATGCCTTTCTTTCGAAGTATGGCTCAAGTAATTTTTCTGATTTATTCACGCCAGTGCAATCTACTACCAGAAACTTTTCAGATTTAGGAAAACTAATACTCTCTATAGACCCCTCTGTCATCACAGCTATAGAATGATCTTTGTAATTAAGACAACCATTTTCAAAACAAAGGTCATCACCCCAAGTCCCATGAACGGTGTCATATCTTAAAAAATACTCTTGGTCAGAAGCAGACCCTGCTTTCTCATTCACCATTAAAATATTTTTATGGAGGTTCTCATCGCATAGTCTTCTAAAGACAAGCTTCCCAATTCTTCCTAACCCGTTAATAATTATTTTCATAATAGACCTCGGATAGACGTTACAAAAAAATTATGACAAAAATATGTAAGAAAATACAATTAATTGTCTATAGTTGAGGATAGAAAAATCACGGATTAAAAAAATGGAAAAGTTAAAAAAATTTTTTATTAATGGGACGTGGGTAAACCCAAGATCAGACGAAACAATGGCTGTGATAAGCCCATCGGATTTAAGACAAATCGGGACTGTGTCACTAGGAAATGAACAGGATGTCAATGATGCAGTTCAGTCGGCGAAAAAAGCATTTACAAGCTTTTCCAAAACGAAAAAGAAAGAAAGAATAGATCTCTTGAAGGATCTCAAGAGAATAACAGAGAGAAGGTTCGAAGATTTAGCCCAGGCCATGCGCGAAGAGATGGGTGCACCTATATCAATGGCACGATCTGCCCAAGCGGATGCAGCTGTAGGGCACTTGGAATCATTTATTGGTGCGCTGGCAGAGCTTAAGGAAAGAACACTTTTGGATAGTGGGGATATTCTTTTAAAAGAACCGGTAGGGATTTGTGGACTGATAACACCTTGGAACTGGCCTGTAAATCAAATCGCACTGAAGGTTATACCAGCTTTAGCAACTGGCTGTACCTGTATCTTGAAACCGTCAGAGTACACACCCTTATCTGCGATGGTTTATACCGAAATCATTGAGGAGGCCGGCTACCCAGCCGGTGTTTTTAATTTGGTTAACGGTGTCGGAGATACGGTGGGAAGGGTAATGTCAAAGCATCCAGAAATAGATATGATGTCTTTCACTGGATCGACAAGAGCTGGAGTCATGGTAACCAAAGATTCTTCTGAGACCATTAAAAGAGTTACTTTGGAACTTGGTGGAAAATCACCTAACATTGTATTTTCGGATGCAAATCTAGAAAGGGATATAAAATATTCGATCAATGAGTGCATGTTCAATACGGGTCAATCTTGTGATGCACCGACGAGGCTACTAGTTGAACACTCTTGTTACGAAGAGGTTTTAAAAATAGCAAAGAAGTCAGCAGAAGAAATTTTAATCGGAGATCCAACTAAAGAGGGAGATCACATAGGGCCCTTATTTGATAAAATACAATTCGATCGAGTTCAAAATATGATTGATTTGGGAATAAAAGAAGGAGCCTCCGTCTTAACGGGAGGTTTAGGTAAGCCTCACGGTTTAGAAAAGGGTTGGTTTGTTAAACCAACAATTTTTTATAATGTTAGAAATACTATGAGGATCGCTAGAGAAGAAATTTTCGGACCAGTTTTAGTTATAATGCCATTCAAGAATGAGCAGGAAGCGATATCTATAGCAAATGACTCGCCCTATGGCTTAGCGGCCTATGTGCAAACGTCTGACATTAAAAAAGCAGAGCGTGTTAGTTCACAATTGAGAGTCGGGGCAGTTCACATAAATGGAGGTGGATACAATTATGGAACACCTTTTGGTGGATACAAACAATCCGGCAATGGCAGAGAGGGTGGTTTAATGGGTTTGGAGGATTATTTGGAAACTAAATCGTTACATGGGCTTTGATATGTATTTTGTCGACTTGCTAAATAGTATCTCAATAAAGCCGGCTATAACAATTGCAAGTGCTCCAAGCCATTGAATTAAAGTCATTCTTTCCTCTGGAAGTAAAATACTAGCCGTAACAACAGCAACTATGATCTCTGACATAAGGAGAATAGCTACGCGTCCAGGAAACAAAGTCTGTGAGACTTTAAAGACAACCATAAAGCTTGGCATAAATATAATTGTAGACCATAGAAAAACATAAGGGAAAAAATCAATTACAGTCTTTTTTGGTATTTCAGTCTGGCCGAAGAAAAAAAATACCAATGCTAATGCGCCTGCACTGGTGAATGCATAAACGAAGAACGTTAGAGGAAATATTTTTATTCTTGGCGAGCGCTTCAACAATCCCGATCCAATAGCAAAAAGAAGGCCTGATAAAAAACCGAAAAAGTCACCTATCTTCAATGTAAAATTTGAAGTATCTTTATTTGATAGAAGCAAAAAAATCCCGAACAAAGCAAAAATAATTGCAATTGTCCGTCTGACGGTAAATCTCTCCGATAAAAAAATCGTGCCGAAAATAGTTCCCCAGATCGGGCTAAGATAAAACAAGAGGGTTGCCCTGACAACGGTAGTCTCTAAAATCGCGCCTGCGTAAAGCGTGAAAGCAAGTCCTATAGTAAGACCAGATAATAGAGTGGACCAATCTGTAAATTTAAATTGATTGATCTTGAAAAGTGCCATTGGGGATAGAACTAGAAGTGGGCAAGCATTTATAAAAAAGATACTCCAATAGCTATCCAATCCTGCCAATGACAGTTCCCTTATTGGTATCCAATAAAGACCCCATAAGCCTCCGCTAATTAAAAGCGCTAAGCTTAAAGATGTATCTGAGTATTTTGGCTCTACAGTGATTCTTTCAAGTATCATTAACAGCTTCTCAATGTTTTAGTGTTCCACAACCACTTAAAAGTTTTTTACAAACCTTTCCTAAAACAATCTATTCTGTAAAAAGAAAACAGTAAATTGAGAAAAAATGTTTATAGAGGATGAAAAAATTTTAACACCACAGGATTGGGTATTCCCAATACCAATAGCTTATGGACCTGGACGCATTTGGGAGGTAGGTGATTATTGCACAAAATATGGTATTTCAAATCCTTTAATTGTCACTGATAAAGGAAGCAAAAACCTATCATTTATAGATATTTTAAAAAAGGCTTTGAAAAAGAAAAATGTTTCTTTTGGTTTTTACAGCGGTATAGCGCCTAACCCAAATGATAAAGATTTAGAAATGGGGTGCGACCAGTTCTCAAAAGACAAACATGATGGGATAATAGCAATTGGTGGAGGCAGCGCATTGGATGGAGGTAAAGCCATTGGCTTGACTGTTAATAGTGGTAAAGATCTCTGGAGATTTGACTACGAGAAAAATCCTCCCAAAATAGACAATAATAGTGTGTTCCCAAAGCTTATTACCATTCCGACAACAGCGGGTACTGGAGCGGAAACCGAAAGTACCGCGATGGTAACGCATTCAAAAAAACTAATGAAGTTCTGTGTTTGGCATCCGATGTACAAGCCCTGCCAAACAATATTAGACCCAATGGTAACACTGGATCTCCCTTTTAATTTAACCGCATGGACTGGATTGGATGCTCTTACGCATGCAATTGAAGCGTATTTGGTTCCTGACTTTAACCCTATCTATGATGCAATGGCATTGGAATCGTTACACCTCATATGGAAATATTTGCCAAGAGCATGTGATAATCTTAATGACTTGAACGCAAGATCGGGAATGCTTATAGGGTCATGTATGGCCGGTGTGTCATTTTTAAAGGGTCTGGGGTTGGTTCATGCAATATCTCATATGATTGGCGCGGAGTTTAACACTCATCACGGCTTGACCAATGCTATTATTTTGCCAACGGTCTTAGATTTTAACTTGGTGAATATGGGTGAAAAGACAAATAGAATAACCAAATCACTTGGTTTAAAGGAAGATACCCAGCATCATTTAATTTCATGTATTAAACAATTATTAACACAATTAGAAATCCCGGAGTCACTCTCAGAAATTGGAGTCCCTGATAGCTGTGCCAAAAGGATTGCAAAAAAAGCTATGTTTGACACAGCTACGTCAACAAATCCGGTTAAGGTGATCGTTACCGACATTGAAAAATTAATAAACGCGTCAATTATTAGTTAAAGAATTCATATTTTTAACCTGTTATTTTTCTTTCACAAATGTGAAATCATTCTGTCACTTTGCTGATCTATTTATGTGTTCAGAAAGTGAAATCATGCATCTACAAGTATCAAAACTTAAAAAAGAATTTGGTTCGACAGTCGCAATAGATAGTGTTTCTTTTGAATCTACTAAAAATGAGTTCATAGGTATAATCGGTCGTTCTGGCGCAGGAAAGTCAACGCTCCTCCGGGTTTTAAATAGACTGACTACTGAAACTGAAGGGAAAGTGTTTGCCGGGAGCATAAATATTCTGGAGCTCAAGGGTTCAGAGAAAAGGCAATGGCAATCTCAATGCGCAATGATTTTCCAGCAATTTAATTTAGTGCCTCGCTTGGACGTGATCACAAACGTCATATTGGGTCGCTTGTTCTACCAGTCTACCTTGCGGTCAACACTCAGATTTTTTACTAAAGAAGAGCGTTCGGATGCCCTTGATTTGATGAATCGTTTCGGTGTCGCTCCTACAGCTTTGCAAAGAGCAGAAACTTTATCTGGAGGTCAGCAACAGAGGGTAGCGATCTGTAGAGCGATGATGCAAAATCCAAAAATAATTTTAGCAGATGAGCCAATTGCATCCTTGGATCCATTAAACGCACGGCTAGTAATGGAAGCACTGCAATCAATTAATTCGAACGAAAAAATCAAAGTGATATGTAATTTGCACACTTTAGATACAGCAAGAACATATTGCGACAGGATTATTGGAATGCGGTCTGGAGAGATAGTATTTGACGGCAAGCCGAGTGAATTGAGCGATGCGAAAGCGAGAGAAATTTACGGTGTTGAGACTGACGAGGCATTCGAAGCGTCAATAACCTCAACGTCCTTAAATAAATCCCACATAGGGATTGCAAGTTAATATTTAAAATGAGGAGTTCAAGATGTTAAAGAAGTTTATTTTAGTATCTACCTTGTTGCTATTTTTTGGAGCAACCTATGCTGAGCCTAATCCAAACTATAAGGGCCCAACATACGATCTAAGTAAAATACAACCAGAGTTTAGAATTGGTTTTTTAGGGGATGAAGCCGCACAAGATATAATTGCAAGGAACCAGTGCTTGCCACCGTACTTTGAAGCTGCGTATGGAGTTCCAGCAAAAATGTTTACGTTTACTGACTACGCCGGAACGATGGAGTCAATGCTAGGTGGTAATATAGATTATGCATGGTTTGGTGCATCAGGCTATGCCGGAATGTACTTAGCAGATCCTGACGCAGCCGTCCCAGTGTTGACAAGAATGCAACCAACTGGAGATACAGGCTATTATTCAATAATGGTAACCTTAAAGGATTCAGGGATAAACAATCTTGATGATATGAAAGGTAAAGTGCTAGGCTTCGCAGATCCGAATTCAACTTCAGGATATTTAATCCCATCAGTGGAATTACCTGACATTTACAATATAAATATGGATGAGTATTTTAAAGATACTCCATTCATGGGAGGGCACGAAAATGGAGTGCTCGGCGTGCTGAACGGTGACGTGGATGCCGCAGTAACTTGGGTGTCTGGCGTTGGTGAATGGGACGAGGGCTACTCTTCAGGTAACTTAAGAAGAATGGTTGAAAAAGGTCTTCTTAATATGGACGATATAAAGCAAATATGGTCATCAAAGCTTATCCCGAACGGTCCAATGGTTATGCGAAAAGCTATACCAAAAGAAGCAAGAGACGTAATGGTTGGCATGAAGCAGTGGATTCACGAAAACGACCCGAAGTGCAGCGAAAATATTGCAAACGGTATAGTAAGAGCGTGGGTTCCTGTTGATCACTCCTTTTATGAGGTGGTTGTGAAGGCCAGAAAGGCTAAGCTCGAAGCTAAGAAGAAAAACTAAGTACTTCATAGTAATGGTTTTATAATGTGCCCCAAAAAAAGGGGCACATTACTCCTTTAAAAAAAGAATTATTTTATGTCACAAAACGCAATAACAATCGAAAGTCTTGAAGAAAATCTAAAAGTTTTAGCAAGACAAAGAGCGATTTATTCGGTCCTCTTTATCGGTGCTATAATTTTTATAGTTGTGAGTGGTGTTGGTGTTGCCAATCAATATAATGCTGGAAGTTTTACAAGAGGAGTCGAGAATTTTTTTGACTACCCGGCGGATCTTTTCAGTGATGCCTTTGAGGCTGGTTGGGGATGGTTTGGTATAGTCTTAAGTTTTATCCCTGCTTTATTCGAGACTTTTTCCGCTGCAGTGTTTTCTACCGTAGTTGGTGCTTCGATCGCATTAATCCTATGTCCCTTGGCCACCATTAACCTTTCGCCAAATCAGGTTACCGTACAGATCGTAAGAAGGACCTTTGATATTCTCAGATCTTTTCCAGAGTTAGTTTTTGCGTTAATATTATTATATCTCATGGGAAAATCGATCGTTCCCGCCATTATAGCGGTAACTCTTCATACAATTGGAGCGATGGGTAAACTTTTTTCGGAAGCTATAGAAAATATTGATATGAAACCAGTAGATGGTCTCAAATCTGTGGGAGCTAGCTGGTACCAGATTATTTGCTTTGCTGTTTATCCACAGGTATTACCGTTGGTTCTCTCCTACTCTCTTTTAAGATTGGAGATAAATGTCAGGGCCTCTACTATTTTGGGTTTTGTAGGAGCTGGGGGAATTGGAGCATATTTAACAGCATCACTTCAATGGAGATATGGAGACGAAGTGTTAGCAATTATGTTTCTACTCGTAGCAACAATAACTGCTTTGGATTATTTTTCATCATATGTTCGACATAAGCTCATTGGGAAGATTTCAGCATGAGCATAGCGGTATATGATAGAGAGGTTTCTTTTCAAGAGATCTATCAAAGCGTTGAAAAAAAAGCATACTACCAGAAGCTAATTACCCTGGTGTCCATAGGAGCGATTCTATTATATTTTGTGTTTTCGATTATTCAGTTTGATTTAGGCAGTATATCGAGAAAATGGAGTCCAGAGAGAGCATCGCGATTATTTTTGGATACATACGCGCACAAAGACCATGTGGTAATGAACTGGAAGGACACTTCGAAAATATCTGTTAATTTTGAAGGAGATTATAGATATCAGTACCCTAGTTTCCCTGAGTGGTTAGAACGCATAGGAGATGGGAAAGACATCGCTATCCTTACCTTTAACAGTGGTAGCAAGGCAATCTTTAGAGACGATAAAATAATTTTCGAACAAAGTAAGAGTGAAGATAGAAAATTTATTTTTGGAATAGGTGACAACGGAAAGCCTTACGCAGAAGCTTATGATAACGATGGAAACGAAAAAGATCTTCCTAACTGGATAAGAGTTACTGAGTCAAAGGTAGAAGTAAGACCATCACTTTACGAGAGGATTCAAATTTATAAGAGAAAGGTGGAAGTACATAGATATGAATTCGGATGGAAGTATTTTTGGTTCGATTTTTTCAGCCCACTGAAAGATTATTCGCTTCCAGAGGCCTTATCGCTCATTTTTAGTAATGAAAGAATAGAACCTGACAAAACTAATTTTGAATTAGTTTTCTCTGAAATCAGTGATAACGAACAATGGATGCACGGTACAGTCCTGTTCTCGATCTTGGAAACATTGCTTATGGCTGTTTTGGGCACGCTTTTGGCGTCTTTGCTCGGTTTGCCGCTCGCATTTCTGGCAGCATATAATATAACACCCTTCAAATTTATTCGATTCTCGCTTCGTAGACTTTTTGATATGCTACGAGGAATAGACATGATCATTTGGTGCTTAATATTTGTAAGATCATTTGGCCCTGGTCTTTTCACAGGAATATTTGCGATAGCTTTCACCGATACAGGAACGTTGGGAAAGTTGATGTCGGAAGCAATAGAAAACGCTGATAATAAACAGCAGGAGGGTGTCAAATCTACTGGAGCATCAACTATACTCCAGCATAGATTTGGTATTATTCCCCAGATAATGCCTGTTTTTATATCTCAGTCACTGTACTATCTGGAATCCAACACAAGAGGAGCGGTTATATTGGGTGCTATGGGCGCTGGAGGTATAGGCCTTCAACTTCTTGGGGCTATAAGAACGGGTAATGATTTTGAAAACGTTGGTTATATGGCAGTGTTAATTGTGCTACTGGTAACAGTCATGGATCAAATGTCAGCATTTTTGAGACGTTTTTTAATTGGAATAGAAAAAAATTAAAAGGAGGTTTGGATGAAGGTTTTACTGACATTTTTTGTGTTATTTTGTAGTGTCGCTCTCGGTTTCGGTCAGGAACAGAAGGCTGGCAATGAGGCCAGTAGAAATACAGAGGAAACGTTTCAAAAGATAATAGACCAATGTGATAATACAGAGATTTTAGTTCTTAGAGCAAAAATTAGACTTGAAATCAGTAGAGCTACTGAATCCGCTGGGAAACACGCAATGGGAATGTTAGAAAGTGCATACAAAGTTTGTGGTGAAGGACAAGTTGAAAAAGCTGTTGAAATGGCAAAAAATGCTTATGAAATTGCTCGACAAGGAGTTACGGATAAATTTGGTCAGGTGGGAGATAATGCGGTGACTGAAGTTCAAAAAAACAGTGAGGATAAAAAAGTTAATAAGGAAGAACAAAAACCTTGGTGGAAGTTTTGGTGAATAAGAATTTCAAGACCAAAGCATGACCCAAAATCTCTCAATCGAAAAACCGCTTATACACCAAGAGTGCAGCATAAAGAATAGCAACTTTGGACGCTTTGTAGAGATTGGAATGGGTACGCATCTTCTAAATGCTTTTGTCGGTGATTACTCTTACTGTGCAAGATATTGTGATTTTGCGAATGTTGAGATAGGGAAATTCTCTAATATAGCAAGCTTTGTTAGGATCGGTCCAACAGACCATCCTATGGATAAAGCATCTTTGCACCATTTTCTTTACCGCTCTAATGATTACTGGAAGGACCAGAAAGAGGATCACGAATTTTTTGCTGCCCGAGAAGCAAGAATGGCTAATGTTGGCCATGACACCTGGTTAGGTCATGGCTCAATTATTAAACCAGAAGTAATTATTGGACATGGCTCAATTATTGGAGCAGGAAGTGTTGTTACAAAAAATATTAAACCATATTCAATAGTGGCAGGAAATCCTGCAAGGCTTATAAGAATGCGATTTAACGATAAAGTTGTTGATCAACTTATGGAAATGTCTTGGTGGGATTGGGATCATGATACGATAGGTCAACGGTTAAAGGATTTTAGAGAACTTTCAGTAGAGAGCTTCATAGAGAAGTTTTCTTAAGCAGCGCTTAAACTACCCACGAGCTCATCAGACACAAAAAAAGGAATTCCCCTACAGAAGACAGCGACAATTTTTCTATTATCGGGGTTTAATATCAGTAAGTCAGCTCGGGCATTATCTACTAACTCTCCTCTATCAGCTAAATTTAAAAGCCTAGCTGGATTAGTCGAGATCATCTTATACGAGTTCTCAAATGACTTAACCTTCATATCAGCCATCTTCCATACCGACTCTAAGAGCGCTGGGTAGTAGTAATCAGAAACCAAGCAGTCAACTAGATCACTTTTAACTAATTTTATTGCATCTATGTTTCCAGCTTGTGATCCTCCTCTCATGATATTTGGTGCTCCCATTATGACACCGTTGTTATTTTTCTTTGCTGCCTCAGCCGCTTGCAAAGTTGTTGGAAATTCGCAGATGTAAGCCCCGAGTGAATTATAATACTCTCTGTCTGAAGGGCTATCGTCATCATGTGATCCAAGGGTAATGTTTCTTCTTTTCAGTTCTCCTGAGAGTTCTTCAAGAAACCCCTTAACTCTCACATTATTCTTCAAGTAACCCTTTACAATGTTTATATGTTGCTCGCCAGTTCTACCTGTTTGACCAGCCCAAGCCTCGATCCTCGGTTTATCGTTTTCCCACTTTTTAATTGCCTCAGGCAAATGGTTGTTAAAGACTAAGTAATCAATATTAAATTGATCTATAAGATCAATAAGATATTTTTTCTCGTCAATCAGGTGTGTTTCAAATCTTATTTGAAGCCGTAGATCGGGCAAAAAGTCATTTTTTAGTATTTTTAAAGACGTTAGCAATTCAGTAGTAAACTCAGGACTTCTGTATCCACCTTCCCAAGAATAGCATTGAGCTAAATAGGCAGTGGTAATTCCATTATATATTAATTCGTTACTTAAATTTTTGAGGGCTATTGTATGTTTTACCGGAGCGGAAGGTCTTGGGAATAAGTGGCGTTCGAAGCCATCCCCATGAAGATCTATTATTCCGGGAAGAACGTAGAAATTCCCCATGTTATAATGCCTGTATGGGCTACTTTCCCTATCTAATTGAATTTTACCTTGTTCAATGGTTAAGCTTCCCTTTTGAAGTTTGCCATCAATTAAAACGTTAGAGCTAGAGAAAGAAAAATCTGCAAACATAGTGTCGGTGTACATTTAAATTATGACAAGAATGTTACAAAAAGTTTACAAAAATTTCTCAATTTTTAAGGTTACTTTCCTAATACTACTGATATCGTCATAGGATGACTTTGTGGAAGATTTTCATTACATTTCTTTCTTTAGGCTTTACATCCTTTGGAGGACCTACCGCCCATATAGGTTTTTTTAGAGAAAAGTTTGTAGAGCGGATGAAGATTATCGATGATATGAGATTCACGCATTTACTATCGATAACACAAGCATTGCCAGGACCAACTTCGAGTCAATTAGCATTAGCTATTGGGTTGCAGCAAGGAGGGATTATTAGTGGTCACCTAGCCTTATTAGCATTCAGCCTACCATCAACTTTTATAATGATTGCTTTTGCTCTATTTATATCCAACGATTTGGTGGTTTTAAGTTCCTTAACTATTGTTGGATTATCGTCCATCTCTATTCCTATCGTGGGGAAGGCGGTCTATTCAATGTTTAAGATGTTTTGTAATGATAACTTGGACAAAATAGGGTTTATAATTTTTTCCGGTATTTTAATTTTTACTAACTTATTACTATACCCTATCGCGATTCTTCTTATTGGCTGGATATATGGTGTGCTTTCAACCAATGACACTGTTAAAGGACCAAACTTTTCTAACCAGTTGAAAATAGGGAACAGTATACATTCTATTCTCTGTCTTTTTATTCTTGTGATTTTATTAATTTTTTCGAATGTTATCAGTTTAGAAGGCGTTCCTGCAATATGCCGGGACTTTTTCAATATGAGTTTTTTGGTTTTTGGAGGTGGTCACGTTGTGCTCCCGTTGTTAGAGGGTGTAGTTGTCCAGAATGGCTTTATATCTTCGGAAGATTTTATGCTTGGCTATGGAATGGCCCAAGCTATTCCTGGACCACTATTTTCTTTTGCTGCGTATCTTGGTGCTCTATTAGGCGACGTGTCAGATCAGAAAAAGCTCTTGTACTCATTAATTCTACTAATTTCTCTTTATGGCTCCACCTTACTTCTCGTAGCTCCTGCAATAAACTTTTGGAATGTTCTTCAAAGACATAGAATTTTTCTGCGGGGAATAAGGGGAGTAAATGTAGCTGTAACCTCAATTCTATTTGTAAGTTTTTTGGCTTTTGTTATACCATCGATAGCAACATCAGAAACATCGATTATTTTAATTCTAATTTCCTTCATCCTGATTTTTTATCTACGGATGTCACCTTGGCTATCTCTTATTTTTTTAGGCCTTATGGGCGCTTGCTTCACTCAACTTAAACATTACGGATTGGATTTAAATACATTGACGAATATTATTTAAACCCAGATCTATTGACGTGAACCGTGTTAGATATAAGAAGGCCTTGCCTGATTTTCTCGGCCTTTTTTACTTTTCCTAAAGCGTAAGCTTTCAATAGCTTAGTTTGCTTTTTTCTGAAAAAATTCTCTGATTTTACTGTTCGAAACCTCATTTTTCCCCTCAATCTGACTTTTTTTACAAATTACGATACATATAAATATAAAAAAATCAACAATAATAATGCTTTACTTAGTCATATTTTTGTCATATAAATGTCATCATAATGTATTATTCAAAAAAATACGCTAAGAAATCCCCATACATTTTAGTATTTATAGCATTTGTCTCGCTTTTAGTGATCGATTTAACTGGTAAAAAAAAAGAGAAAGATGATATTAGTTTCACGGAGCTCAGCTTCAATAAGGTAATGGCCTATTCGGGCCATCCGGAATATCAATACAAATTAGGAAGGGCGTATGATAAAGGGCTGTTGGTGTTACAAAATAATGAAGTGGCTATAAAATGGTATAAAAAAGCAGCAAAAAAAAAGCACCCTAAAGCTATGACTAACTTGGCATATTTTTATGATCAAGGATTAGTGCTAGAAAAAAACAAAGATAGAGCTCTTGACCTTTATTTGGATGCTGCAAGGTTAGGTAATTCGGTGGCTCAATACAATGTGGCTCTCATGTACGAGAGTGGAGAAGGCTCTCCAGTAAATATTACAAGAGCAAAATATTGGTACCTTTTGGCTGCCGAGGGTGGAGATTATCATGCACAATATAACTTGGCGCTATTACTTGAAAAAGGTAAATGCATCAAGCAAGACCTCAAGAGAGCTCTTTATTGGTATGAAAAAGCTGCCTCATCAGGCTTAGTAGAGGCACAATTTAATTTAGGCTACATGCATCATATGGGAATCGGCACGAAGCAAAGCTTTTCCGAGGCAATGAAGTGGTATTTGTCGGCTGCTGATAATGGTGATAATGATGCAAAGTTCAATTTGGAGCAAATAAGGATTTTTCTTAAAGAAAAAGCTCATAGAACTTAATCTGTCATGTTCTTGTCATAATTTTCAAATAAATATCCAATTATAGGTTAGTTTGAAACCGATTTAATTATAAACCGTATGGGTAAGCATGTCACTAGTCAGGTCTAAATGGTTGAGCTATTTAGCAAAATCATCTGAATCCGATCTCGTTGGGTTGTATGAGTCTACTGGGTTAGATCCGAGCTATACTTATCTGAGAAAACCGGAAATAGGCACAATTATGGCGACAGCGAGGATTGGAAACACTGGGCAAAAATTTAATGCAGGCGAAATTTCCGTTACGCGATGCTCTATTCAATTAGAAGACGGTAAGTTAGTTGGTCATGGATATGTGCAAGGTAGAAGTAAAAAGAAGTCGACAGTTGCTGCGCTATGTGACGCTTTAATGCAAAGCGATAAAAGGACCTTAATTGAAAGTAAGATAGTAATAAAACTAAAAGAAATTGAGAAAAAAAGACATGACTTAATTAAAAGAAAAGCAGAAAAAACAAAGGTGGATTTTTTTACTCTTGTGCGTGGAGAAGACGAAAAATGACAAATCCGCTTCCCTTCTTCCAAGACCAGTCCAAGGATGCTGCTAGAGCTTTTAGGATAGCGTTGAAAGCGATGGCAATGCCAGGAAAAATTCAGAATTTTCAGGTCATTGATGGACTTCCCACCCCTCTATCTATCGCTGGTGCAACGCTTATATTAGTTTTTTGTGATTTTAATACTAAGATTTTTTTAGGAGAGACCTTTCGAAATAAAAATGTCGAGGATTGGATAAATTTTTATACCGGTGCAAAAATTTCTGGCGATAAAAATGTTGATTTCGCAGTGGGGCATATAGAGGAACTACTACCTTTTCACGAATTTCCTATTGGTACGGACGAGTATCCCGACAGGTCGGCCAATATTGTGATTGAAAATGCAAGCAAAGATGTAAAAAGTTTTTCTCTAAATGGACCAGGGATTAAAGAGACGCTTCATGTAGAGCTCCCGGAAAAGATTATTGAAAGAGAAAGTGCTATCAGTTTTCCTTTAGGAGTTGATATTTTTTTGGCAAAAGAAAATTTTGTTATGGGACTGCCTAGAACAACAATGGTAGAGACATAATATGTATGTAGCTGTAAAAGGAGGCGAAAGAGCGATTGATAATGCACATAGGTGGCTGGAGGATGAACGTCGAGGAGACAGAAAAGTCACAGATCTGAGTGTCGATCAAATAAAGACTCAATTATCTTTATCAATAGCAAAAGTGATGGCTGAAGGTTCGCTATTTGATCCTGAGCTTGCTTCTTTAGCAATAAAGCAAGCTAGAGGAGATTTAATCGAAGCGATTTTTTTAATAAGAGCATACCGAACAACCTTACCGAGATTTGGAGTTGGGCAGCCTATAAATACGGACAAAATGATTGCTAAAAGAAGAATATCCGCGACGTTTAAGGACATTCCAGGAGGCCAGCTTCTTGGACCGACTTTTGATTACACTCATCGACTTTTAGATTTCAAACTATTAGCAGATGGCAGCATCGATGAATTTGAGCCTGGAAAAGATACTGAACAAATGTTCCAACACGTCACTCAGTTCCTAAATAATGAAGGAATTATTGAGACAGAAGAGACATCATCTAGTGAAGCGGAGTCGCCAGATCTCACTCGACAGCCTTTGGAAATTCCTGCTAATAGAGCATTGAGGCTACAGGCTCTTACTCGAAGCGATGAAGGGTTTTTATTAGGTATGGCATACTCAACCCAAAGGGGGTTCGGAAGAAATCATCCATTCGTTGGTGAGCTAAGAATAGGACTTATATCTGTTGAATTTGAAATCCCAGAGATAGGGTTTAATATAGAGATAGCTGAGATAGAGATTTCAGAATGCGAGACGGTTAATCAATTTCTGGGCTCAAAGACCCACCCCCCTAAATTTACTAGAGGCTATGGTTTTGTTTTTGGTCAATCGGAGAGGAAAGCGATATCGATGGCTTTAGTTGATCGCGCTCTACGTTGGAAAGAATTGGGAGAGGTTAGCGATGGTGCTCCCGCTCAAGATGAAGAGTTTGTTCTGTACCATGGAGATAATATTCAAGCGACTGGTTTTGTAGAGCATATTAAGCTTCCTCATTATGTCGATTTTCAGGCAGAACTGGAGCTAATTAGAAAGATAAGAAAAACAGCTTTTGAGGCAAAAAAAGGATGAGTAACTCCGAAGAGGATTTCAATTTTGCTTACCTTGATGAGCAAACCAAGAGAATGATCAGAAGGGCTCTAATAAAAGCGATATGCATTCCAGGATATCAGGTTCCCTTTGCAAGTAGGGAAATGCCAATGCCTTATGGTTGGGGTACTGGCGGCGTTCAGGTCACAGCAGCATGCTTGCAAGAAACGGATGTATTGAAGGTCATAGATCAGGGTTCAGATGACACAACCAACGCAGTCTCTATAAGAAAATTTTTTGAAAGGGTAGCTGGTGTAAAAACCACTGAAAACACTGGAAAAGCATCTGTAATTCAAACCAGACACCGCATTCCCGAACAAGTTTTATCAGAAGACCAAATACTCGTTTATCAAGTCCCAATACCAGAGCCCTTAAGATTTTTAGAGCCTAGAGAGACCGAAACAAGGGTTATGCACGCATTAGAAGAATATGGCTTGATGCATGTTAAATTATATGAAGACATATCTATTAACGGGGAGATTTCCACAGCATACGCTTATCCAGTAAAAGTTAACGATCGTTATATAATGGATCCATCACCTACACCAAAATTTGATAACCCAAAAATGAATTTTTGCCCGGCAATTCAGCTTTTTGGAGCTGGGAGAGAACAAAGGATTTACGCAGTTCCTCCATATACTAAGGTTATAAGTCTTGATTTTGAAGATTATCCATTTGAAGCCTCAAGAGCCGAGAAGACTTGTGAAATATGTGGTGCCACCAATACATATCTCGATGAAGTGGTTATTGATGATAAGGGAACTAGAATGTTTTCATGTTCAGATAGTGATTACTGCAATAGTCAAAAAAGTTAAACAATGGAACAGATTTTAAAAGCGAAGGCTATAAATAAGAAATTTGGCGATGTGTATGCTTGCAACAACTTAAGTATAGAGCTTTACACTGGTGAGGTCGTTGGAATTGTTGGAGAGTCTGGCTCTGGCAAATCAACTCTTCTAAATTGCTTGTCTGGAAGCTTGGTACCAGATGGTGGTAATATAACATATTTGGATAGAGATAATAATTGGTTGGATCTATTGTCTTTGCCGGAACCCAGAAAAAGAAACCTACTGAGAACCGAGTGGGCCTTTGTCCATCAAAATCCTCGAGATGGTCTTAGAATGGCAGTGAGTGCTGGAGGGAACATTGGCGAAAGACTAATGGCAATAGGGTATAGAAATTACTCCCAAATTAGGGCTGAAGCCACCGAATGGATCGAAAAGGTTGAAATAGATGCAATCAGACTGGATGACAAACCGAGTATTTTTTCTGGTGGAATGCAACAAAGACTTCAGATTGCTAAAAATCTTATAACGAAACCTAGGCTAATATTTATGGATGAACCTACGGGTGGGCTTGATGTATCTGTCCAAGCAAGATTACTTGATCTTATAAGATCTTTGGTTAGAGAATTAGGATTGTCAGTAATAATCGTAACGCATGATCTCGCAGTTGCGAGGTTCATGGCGAATAGATTGATTGTTATGAAAAATGGCAAAATTGTTGAAACTGGATTAACCGACCAAGTTTTGGATGATCCACAGCATTCCTACACGCAATTACTGGTCTCCTCAATACTAAAGGTGTAAAAATGTTGGAAGTAAAAAATGTTGCAAAATCCTTCAATCTAAAGAACTTAGACAAAGGGAAATTTTCAGTTATTAGAGATGCTTGCTTCAATGTTAATTCGGGGGAATGTGTTGCATTGATAGGTAACTCTGGTTGTGGCAAATCAACTTTAATGAGAATGATTTACGGTAATTATGTATGTGCAGAAGGAGAGATTTATATAGATAAGGAAAATATCCTTGATTTAAAAGCCATTGAAATGTCGATATTAAGAAAACAAAAAATGGGGTATGTAAGTCAATTTTTAAGAGTTTTACCGAGAGTAAGCACCATAGATTTGGTTATGGAACCTCTTCTTGATCAATTTGAAAGTCGCGCCAGAGCGAAGGATATCGCTGAGACATTATTGTCTAGGCTAAATTTAAGCTCTCAGTTATGGCACCTCTCCCCACTGACTTTTTCAGGAGGGGAACAACAAAGGGTAAATATCGCTATTGGCTTTTCTAAAGACTACAAGTTGCTTCTTTTGGATGAGCCGACGGCGAGCCTCGATCGTGAAAACAAAAAAATTGTTATGGATATGATTTCAGAAAAAAAAGAAAAAGGGTCAGCAATACTCGGTATCTTTCATGACAAAGAAGTAAGGGATAAAGTGTGTGATCGAGAAATAGATGTAAGCAACTTTTCAGCAAGCTGAGAAAAATCTATTATGCGTAAAGGAACATTATTTACAGTGGTAGGCCCTTCTGGAGTGGGGAAAGATTCAATTCTTAATGCTGCTAAGAATAAAGTCGATGCATATTTCCCTAAAAGATATATTTCTAGGAATGCTGAGGTCGACAACGAAGACTTTATTAAAGTGGATCAGTCTCAAATAGATATTTTATTAAAAGAAAAAAGAGTCGCTATTCATTGGTATGCGCATAATAACTTTTATGGGATACCTATTGATATTATATATCACCTTAATAAGGGAACAAACGTAATTTTCAATGGATCTAGACATGCTATTAAGGAATATAAGCAGCAATTTCCAGATTTAAAAATAATTTACATTGATGCTAAAGAAGAAATCGTTCTCGAAAGATTGAAAAAAAGAGCTAGAGAAAATGCAAAGGATATTCAACTAAGGTTAAAAAGGGCGAAATTTGATATTCCAACGGGCTCAATCATTATAAACAATGAGCATGATCTAGATAAAGCAGTTATTCAATTATTATCTGTAATGCATTAAAGCAGAGAAAATCTTTTCAGTTCACAAAAGTAGCTATCATCCCTTTGCCCAAAAAGACAGATATCTAAAAAAGGTAAGGGATATCCGATAACTTTTTGAAAATTTAATTCTATTGTTTCTCGAATATTTTTCTCTTCACCCAATCTTATTTCTCCAGTTAATGTAATATGAAATTTATATTTATTGAACACATATGGATAACCCCACTTCTTTAAATTTACCTCCTCCTGAAAATCAAGTCCATTAGATCTTCTTTTTTCTAGTTCTGTAGATGAAGGAGGTTTTCTAAACTTATCTAGAGATGAAACGCAATCATCTGCTAAAGATTTTAGCGCCTTAGTGCTTCTTTCAGGAACTAAAGCATAAAAGCTGCCAAGCTTTTTTAAGACTAGATTTCGGATTATAAACTTACGATGTCGCTTTGAAATTAATTCTACATCGCTTATTAGATCTTTGTATGAATATTTTTCTTTTAGTACAAATGGTGCTTTGAGTGTGCCATGTAAGCCATATATCCTTGCTTTTTCCGTGATAGACTTTAAGTTAACAAATTTCGGATTTTTTATTTTCTTGTGGTTGGTAATCTTTCCTTTCTTTGGATTCCAGCCTAACCATCGAGACCCAACTTTATCGAGAAATGTATCTGGATAGGGAGAAAAATAAATTGCGTATCTGGAATAATTTGTCATAAAAATGTCCTAATTACAGAGTACAAAAAATTTGAAATATTTATATGAAACTTTTAAGTCAAACGTGTGAATTTATATGCATGAATTTATTTTAAGCAATGCTCGTCTAGTTCTGGAGAACGAAGTAGTAAACGGAAGCATCAGGGTAGAAGATGGGGTCATTAAAGAGGTTAACTCCGGAAAAGGATTTATACGCGGTTCTATCGATTGTAATGGAAATTATTTATCACCAGGCCTGGTTGAACTACACACAGACAATTTGGAAAGACATATGCAACCAAGAGCAAATGTTAAATGGCCAATAAGAGCTGCGATTTTATCACATGATAGAGAACTAGAAAGTGCTGGTATTACGACTGTTTTTGACGCATTGCGGGTTGGTTCGATAGTGTCAGATAAACGGGGTAACTATCTAAAATATGCCAGGCAAGTTACGGACAGCATTAAGGAGCTGAGAGCAGAGAAAAGCCTGAAAATAAGTCATTTTACGCATCTTAGAGCAGAAGTTTGTTCTGAAACTTTGGAAATTGAATTGGAAGAGTTTACCCCAGAAGATAGAGTTGGAATAGTTAGTTTAATGGATCATACTCCTGGCCAAAAGCAATTTAGAGACTTAGATAAAATGGCAGAGTATTTAAAGGGAAAATACTCTATGAGTCCAAAAGATTTGGAAGATCATTTTGAACGTCTTTATAAAATAAAAAAGGCTTGGGGAGATAGAAACCATGCCGCAACTTTAAGTGCGAATAAAAGACTTGGCGCTATTCTCGCAAGTCATGACGACACGACAGAGAATGATGCAATTACATCAATTGAAAATGGATGTAAAATTGCCGAGTTTCCAACAACTGTTGAAGCTTCAAAGGTATTAAATCGATCATCAATCAATATTATCATGGGAGGACCAAACATTCTGAGAGGGGAGTCCCACTCGGGAAATGTCGCCGCTAAGGACCTTGTTTCCATGGGTTGCTGTAATATTCTTTCATCGGATTATATGCCTTCTTCACTGCTAATGGGAGCGGTAAAACTTGGAGATATTTTGGGAGATTTTGCAAAGGGAATAAAGGCGGTTACTGAGACACCAGCAAAAGCAGCTAATCTCAATGATCGCGGTTTGATTAAGGTTGGTATGCGAGCTGATTTACTTCTTTTTGATGTAAAAAATAATTTTCCTATAATTCAAAGGGTTTGGACTCCTAATTCTCCCCAAAGTCCACATATCTTTCATGAAGGCCAGTGAAAAGGGATTTTAGTCTCTGAGTTATACAATAGGTTATTTTTAGCATCATATATGGTCACATATTCGAATTATATCACTATCGGGTTTCATTTGACAGTAGATATCCATTAATTCAAATTTCCGACTTCTTCAAAAGGGTATAGACAATAAACTTAGCTGCAGACTAAATCGTAGACCAATGAATCTATCTTTTGTAAAATGCAACTTTACAAGAGCTATAGAGTCACGTCGCGGGGTGGGGCAGACATTTAGACCAATAAAGTTTTCGAGAGCTAAAAATGAAAAAAATCATAGTCTTTTCAGATATTCACTTAAACTCTGCTGATGAACCAAGTTTAAAAAAATCATCTCAAAAACTTGAGAAAGCTATACTGCACTTGCAAGGCAATCATAATGATTTTGATACGCTAGTCTTTACAGGCGACTTAGCGGATAGTGGTAAAATTGAAGAATATAGTGCCTTAAGAAATTTGGTCTCGGTAATAAATAGACCCATAAAATTTATGCTTGGAAATCACGATAACCGAAAGAACTTCCTCGATGTATTTCCATACTACCAACCAGATCATAATGGATTCTTACAGAGTAGTGAGGCTTATGAAAATCTTGATTTTATATTCTTAGATACGCTTAAAGATCCTCACGATGACATACCCAAAAGCTGTGGTTACTTGTGTAAAAAAAGACTCGACTGGTTGAGTCAAAAACTTAAAGAAGCGGATCATAAAAAAGTAATTTTGTTTATGCACCATCCCGCTTTTACAACGGGAATGCAGGCTATGGACAAACTAAAACTAAAAAATTCCCACGATTTTTTTTCAACTATAAAAAATTTCAATAATGTAAACCATCTAATATCTGGTCACATACATAGAAGTATATGTGGTCTTTACGAAGGATATAATTTCTCCACGTTCAAAAGCATAAATCAGCAAATGGTCTTAAAGTTCAAAGCCGATAGAGTAGAATATGCCAAAGGTGAGAATTCGGGATATGGCATTATCCTACTGGATGGTGAGAATTATACTATCCATAACGAAGAGGTAAATTAATCCTTTTAAAAACCTTTTTTGCGATACTAATTCTATTTTTTTAAAAATAGCAATAGGAGTATTTATCTTGAAAGAAGCAGATACAAGTCGGGATTGTCTATCAACAGCATGGCAACTGCAGTACCACATATCGCGGATCCAATCATTAGTGCTCTGTCGCTCCATTGCATGCCGACATATATCCATCCGATGGCACTAAAGAAATAACACAATTGCCCGAAAATATACATTTTTCCTGATGTAAGAAATACTCCTAATACACACAATATCATGGCTCCCCATTTAACATACCAATCTCTTGTACCAGTAGGCGTAAGAGGTTTAATGTCATCGTACTCGCCTTGTAATTCCTCTAGCTCTTGAGCAAGCCTCTTTTTTTCAGACGCTAACTCCATTGCTAGTCTTCCTGCTTTAGTAGTTATATTATGTAATTTGCCGTCTTCGCCTAATTCAGTGATGGTATCAGCGTCTCTTTCCTTCGACATTTTACTTCCTTTTGAAGATTTAAATTTAATCGCGCCAAAATTTAGCAATAAAAATAATTCAGTCAAATAAAAATTAAAAATAGTCTTACAATACGCTTCTAAAGTCCAATTTTAGAAATTGACTAGCTGCTACATCAATGTATCAAAAAGAAAAGGGCCGCCTGCTTACAACGGCCCAGTTGGGAGGGAAATACATACGTGTATTTGAACATCATCTATCTTTTAAATGTTAAAGATTGATGACAATTTGATGAAAATTTGAAACCATCATTTAAGTTAATAATTATATTGTTCAATCTAATTTGATTGAAAAAGTACAATCAAAACTTGAGAACTTACTCACGTGGATGTCATTAATTTTTCATAAATTCATTAATTATTTGTTACATCATTTAACTATCCCTGAGGCAGGAATTTAGATGTTGCAAAATAGAAGTCAGACACACCCTGTGTTTTCATTCGCCGATGGAGAAATGGGTGTAATTTCCAACAAAATAATCCGCTACTTAGAAAAATTAACGGGTCAACCGCGTATAGAAAAACTATATTTTGACTATGTAAATGATAATCTAAATCCAGAATATTTTTGGTCAGATGCGCTTGACCGACTGCGTATCGAACTAGACATCCGTCGAGAAGTTTCAAATGGAATAATGGCATCCATACCGTCTACTGGACGGGTCGTGACCATCGCTATTCATCTGGAGTCATAGATGGACTTGCCTTATGCTCAATTATGGCCGAAGTGCGGCAGGACTATAAAATCATTACCCACAGGGTATTGAGACAGGCGCCAGCGGTAATGGACAAAATCCTGCCAATAGATTTTGCAGAGACGAAAATTGCGCTTAAAACAAATATGGAGTCTCGCCGTGGAGCTTTGGAACACCTCAGAAATGGTGGTGCACTTATAATCTTCCCAGCAGGCGCCATATCATTAGCGCCAAATATATTTGGAACTGCAAGTGATGCGCCGTGGAAAACATTTGTTGCGAAATTAGCGTTGCAGCCTGACACAACTACTATTCCGTTCTACTTTGAGGGACGTAATTCAGCGTTATTTCAAATTGTGAGAAAAATAAGCTTTACGCTTGGTTATTCACTTATGTTTAGGGAAATTTGTAGAAGAATGGGGACAAATTTAACTGTCACGATGCGTCCTTCTATACACAGTTCCAAACTAGCTGAAATGGAAAACCGGAATGTGATCACAGAATATCTCAGGCGCCAAACCTATGATTGGTCTTAGGCTATAAATCAGAGCTGGGTCAATACAGCGCCAAACAATCAGTAGGTTACCAACATTAGCTAAAGAAAACGAAACTAAAAGGTAGATTTATCTAACCCGAATTAGAGATGGTTATTTTCTCCTTTGGCCTTTTCCCAATAAAACCAAGCGCTCTGAGAAACTTGGACTTTAGATTGAATGAGTAAATTAGGGCGCCTTTTTATAGTATACAAACATAAGAGATCCGCCTAATTCAACCGCATAACATCATTTCCTACCATTTTCAATTAGGTTACAAACAGCAAGTGCAGAAACTCCACCTAATATTTGAAATAATATAAAAAAGGGAAGATCAGAGGAATTAATGCCTGAAAATGTATCCGTCAAGGTCCTAGCGAATGTTACTGCTGGGTTAGCAAAACTGGTAGAAGAGGTGAACCAATAAGCACCTGTTATATATAAGCCTACTAATGCGGGTACCTTTCTGGGACTATATCTTGATCCTAGCAATATAGTAAAAATTAGGCCAAAAGTCGCAACGAACTCGGCAATATAAATTGGTGAGCCCGTTCTTATCTTTGACGAAAATTGTATGATGCTTACATCAAACATAAAATGAGCAACCCAGGTTCCAAAAACTGATCCCGCTATTTGGGAAAGTAAGTATGTAGAAAGCTCAACATTATTAAGATTCCCTCTTAAACGCATAACTAGTGATACAGCTGGATTGAAGTGAGCGCCCGAAACTGGAGCTAGAATTGTGATCATAACAAATAAAATCGCCCCTGTAGCTATGGTATTTCCTAATAAAGCCAAAGACTCAATTCCTGCTGAAAGCCTTTCACTCATTATGCCTGAGCCGACTATCGTCCCTAATAAAAAAGAGGTACCTATAAACTCTGCTATGTTTTTTTTATATGTCATTCAAATCCGCCGTCACTTTTTGCTCTTTTACTTTTCAAGTCTTTAAACATGATATCAGATTATTAAACCTTATCTTCTTTTAAGCTTACTTATTAATAATTTTTATTTTACAAAAGAGCATGGCAAAGTCCCAATCTACAATTTTTAAATGTCGGACATAAGTAGCATCAATGGATTTAGAAAATATAGTTGTATCACTGGCAAAAAATAAGAGTGAAGATGTCCAAGGAAACTTAATAAAGATGGTTGGTGGCCACTCTAATCATGTTTGGAGGTATAAAGGAGCGCAGGAGATTGTGTTGAAAAAATATCTCAAGGTTCCTCAAGGATCTTTGTTTGAAAATTCATTACAGGAAGAAGAAAAGGCACTTAAAACTGTTAAGAAAATAAATATTGCACCTAAATTTGTGAAATCATGGCCTGATCTTTCTATTATTGCCTACAGATATGTTGAGGGTATTCCTTGGCAAAATGACATCAAGGCAGTGGCAGAGCTTATTTTGGAAAAAGAGAGGATCAATCCAGAAAAATTTAAGGAGGTCAGTTGTGAACCAGAGGAACTTTTGAAACAGGGAGATGTGTTTCTGGCAAAGTGCCAAAAATTGCCTAAAGTGAAAAGACCGCACCCGGAGCAGATCCCACCACTTAAAAAATTTTCACTCTTACATAGAGATATAAGGCAGAATTTGATAAGTGAATTTAGAGGAGGCATAAAGTTAATTGATTGGCAAACACCAGCAAAAGGGGACATCTGTGAGGATATATTTTCATTTATTTCACCAGGTTTCCAGATACTCGCTAACGGAACACCTTTCTCCGCAAAAGACTTTAATAG
>CACJWR010000006.1 GCA_902596985.1 uncultured Alphaproteobacteria bacterium
TTATTTTAATGAGTGATTTTGAATTTGAGAAACAGTGACTAAGGGATTGAGGAGGTGATTCACTTTTCAAAAGTGAAAGTAATTATTGCTCCTTCATATAGATAAAATGCCTTGTTAGAACCATCTACTGTTATGAAAGGATACAGCACTTTCCTATCTACAACTTTACTTCCATTGCATGTAATCCGATGAACAAAGACTTCAGTATTTTCATTCATCAGACCATTTTCTTTGAAAACTTTAGCAAACGCTTTCTGTTGATTGACGAGTTCAAATTCCTTGTTCAAAAGGAATTCTCTAATTGTATGAGCATTATAAGTTGCAGACTGCCCTGCGTAATCACAGGAATAGAATACACCATCTGCCCACCCTTTGTAAAATTCCTGGTGCTTACCAAGAATGTCTTCCTCCTTGGCGAACCACAACTCCCCAAAATATTCAGTAACCGTCCATTTTGTATCGAGGAATTGGGCAGATGCTATTGAAGGAAAGGTCAAAAGCATCCCTAGGATCAATCTATTAAAAATTTTATAAAACAAAACTACCAACCTTCTTCATGCGAATATAATGTCCTTTAGGTTAAAGCATTATAAAACAATTCACTTTTTTCTCAAATCAACCAAAACCAACCTGGCAAATACCATCGTAAATTTTTATTTTATTACCATCGACTTTAATTGCTTTTCCAAGAACTCCCATATCACTTCCAAGAAGGTAAACGTTTCCATGCCTTGTCTTCCCAGCAAGAAAAATTTTCCTTTTATCTAGATTTTCAACAAGATTGTCTTCAAGTTTTAACTTAAGTCCTTCTGTTCCAAATAATTGCATGATTGCTATAAAGTCATCGCTAGCTCCAACCCATTCACCAGATTTAGAATATGTTGTCCCTGAAAGAAAATTACAGGTTACTGATGCTGCAGAAGTTTTTTCTGAAATCAAGAAACAGAACAGTCCTGCAAGTAAACCCGATATTAGTTTTTTCATAAAATACTCCTTTTCAAACCACTTATTTTCGGAGATAGTATATAGCCACCTACACCACTATTCCACGGTAACCGAATAGATTTAGAATGACCTATTAAAATAATAATATAAAAAGAAACCCAATAACCTCATAATCGTATTATTCATCACTAAATTTATCTTTTTTCATCCAAATAGAAAATTTACCAAAGCATAACCAATTAAAAATAATAGTTATGATAATGAGGATTGAACATATAAAAAGAAGTCCGACTATACCGTCTCTACTTAACCCATACATTTTTGCTTCAATAAAAAAATAATAATAGGTTGTACCTAAAATTAAAATGAAAACTATTGATGATATTAATCGACTTAATCTAAAAATAAATGAATTCATATTTAAATTAAATCATAACTTTAGGGTGATATAAAGTTCCTCTTTGATATTGAAAATCTTATCTTTCTTAAATCTACTTAATCTTTTTCGATACTTATTTAATGAAGTCCAAACTAATTTGGGTGAATATTTTTCATTAGTTCTAATAGTTCTTATTCCATTTATATTTAAGAAATTAGTAATTTGAGTTGATGAATAACCCCTATTACTTAATTCATTCATCAATTCTAATCGTTTCAGTCTACTTTCAGATAAACGAAATACACCTAACTTTGATGTTTCTAATGTAAATTTAAACTTAAAATTGTAATTACCTTTTAAATAGGTAATTCTAAACTCATTCCACAGTAACAGATTTTGCCAAATTTCTGGGTTGGTCGACATCGGTTCCTTTGTCAAGAGCTGTATAGTAGGCTATCAGTTGCAACGGTAGGGAATATAAGATCGGAGTCAGAAAGTCAGAGCAACTAGGCAGTTGGAAAATTGACTTGGTTAAATCCTTGGATAACTCTCTACCTATTTTGTCAGTAAGTAATATTATTCTACCTCTTCTGGCCTTAACTTCTTCTAGATTTGACAACGTTTTTTCAAATACTTTAGACCATGGATTCAAGGCAACTAACGGCATACTCTTATCTATCAGTGCTATGGGCCCATGCTTCAACTCACCAGAGGCATATCCCTCTGCATGTAAATAGCTTATTTCTTTTAACTTCAATGCACCCTCAAGAGCTATGGGATATAAAATATCTCTTCCTAAATATAGAACGCTATTCGAGCTTATAAATTTTTTGCACAACTTTTTGATGTTTTCGTTCTGAGATAAAATCTCTGAGAAAAGCCTGGGCAACTCTAACAATCCTTTTAAAAGATTAGACCTTTGTTTTGCCGTGATTTTGGATAAGTCACTTGCTAATTTGATATTTAAAATTTTTAGAACTAGCAGTTGGCATGTAAAAGCCTTAGTGGATGCCACCCCAATCTCTGGTCCTGCTTTAGTTGGAAATACCCAATTTGACTCGCGTGCTATTGAGCTTTGCTCAACATTGACAATAGCAAGAATATTTTTTGTATATTCTTTAGCGAATCTCAAAGCTCCAATCGTATCAGCCGTTTCACCTGATTGGCTGACAAAAATAAGCAAATCGTCTTTACTAACAACTGGAGACCTATATCTGAACTCTGATGCTAGCTCAGCTTGCGTTGGTATGCTACTCAAGCTTTCGAACCAATATTTTGCGACCAAACATGAATAGAAAGCCGTTCCACAACCTATCAATATAATTCTCTTAATTTCAGTGGATTGAGGCAAAGATGGTAACGATAGCGTCTCTTTAGATGCATTCAAATAAGTACCCAGTACTTGTGAAATCACCTCAGGTTGCTCAAAAATCTCTTTTTCCATAAAATGCTTGTACTGACCTTTACTGAGATTGACTGGATCGGTATATAATATATGAATGTCCCTAGAAACGATGTTGCCATAGCTATCATACATTCTCACTTCATCAGAAGAAATTTCAGCAAAGTCACCTTCTTCTAAATAACATACTTTCTTAGAAAAAATTGATAAAGATAACGCGTCTGAACTGACAAAATTCTCTTCATCGCCAAAGCCAAGAGCTAATGGAGATCCTCTTCTAGTTGCTACCATGAAACTCTCATGTCCTCTGAAAATAAAGCACAAAGCAAAAGATCCACGTAACTTTTCTACGGTAAGTCGCACTGCTTCTAGAGGTCGACACTTTTCCTTAGAAATTTTTTCCTCTACAAGCTTGGCGATAACCTCAGTATCAGTTTGCGATTCAAAGTTTATTCCTTTCTCAAGCAATCCATCTTTAAACTCTGCAAAATTTTCAATAATCCCATTATGCACCACTGCCACATTTTTTGTAATATGTGGGTGTGCGTTAATTTCAATTGGTTCACCGTGAGTGGCCCATCTTGTGTGACCAATCCCAATATGACCGTTTATTGGCTTTTGTTTTAATTTGTTCTTTAGAGAGACAAGTTTACCTGTGCTCTTACTGCAAACAATCTCCGAATTATTAACCGTGGCTATCCCCGCACTATCATACCCCCGATATTCGAGACATTCTAAGCCATCTATTAACCGGTCAACAACCTGATTTTTTGAAACTATGCCAATAATACCGCACAAAAGTCGTCTCCACCCAACTAGCCCCCTTGTTATAAATCACCGATATGACATAAGTCTAGCTAAATGTCTTGACAGAGAAAAATACTCACAGTAAAAGAGCACGCAAGTGAGAGGGAATAATGTCCAGAACGTGTGAATTGACAGGTAAAAAAGCAATGAGTGGCAATAACGTCAGTCATGCTAAGAATAGGACTAAAAGAAGGTTTTTGCCAAATTTAAATAACGTCACATTGACTTCTGAAGTGTTAGGAAGAGATTTTCAACTTAAGGTTTCTGCTTCTGCACTTCGAACGATTGATAAAGTTGGAGGCCTAGATTCTTTTCTAAGAAAGTCAGCAATAGATAATCTTTCTTCAAACGCTATGAAGATTAAGAAAGACATTGAAAAGATAGAAGTAGAAAAAGCGTCTAACTAGTTAAAAGTATTACGCAAAAACCGGACAGACACCAGAGAATAATAAGAGTTACGTATGCAGGCAATTGAAAAAATTAGAAATTTTTCAATTATAGCTCATATAGATCATGGAAAGTCCACATTAGCTGACAGATTGATCCAATTTACTAACACGGTGTCTTCTAGGGATATGAAAGAACAACTTCTCGACTCGATGGATTTGGAAAGAGAACGTGGAATTACGATAAAAGCCAACTCGGTCCGCTTATCTTACAAAGCTAAGGATGGTGAAGAATACATACTGAATTTGATTGATACTCCCGGACATGTTGACTTTTCTTATGAGGTTTCCCGCTCGATGCGAGCTGTAGAAGGTTCTTTGCTAGTAGTCGATGCGAGTCAAGGTGTTGAAGCCCAAACTTTAGCTAATGTATATACCGCCTTAGAGGCTGATCACGAAATCTTTCCAATTCTTAATAAAGTAGACCTGCCTGCCTCCGATTGTAATAGAGTTGCACAACAAATAGAAGAAGTTATTGGTCTAGACGCCTCATGCGCACTGCAAATATCTGCAAAAACTGGCCAAGGAATTGATGAAGTGTTAGAAGCAATTGTGACTTCACTACCTCACCCAAATGGAGTTCACAAAAGTCCCCTTAAAGCTATGCTGATAGACAGTTGGTATGACAGCTACCTAGGTGTAGTGGTTATGATACGAATGGTTGATGGAATTCTAAAAAAAGGTGACAAAATAATAATGATGCAGAGCGGAGCCAAGTATACCATAGATTCAGTAGGTATCTTGAAACCAAAAATTCAAAATGTAGATTTTTTATCCGCTGGGGAGATAGGGGTGTTTACTGCCTCTATAAAGCAAGTCAGGGATACGCGTGTGGGAGATACTATAACGCATGAAGGAAGACCTTGTAGTGAACCCCTTGCCGGATATGAACCGGCAAAACCAGTTGTATTTTGCGGTTTTTTCCCTGTTGACAGTTCCGAATTTGAAAACCTGAGAGAATCTATCGAAAAATTGGCGTTAAACGATTCCTCATTTACCTTTGAGATCGAAACTTCATTAGCTTTAGGGTTTGGATTTCGATGTGGTTTTCTTGGATTGCTACACCTCGAGGTCATAAGAGATCGAATAGAGCGTGAGTTTAATATTGATTTAATCACGACTGCTCCAAGCGTCGTATACAGTGTTGAGACTACTGACAATCAATTGCTGAATATTCACAATCCCGCGGACCTTCCAGATGCCTCCAAAATCACTTGCATAAAGGAACCCCGGATTAAGGCAACAATTTTGGTTCCAGATGACTATCTGGGAGATGTACTGAAACTTTGTCAGGAAAGACGAGGTACCCAGAAAGACTTAACCTATGTTGGTAGTCGCGCCATGACTATATATGACTTACCTCTAAATGAGGTAGTTTTTGATTTTTATGACAAACTAAAGTCAGTAACAAAAGGATACGCAAGCTTTGACTACCAAATTGAGGGCTATCAAGAGGATAATTTAGTAAAGATGCAAATTCTTGTTAATGACGAACCCGTTGATGCTCTTTCAATGATGGTGCATAGATCCAAGGCAGAGAGTCGTGGACGTAGTTTGTGTGAGAAGCTTAAGGGGCTAATTCCACAGCACTTATTCAAAGTCCCTATCCAAGCAGCCATTGGAGGCCGAGTAATAGCGAGAGAAACAATATCTGCTCTCAGAAAAGATGTTACTGCTAAATGTTATGGGGGTGATATTACGAGAAAAAGAAAGTTACTTGAGAAACAAAAGGCTGGTAAAAAGAAAATGCGCCAATTCGGACGAGTGGAAATCCCTCAACAAGCTTTCATAGATGCGCTAAAAATGTCTGATTAAACTTATCATGCAGGATGTGGGTGGATGTGATAGGTTTTCTTCTTACATAAGTATATGTTTCCAACATATCCAGTGGTGTTGTTATTTTCAAACCACTCGACCAAAGAAACAGAGTTACCACCCATAATTAAAGCTCTGTTCTTTAATTCGGTCATAACACTACGATAATCTTGCGTTTGTCCAAAGCTGATCTTCATGACTTTTGTACATGAACTATTCATCCTTAAATTTAAATCTGGATGCACAGACACATGACCCACCCCTCGAGCAGGTATAGTTCCTTGGGACATCTTTCCTGAAGCACTAGTTCCATTTGCGTTAGTTACGTTAGGCAACTGAGGGTTATAAGCACAACCCAAAATGAATATAAAGACAAAAACTGCAGCTATTCTCATAATAATATCTCCTTGAAAACTAATTAACGACAAAGAGTGAAATTTTTTAATTATTATTTAAAGAAGTAAATTTCAGATATGTCAACTTTTGCCTCATGGTCACGACCATAGGCGACTATCCCTATACTTTTGATAGATGAACTTTTTATCGTTTTCCTGAGAAAACTGCTTGAAGGTTGAAATGCATCAAAGTTTATCTTTATAACCCTCCAGTTTTTTGAAGTCTTAAAAGCCGCATTGTAAAATTGCCAAGGAAGTAGGGTTGAGGTTGTTCTTACAAAGACATAATACTTCTCTCCATTCCCTCTAACCTTAAGAGAAATGCCCTTAATATCATTATTAAGGTATTTTTCTAAGCTATGTCTAATTTGTATAAATCCACCGTTATTAGCTGTTGAAACTCTTCCCTCAAGACGTACAAAATTATCTGATCCGCTTTTTCCAAAAAACGCCTTTCCACTTGATACACCACCCATCACGCCATCAGTAAAAAACGACCAATTTCTATTTTTATTTGGGTCAAAGGTCTCAAATGGTTTTTCTGACGCCATAATTAAGCTTACCTTAAACAAAGTCATAATCAAAAATTTGCATGCAAATAGAAGATATTTACTTTTTCGTGACATATTTCAGAACTTCTATTAACTGCTGATTGTTTTGAACCACAGCCAATGCAGTAGCATCTATCTCCTTAAGTGCATGTTGATGATCATCTTCATGCATAATGATTAGCGATTTGCCTTTAGCAGCAGAGTATCCTGCATCAAAAGCTGCATTCCACTGTTTATATTTTTCTCCAAATTTTACTACCACAAGATCCGCGCTTTCAATATTTCTTCTTATTCTTATAGAGTTAATTTTTGCACCCTTATGATCATGCCAGAATCTTTTATCCTCACTTCCTAGTATATCAGCTCCAGAGTTGTCAGAAAGATCGTGATCAGTTTCAGGTGCCAAAAACTCTACCTTTAGGTTAGCTTCATTTGCTGCTAATTTTAGCTCATCTCTCCAATTTGTATGAATTTCCCCTGATAAATAAATTCTCCAGCTCATAAATTTTCCCAAAAAATTGTTGTCAAACATTAGATCTCTGATTAATAAACACTATGAAAAAATGTTACTAAACCATGTGAGGGAAACATAATGGAAAAAAGAAATCTTGGCAATACAGGAACGAAGGTTGGTGCACTGGGTATAGGTGCGATGTCCTTTTCTGACTTTTATGGTCCCACAAATACACAAGAAAGCCATGCGATTTTAAAAATGGCTCTCGATAACGGAATAGATCATATTGATACTGCAAAAGTTTATGGAATGGGCCTATCTGAAGAAAGAATAGGGCAGTTCTTAAATACCTTGAACCCAAAAGATAGGCAATTTTTCAAAATAGCAACAAAGGGTGGTATAGACAGAAAAAATTTTGATGATAAGGGCACCGTCGTTTTTGATAATTCAAAAGAATTTTTAACCGAAGAATTAAATAATTCGCTTAGACGACTTGGGGTCGACTGCGTTGAACTTTATTATGTCCATCGAAGAGAAGCAGATAGACCAATTGAAGAAGTAACAGAAACTTTAGTTGAGTTTATAAAGGAAGGAAAAATCAAGCAATTTGGTTTTTCAGAAATTGCTCCAACTTCATTGGAAAAAGCAGCATCAATTCATCCCGTCGGTGCTGTACAGTCAGAATATTCTTTAAGCACACGATATCCAGAACTAGGTCTCGTACAAAGAACAAAAAGTCTAGGTACATCGCTCGTGGCATTTAGTCCCATCGGGAGAAGCCTCTTAACAGATAAGCCACATAATTCGGAAACGGTTGAAAAAATGGAGTTTCTTAAAGCAAACCCTCGATTTATAGAACCGAATCTTTCTAGTAATATACAAGCCACACAAAAATTTCGTGAATATGCTGCGGATCTTGGGTGTAAAGCATCAGGTCTTGCAATTGCTTGGCTTTTAAAGGTGGATACGCATGTTCTCCCTATACCTGGAACGAGGTCAGTAACTCATCTAAAAGAAATGATAGATGGTTGTGAGCTGAAACTCACAGACAGTAACATGAGAGATATTGAAAATATATTACCTGTTGGATGGGCACATGGTGATCGCTATTCAACTGGCCAGTGGTTTGGACCTGAAAAATACTGTTAGGCTGTCTTTCTTGTAACTGGCGTGGACGTCCCAAAAAATAGCAGTGAACCTACTATCAGTATATTTATTAAGTTCCACATTATTCCATTTAGAATAGCAAGCTGATAAGAGTTAGTCGCATCAAAAATCACTCCAGAAATCCAGCCCCCAAAAGCCATACCGATAACTGTTGCCATTATAACGATTCCTACACGTGCTCCTGCCTCTTGCGGCGGCATGTATTCCCTTACAATAATTGCATAACTTGGAACAATACCACCTTGGGACAAACCAAAAATTAAGCTCACTATATAAAGAGAACTCATCTCAGTTGTAGGGTAGTATAAAACTAATCCAATACATTGAAGCGATGAGCCTAATAATAAAGTCTTTACGCCACCAATAAAATCAACCAAAACACCTGATATTAGTCTTGATATTACACCCCCCAATAGCATTAAAGATAACATTTCAGCTCCAACTTGCGACCCATAACCAAGGTCGACACACATTGTAACTAAGTGAATTTGTGGCATTGACATAGCGACACAACAGCAAATCCCTGCAATGCTAAGAATTATTTGAAGGGTCAAAGGTTTAAAACGGGAGGAAATTGACATTTCACTCGCTAGTTTTTCTTGCTCATCACTAAATTTTTTATCCAAACGTCTACGCAGAAAAAATGATGCGGGTAAGATTATTATTATGCATGATAAGGCTAGTAAGAAATAAGATAGTCTCCATCCATAATCACTTATTAAATCTCCAAGCAAAATAGGAAAAATAGCACCAGAAATATAATTTCCACTAGCAGTAATTGCGACAGCGATACCGCGATACTTTTTAAACCAAAGAGAAATATCTGCTAACAAAGGCCCAAAACTCACGGCTGTTCCTATCCCTATAAAAAGATGAAAAAATGCTAACGCAAGGAATGAATCAAAAATTGATGCACAAACATAACCAAATGCATTTAATAGTGACGCCAAAATTATAGCTTTTGTTATGCCAAATCGATCGACGATCCGACCTAAAAAAACATTTCCTAATGCGAAGCCAAGCATTGTTAATGTATAGGGGATAGATAACACCGATCGCGTTACCTGAAATTCCTCTCCGAGATTAGGCATAATAACTACAATGCCCCACATTCCAGCATTTCCGACTATAGCGATAAATAGAGTTATGATTAAGCGCGTTAATGAATAAAAACTATCTGGATAATAAGGTATTGTTGCGTTCAAAATGTTTCCTGTATTTTAGTATAAAACCGGTGTTAAACAAATATCCTGCAGTAACACAAAACAATACATATTTTGTTATAGGTAATGTGTCAAAACTTTTATATAGTAACGAAATGGTAGTTAGTTTTAGTTTAGTACATTGAAAATTGAGTCACGAAATCTTGATACTTTTGGCATAGCTGGCCTTTGTTTTTTTTCGTTAATCTCTGGTTATAATCAAGTTGTAATGAAGGTCGTAAATGATGGCTTGCAACCTGTTTTTTGCGCTGGTCTAAGATCTTTATTTGCCGCCTTTCTTATATTGCTTTGGCTGTATTTAACGAACAAAAGGATTAAAGTAGAGAAAAGCTTACTACCAGCTATCCTATTCTACGGTGTGATTTTTGGGGCTGAATTTATGTTCCTCTACATTGCCCTGGATCTGACTTCTGTTATTAGAGTAACAATCATGTTCTATACTATGCCAATTTGGTTAGCACTCATGAACCATTTTTTACTAAAAAATGATAAGTTATCCATGGGCAAAACAATTGGGCTTTTTGCGGCCATTATCGGGGTGATTATTTCCGTAAGCTCTTCAACAGCATCTGGAGGATTAAGAGCTTCTATTATCGGCGATCTCTGCGCGCTATTGGGGTCTATTGGCTGGGCTTACTTTGCGTTTTATTCAAAAAATTCCAGGGTTAGTGCAGAGTCACCTGATACGTTAATGTTTTATGCTTTCCTTGTATCTGCCCCTATGCTGATCATTCTTTCAATGTTCTATGGAGACTTCGTGAGAGAACTTACACTATTGCATTATGCGGGTTTTTCATTCCAAGTCTTATTTGCTTCGATAGGTTTTATATTCTGGGTCTGGCTTTTCAAGCGCTATTCTGCAACTACCGTAGCAAGTTTTTCTTTTCTAACCCCAATTATGGGTATCTTTTTCGGATGGTTACTTTTATCAGAACAACTATCAAGCGCATTATTTCTAGCAGGGCTACTGGTGATAGGCGGTATTTATCTCGTTACGCGGGCCGAGACAAAATTAACCGGATAAAAAGTTAACTACCTGTAAACCTAGGCCTTTCCTTATTAAGAAACGCATTTAGTCCATGAGGACCGTCATGAGTGTCCATTGTGCCAACAATATGTCGGGTCTCGTTGTCAAGTTGCGACTCTATGGGAGATGAAAAGGATGATAAAAGCATTTTCTTCACTCCTCCATAGGCCTTAGTCGGTCCGGATGCAAGTTGAATTGCTAACTCATTTGCCTTTGTGGCTAAGTTATCGTGAGCTACTACCTCAGTTACAAAACCCCATTGCTTGGCCTCATCTGCAGACAACGTTCTATTTGTGAGAAAGATTTCTTTGGCTCTAAGTAGTCCGACATGTTTAGCCAAAAAATACGTAGATGATCCGTCAGGAGTTAGCCCTGAAGCGGTATACGCTGAGACGAATTTTGCTTTATCCGATGCCAAAATGTAGTCTCCTGACAGAGCGAGAGAAAAGCCCCCACCTGCAGCAGTTCCATTGATAGCCATAATTACAGGTGGATCCATATATTGAAAACGTATAATTGCGTTATGAAGATCGGACGCAACACGACTGAGATGTTCATCCTGTCTACCTCCTGGAGGATTATCAAATTCCTTTAGGTCGCCTCCAGCGTTGAACATTTTACCATTTGCTGTAACAATCAGAGCACCCAAGTTTTTGTCTCTTGAGCACAATACCGATATCTCAAATAACTCCTTAGCCATCTGAGCGTTCAATGCATTCGCTTCATCAGGCCTATTCATCGTAAGTATTCCGACTCTATCTTTAGTCTCGAAAGTAATTGTCTCAAATCGCATTATTGCCCCTCTTTAATAATTCAAAATTAGTACTTTAGTAATCATACAACATAAATATAATTTTTCCCTATAAGTATTTGACTTCCCTTGTTAAGATCTGTGTTGGAGGTCTAAACTTTGGAATTTAGTGAAATTGTAAAAACTTTTACAACCGCAGTTGAAAATAACGATGGAGAAAAACTAGCCTCTCTGTTTACTGTCGATGGAGTCTATGACGACTATATTTATGGTGAATTTAAGGGAAGAAGGAATATTGCTATGATGCTTCCAACTCATTTTCATAGAGATGCTAAAAATTTTTCTTGGGAAATGTACGACCTTATTAACAATAATAGTAGAGGGTACGCCAGGTATAGGTTCTCTTTTACCTCGACACTGATCGGTTCTGAAAACCTAAAAGTAGCTGTACCCGGCATGGCCTATTTCCAATTTGATGGTAATCTAATTGAATATTACGGGGAGGTAGTAAATGGTGGGATACCCATGGCTCAATTAAATCTCCCAGCCGGAAAAATCAAGCGCGTCTTCGAAAAATGGTCTGATAGAGCTCTAGACTCAGATTCAGAGCTAAAGAAGCTATATACCAAAGGAGAATAATTTTGACTAATAGAGCGAGACGAAGTTTTATTTTTACGCCTGGATTAAAACCTGAAATGTTTCCGAAAGCTCTGGCGTGCGGTGTTGATATGGTTTGTGTAGAATTGGAGGATGGAATCGCACCTCATGATAAATCTAAGGCTAGGACGCATGCCTTAAATCTGTTTAAGAATGATAAGGGATTTGAAAACGTTGAGCGTATTCTTAGAATCAATAGTATTCGCACACAATTTGGATTAGAAGACTTACATGCTGTTTTGAAAAGTGAATGCCCGCCTCCAGCTTTAATGCTCCCCAAAGTGATGGATGCTGAAGAAATTATCATAGTGGACGATCTATTATCAGAAGCAAATAAAGACTGTGACCTTCACCCTATTATAGAGACAAATAAAGGTTTAGAAAATGTCTTCAAAATTGCAGCCGCTAGTAAAAGAATAAAAACTCTATTTTTTGGACTTATTGATATGGCAGCAGAGCTTCGATGTAAATTGACGTGGGAAGATTTATTGTACGCTCGTTCAAGAGTGGTTCATGCAGCCGCAAAAGAAGGTCTTGATGCGATAGACGGACCTTATCTAGATCTCAGCGACAGTGATGGCCTTAAACGCTACTGTGAGCAAGCACGCAACTTGGGTTTCACAGGGAAAGGTTCCATTAATCCAAAACAGGTTCCAATAATTAATGATATATTTTCTCCTAATGATGAAGAAGTAAAAAAAGCTGCACGGATATTAAGCATTTTTGAAGAGGCAAATACTGGTCTTGTGATGGTCGATGGAAAGTTGATCGAGAAGCCTGTCCTAAGACAGATGCAGAGAACTGTTGAGATTTCAAATAAATTGAAATCCCCCCAATCCAATGGATAGCTTCGAGAAGGAGATCAACTCAACGTTTCTGAAGTTGAATATACCATTTGTTGATTATGGTTTAACAACTAGTGACTCGATTTCTCTTGAATCTATTTTTAGAAATCCAAAGTTTCAAAATTTATCTCAAAATAAAAGCCCCCTATTTCGAATGGCATCGATGACTAAGCCTCTAACCGCCTATCTTACATTAGCTCTACTTGATGATTATAGAATTGACCTTCATGAAAGCGTTGGCAATTATCTTCCTGAAATTAATAAGTTAAAAATTGCGTATAAAGAGGGAGAGACAATTAATTATAAAAAAAATGATGTACCTATTTCTTTCCATCACCTATTAAGCTGTACATCTGGAAATGCATATGAACATCACGATCCATTAGTATCGGAGCTGGTATCAAAAAAAAAAGTAGCCCCAATGAAAAATGGGGATGACGCATTTCTCAAAGCTCCATTAGTTTTTACGCCTGGCAGCCAATGGGGTTATGGCATTTCTTATGGCTGGCTTGGCAAGGCTATAGAAGCCATAAGTGGATTAACTCTGGATGAAAATTTAAAAAAGTATCTATGTAATCCTTTAGGCTTAAAGCAGACTTCTTTTGATCCAGAGCATTCCAGTAAAGAGATCCTGGCCCCAGTATATTTTAGAGACGCGGAGGGTTCTTACTCAGACATTTCTACCAAGATTACTTTGGGCTTCAACCCATTCCACTATGGTGGTGGTGGAATTACATCTACCTTGAGTGACTATTTGAAGATCCTTCAGTTTTTTTTGAAAGTTATGAAATCTGATCGAGAAGACTCTACTGTTTCATATATGTTTAGAAATCAAATAGGCAATTTGGCGATTACACCTCTAAAAAGTTTCAATAAAAACTTAGCACTAGATTATGATATAAATCCTGATATTGAAATGCGATGGGGCTATGGTCTTATTTTAAATAAGGAACCAATACCGAAAAGACGCGAAGCGGGAAGTGGAAGCTGGGCCGGCGTGCTAAATACCTACTTTTGGATAGATTACAGAAACGATATAGCTGGCGTTTTCCTGACACAAATACTCCCCTGCTATACGCCCTCTCTGCTCAAAGGTTTTGAATATTTTGAAGAACTTTCTTATAAGTTTTTAGTAAAGAGCTGATTACTTGTTTTTTATTTTTTCAAAAATATTTAGTTTTTTTTTAGATCCTCTAAATCTCCTACTAATTACATTTCTTCTATTTATTGTTATTGTTTCTAGAGCAAAGCGAACGAAATTTACAGGCACGTTTTGGTTTATTCTTTTTTGGTTCATATTGTTATACAAACCCTTACCTGAATTTCTTTTAAAAACTATTGAAGATCCACATGTCTATAATGAGAGAGTTTTTCTTGAATTAGAAGGCTTAGTTATATTGGGTGGAGGAGCTGGTTCAGGTAAAGTCGCTCAAGACAGAAATGATTACACGTTAGGAGAGGGTTCGGAGAGGATATTAAAGGGATTAGAATTTCTTAAACAAAAACCTGAGGGAACTATCATTTTTACAGGCTTTTCTGGAAAAATATTCCACGAAGGACTATCAGAGTCGGAGATAATAGAGCAATTAATTGAAGCTTTAAATACAGATTCCACTAATATTCTGTTTGAAAATCGCTCACGAAATACTTTTGAAAATGCTGTTTACAGTAAGGAGATCATTTACAGGCTTAAAATTAAAAAGTGGGGTATCGTAACTTCAGCTAGCCATATGAAAAGAGCTATCGCCACCTTTGAGAAAGAATTCCCTGAGATGAACTTCAAACCGATACCTGTTGATTTCCGAACGGCAAACTCGATATACTGGGGTCCAGGAAACATGCAAGGTAGTATTAATCTTTGGCGTATCTATATACACGAAACTGTAGGATACTGGGTTTATAAGTTGACAAGGAAACTCTAATGAAACTAATGCAGCTCGTTTATTGCTCACAACCCTTCGGATATAATTTGGAAATTTTATCAGCTATACTAATTGCTTCAAGAGCAAACAATAGAAAAAGGGATATCACTGGCGCCTTAATTTGTCGTTCTGATATTTTTCTTCAGCTTCTGGAGGGCCCCGAACAGCAAGTAAAAAGCACTTATGCCGCAATACAAAATGATGATCGCCATATTAACATTTACCACCTACTCGATCAAAATGTTGATAAACGATTATTTCCTGCATGGGCTATGAAAGACGACCCCGTTAAAACATGGATGTGGAGCCGAGAGGAGGTTTCAAACGGAATTGTTAAAAGCTTGTCTAAAGCTGAGGTAGAAGAAGTTTTTGTTAAACTTTCTAAAGAAGCGACAATTTTTAATTTTTAGGCAATGTCTAAGTATGTGAGTTATTTTACCTATTTCATTGCCTTTATCTGCTTTATTTTAAGTTGCCTTTTTTTGATATTATTTTTAATTGAGTTCTTTGAACTGATAAATAGGTGCATCAGTGTCAATCGCTTTTCTGTTTCTCTCTTTAACTGTGTACAAGTATTTTATTTTGAAATACTAAAGACTAGTTTATTGATTGTGGTGTTATTCCTTTTGGCTATTTTGATAATGCAAAAACTTACAGTTCCCTTCAGATCGAGTGATTAATGACTGATGTCTTAAATTTAACTATTCCAATGTTTTCTTTAATTGGTATCGGCTACTTATTGAAAAAAATTCAGTTCATGTCAGAACGGGATGGTACTGTCTTGTCAAAGTTTGCTTTTTATATTTTGCTACCCCCACTTATGTTCACAAGTATCCTTTCGGGCAATGCCAGTAAAAGCTTAAACTTAAATTTCATTTTCAGTTACGAGATCGTAACAATATCGATCTTTGGAATCACCTATATTTTTGGGCTTGTGATAAAACTTAAGACAATGGAGAAAGCAATATTTGGTCTAAATGCCGCTTATCCTAATTATGGGTATATAGGTGTACCCTTATGCATTTTAGCTTTCGGCACGGAGGCTGCAATACCTTTAGCCTTGATCCTATTGGCTGATACGTTTGTTTTATTAAGCACTCTAATATTTTACAAATTAACAGAGAATAGAAAAACCAGCCTGGAAGAGCTGGGAAAAGAAGTAATTAAGCGCTTCGTTTACAACCCACTTATGATGTCTGTTTTTGTGGCCTTTATTTTTTCAATTGCTGATATAAAATTAACAACGGCAATTGACAGAACACTTTCGATTGTTGCGGCATCAGCAACTGCCGTTGCTTTGATCGCACTTGGCGTCTCATTAAATGTCACGTCTATCAAAAATCAAAAGAGTGTTTTGTTTCTTATAACTTTAATAAAACTTGTAGTGCATCCGATATTGATATTTATTATTTTTCAATTTCAAAGTGGTATCGATCCCATGTGGGTTAAAACAGCAATTGTTTGCGCAAGCTTACCGGTTGCCGCAAATGTTTTCGTTTTAGCAAATTATTACAAAACATTTTCTAATGAAAGTGCTGCTGCTATAACCATAACAACTATTGTTTCAAGCATAACCGTTACAATTACGCTATTGTTGACCTTATAATTCTTTTATACGTTATTGACTTAGTTCTTCCAATTCAAGCCAACGCTCTTCGTACTCTTCCAATTGATCTTTCGCCAGTTTGAGTTCCTTGGTCATTTCGACAAAACCGTCAGGATCACTTTTATAAAAATCTCCATCGGATAACTTTTCTGTGAGTATTTTAATCTCGGCTTCTTTAACTTCAATTTGCTTAGGAAGATTTTTCAATTCATATTCAAGCTTGTAGGTTAGTTTCTTGGTTCCAGTGTAATCTTTTTTCGTTTCTACTTCTTTTACCTGCTTGATATTTTCCTTCTTATTACCATTTTTTTTCGGCTGGGACCTCTTTTGATTAAGATAATCAGAATACCCTCCGATACACTCTTCAATTTTTCCATCTCCCTCAAATGCCAAAACTTTAGTTACCGTCTGATCTAAAAAGTCGCGGTCATGTGAAACCAATAATAAAGTACCCTCATAATTGATAAGAATCTCTTCAAGCATATCCAGCGTTTCCATATCGAGATCATTTGTGGGTTCGTCAAGAATAAGACACGTTTTTGGATCAGCTAAAATTTTTGCAAGTTTTAAACGATTTTTTTGGCCGCCCGACAGTGTCACCACTTTATCTAGCACGACGCTTGAATCAAACATAAAGTCTTTCAAATAACCATAGATATGCCGCGTCTTGCCTCTGACATCAACGTAGTCACCTCCATTGGGAGCCATGACATCTTTCAATCGATCGTTTGGTCTCAAATCACTTCTATTTTGATCAAAGTATGAAAACTCAATTGTCTTTTGTACTTTCACGCTTCCACGATCAGCTTTTAATTCATTAAGAATAAGTTTTAAAAAGGTTGATTTCCCTGATCCATTTTTACCAATTATTCCAATGCGATCCCCTCTCTTAATACGGATATTAAAACCATTGAGTATATTAATTGTTTCTTCATCATTCTGAAATGATTTATGTACATTATAAAACTCACAAATGACTTTCGTGTGATTATCAAGGTCTTTGATTGGTTCATAACTTATTTTTTTTGTTGCACGACGATAAGCTGACTCGTCGGCCTTTAACCTATCTCTCATTTCACGTACCTGACTTAGGCGTCGTACATTTCTTTTTACGCGCGCTTTAACACCGCGGGATGCCCACTCTACCTCCTGGGCTACGATTTGTTTTCTTTTTTGAAGTTCGCGTTCCTCTTGCTCTAAGAGCATAGTTGACCATTCATCAAAAACCTTAAACCCTTTTGGACTGACCTTGAGTTTTCCTCTATCCAACCAAAATACCTTGTTGGTTATATTTTCTAAGAAGCGTTTGTCATGGGAAATGCAGAGTATCGCACCTTGATAATTATTAAGATAACCCTCGAGCCAACTAATTGCTTCAAGGTCTAAATGGTTCGTTGGTTCATCAAGCAAAAGAATATCGGGCTCTTCCACAAAGGCTTTTGCCAATCCCGCTCTTCTAAGCTGGCCTCCAGATAGCATTGTCATGCGTTTTTTTACATCCAAGTCAAGTGCTTCGGCGGCAATATCCACTTTATATTGATAGAGTTCTCGATCCTCACCTTTAATATTATTAAAAATAAAATCAAATACTGTTTCTTTTTCATTGGGTTGAAAGTCTTGGACTAAATACCCTATTGTTGTTCCAGGATTTTCCCAGCGTTCTCCTTCATCCAGTGACTTAACACCCGTTATAATATTCATAATTGTTGATTTACCTGCACCATTTTTTCCTACCAAAGCGATACGGCTACCCTGATGTATATTCAACGTAAGGTCTTCAAATACGGGTATCTCTTTATATCGAACGAGCGCATCTTTTATGGAAAATATAAGTTGTGATGACATAAATTTTTAGAATAAATAGTGTTTTTTTATGGCTTACCGGGGAGGTAGTTTAAATCTTCTAGCAAATTAGGGCAATCAAACTTTGAGACAAGTATTTGTTCTTTTTCAATGTTTGATTTATACAAAAAATGACCTGCAGAATTTGAGAGAGAACGTTTAGGGTTACCCTGATTTTTTTCGAGAAAAAATTTATCAACGCATTGGAACTCGCATTCTCCTGATTTCATCAGATCATCAATTAATAGTTGGTCATTCAACGTAAACGCCATTCTAGCGACACAAAATTCGGGAAGACAAATATTATTATTCTCATAAATAAAAATTGAGTCTAATTTCTCTCCTGGAATATGCGACTTTATAAATGCATCAATATAGCCTTTGCCAAATGCACACTCAATCATAAGATCTCTCCATCCTCCCATTCGAGAAGCAAAATCAAGCGTATATATTTCATCTTCAACAATTCTGACCTCGACGTGACAAGCTCCAGTTTGAATGTCAAATCCGTTGAGTAATGTAAGGACATATTCAGTTATTGACGAATTTAACTCTTGTGAAATTGGAGCAGGTAAAATATGTCCAGTTTCAACTTGCATTTCAGTTGGATCCATAGTTTGTGAAGCAATAGCTACGACTTTATGTTGGCCACTGTAACTGAGCGTTTCTATACTAAATTGTCTGCCCGCAAGCAAGCTCTCGATAATAACAAAACCTTGTGATGACTCATTTAACGCGTATTCAATAGAGTGGGGCAGATCAACGTTAGAGTTGCAAATAGATATTCCTCGTCCAGCGGAACTATCCACTGGCTTTACGATGCAAGGAAATAAAATCATAGATTCTTTTTTTTTAGAAAGAGAATCGTTCAATAAATGCTCAGAAGAAATAATAACGTAATTTGGGTTCTTTAACCCTATAGAAGCCATTCTTTTTCGCATCTCAGACTTATTGCGTGTCATTTCCACAACTGAGGGACTATTATAGATATATCCTTGTTTAGCAGCTATCTTGCTAGCCGTTAAATTACCGATTTCAGAGGCAGGCGCCATTATTGCTATTACATTGACTAACTTAGTTACACGAAGCGATACTTCATCAAAATCATCTATAGAAACGGCAAAAAAGTCATCAGCTACCCTTTTACCGATGCAGGCTTCCTCTTTATCAAAGCAAACAACATAATAACCAAGTTTTTGGCACCTTTCAATACACCTCGCTTGTTGTATTCCACCGCCCAAAACTATAATTTTCTGTTTATCATATGACCTTACTGGCTTTTTCACCTTTTGTTCCTTTTAGAATTATGTCACAGCAGGCAAGACAAAACTCTTTGGTTTGGGTCATTCCATTAAAAAGATTTATAACATTTTTTGATAAATCAGTACTAATTTGGCACGATCTATCATATGTTCTATAATGATCACTTGCAAATAACCCAGCGTTAAAAATTTTCTTTAATACCAGTGCGCTGTCATCGATCAAAATGTTAAAGCGCCAAAAATTAAATCGATCATCTAAAATATCGATTTCAGTTTCAGATCCCAATTGACCTCGGTATATGGTGTTAAGAATTATTTTTTTTTCTAAGGTTTGCTCTACTAAAATAGGAATAGTTTTTAAAATCCAGTCTACACTCAAGTTCAATTTTTCCTCCTCATTTGAAACCCAAGAAAGGTTTCCAATGTTTTTACCAACCGTATAGGGATTATGATGTCTCCTTAGAGCCTGATCTACTACTTCATAAGATTTTTTGTTATACTTCCAAGAGAGGCGCTTGTAGGTTGAAGGCTTTTTTACGAAGGCGACAGCGCCGCTTTGATTTAATTGAATAAACTTTGAATATCCAAAACTGAATAATGTTAAATCAGCCCAAAAGTTTTCGAACTTTGGAATACAAAGACATCGATCGTCGATTATATAGGTTAGCCCAGCTGTTCGAAGCCACCGGGTATTTGACTCATTAAAGTCGCTCAAGGCTCCATATGTATGTGCCAAAAGTAACGCGGTGACTTCATTTGAATTTTTTGCCAAGAAATTTTTTAAAGGTCTCATGTTTAAGTTTCGGAGGTTTGGAGTTAAATCTAATGTTTGTACTTTTATATCAAGTGAGCCTAATAAAGCATAAACTACTGGGCAACAGTTAGCTGGTAGAAAAACTTTTTGAATTCTATTACAAATTAAAAAGTTTCCTAAAATAGATAACGCTCTTGATCCCAAAACATACATGGAGGCAACTAAAGTTTCACATATCTCTTTAGCTCTGGAAGTGAGCAAGAGCGGACCCATTCAGGCTTTAAAGCGTAAATTGAATACTCAAATAGTGCATAATCTGCTTTAAGTCCGATAAATCTAGTACATTCTTCACTTAAAAAATTTAGCCATTCTGTTGGGCAGGAATAAAACATATCCCGATCAAAGTAATCAGCTGAGGTTGATAAGCCATTGAAACAAATTCCTATTTCAGCATGTTTAAACATTTTACGTATCATGGAGCGACAGTATTCACTCCATTCGTCTGTTTTCGTTCCGCCGTGAAAATTAAATACGCCCGATAGACAATAAATATCGGCCTTAGGAAGTTGTGGATCACTTAGGAGGTCTTGACCCCGAATTTCACAATTGGGGTTTTTTTCTCGAGCTACATTTACCATTTCGGGCACGATATCATTTCCACAATAATTCAAATGCTCAACACGCAGCCGAAGCCAATCATTCAGTTCACCAATCCCACAGCCAACATCGAAAACAGACAATTTTTCAACAGGAAAATTTATCCAATGAAACAACTTAGAATAGCGCAAATCTTGATGTGATTTTGTTTGATTGAATGTTGCTGCTGGCCCTCGCGGGTTATCAATAAAATTTTTACTATAGATTTCTCTTTGAGTACGAATTATGCCTTGTTCCTTCATATACAAAACGCCTCGCATTTACTAAGTTTGTTTCGTCAAAGGCCTTCTTTGAAGCTCGGAAGAATAACTGTATCCGACTTTCAAGAGACTCACTAGAAAGCTCATAAAGCTCCTTTTTATGATTAAAACATAAACCAAGTCCTAATGCACAAAAATTTTTGTTATCTTCATTTTGTAAAGGAGTTCCCCCTACACAGATCGGCAAACGGCCTGCGAGAGCAGCTTCATACTTTATTAGCCCCCCTGAATTCAACAATAAATCACTCTTTAAAAGAAGTTTGTAAACGTTCGATTCAAATACTTGCATATCATATTTTTCAATTACAGCCGGTTTAGAGTGTTTCAAAGACTTAAATTGGCATTCAGTTATATAAAAAAAACGCTTTTTTATAGTGGGTATTGTTGGAAAAACTTCGAGTGCACTGATCATCAGATCACTAAAACTAGTTATACCACCTCCAAAACAAACGGCTAAATTTAATCTATCATGCAACCAATTTTTTCGTTCGACCATTCTTCTCATTTGCCAAAGCTCTTTACTCCCCCAAAAATTTTTCACACCCAAAAGTTTATTGGGACAGTCAAAATTATCGTAAATCTCAGCCTTTGCACGAACATTGATAATATAATCAATATCCAAACCCACGTTTGTATAAGGACTATTATAAAAACTATCATTTAATGCAAAAACATTTACATTCTTAGAGTAGCTACGAAACTTTTTAATAAAGCTCTCATCATAGCTATCGATCAATAGGCTATGTTTATTAGTCGACTTCATTTTGAGAAAATCGAGAATGTGACTTATTTCTGATATTTTTTCCTGCACAAGCCTTTTGCGACAGAAGTTATCGAAGTCTCCCAAAAAAAATATCGGTTGGTCAATTATATCAGAAAAAAATTTCACAAAACTTAAGCATCTAAAAAAGTGGCCATAACCAATTTTGTTATTTCCGTTACAGGCGACTAACATTTAAAGACCCATTATATGCATTAGATCATTTACTTTTTTAAATGTTTCGTTAAGTACATCACGCATAAAAAAACCACCACTAGCTTGTCGCCCCACAAAACTTAAGTTTGCAAATCTGTTTTCGAGAGCACGAGTATAGCTGTCCATATGTTTTACATTTTTGCGCCAGATTATTGGAAAACCATTGGGAATTCTTTGCAAATTATAGTCTTTTACACAAAAGGAACTTTCAACAATATTTAAATCTACAAGTTCCTTAGAAATAAGCCGTATTAAGGCTTTATCTGCAATTGCGTCTCTAAGTGAAGGACTGCTTACAATTTCTACTCCAATTAAGATCTCATCTGAAGGCAAATCAGTCCGGAAATTATTGTATAGAGTATACCGCCAACCAAAACCATCATGTTGATAAAAATAGCATAAATCAGATAAAATCCTTCCTTTCCCACGAATGTGTAAAAGACAAATTTCGTTGAAGCGCGGTTTAGTGTTCAGACCCTCACCGAGAATTTGACCGAAAATTTGTGCAGGGGCGCTCCATAGTGCAAGGTCTAAAGAGATATCTTTCTCACCATTTGAAGTAGAGAAACTTGATATCTTATTTCCGACAATTTTGAAATGTGTCGCTCTGCAACCAAGTTTAATTTCTACTTTCTCACTCTTTAAGAGTTTTTTTTCAATGTTTGAAATAAATGATCCCATGCCCCCAGTTTTTGGATAAAGTATCGTGCTGTCCTCAGACTCATCATGAGTAGCTAAAAGTGAGTCACAATAAAGAGAATTTTTCTTCAAATCCTCATTTAGTGCTTTTTGACTAAGACGAATTCGCTTAAGTCCAGCAGCTAAAAAAACTGAATCGTCTAAAAGAGAAACTTCTCTTTTGCTCACATTCGCGAAACGCGAAATGGCAGGGATAAATAATTTATTATTAAGCAGGTTGCCAAATTTTGTGCCATGAGAACAATCAGCAATATTAGGTTTCACAGAGTTATCTATCAGTTGGCGTGCAATTAACTTGTCTGCATCTGTAAAAATACTTTTGGTTTCTAAAAAATTTGTCTTGTAAACCGCTCCATTAAGTGCATGTCCAATAGAGGATTTAACTTCTTGCAATAATTTATTTGGGTATAAACCTAAGGTTTGATTTATTTCTTCACATTCATTTGAAGAAAGTAAATGGGTTCCCATATCTACTTGTAAGTCACCAAAATTATTCGATGCCAGCAAACCGCCCAACTTTGGCCCATTTTCGATTAAAATTACTTCAGAAATCGAACGTCTATTTGATAATTGTAAAGTTGCCAGAAGACCAGCTATTCCTCCGCCAAATACTGCAGCTTTCATTATTGACTACCTCCAAAGCCCGCACTCAAAAAGTTGTTCTGCCATGACCCAATCATTCGGTTCATCGATATCAAAAACAAATCTACTTGCAAGTTCGAAGCCAAGTGTATTGCCACTAAAAAAAGGTTTTCTACTTTGCCATGCTGCAGCCTTACCCCAATAAAATTGGCCGACGTCATGGTAAAGTTTCTCACAGTCTTGTGATCTTTTGAAAAAATGTTTTGGGACTTTCATTTTCAAGTCACCACTTTCTCTTTTGATAAGAGCCCTTTCAATATTAGATTCAAAAGTTTTAATACATGTTGTGTAATCTGCTTTCTTATTTACAGTAAAATAGCTTAAGCTTTGAAAAATTTCATCTTTAGAAAAAGCAAAAGCAGTTGGTAAAGCGCACAACACATATTTATAGCTACCCATACTTGCTAATCTATTTGCTTCAAAGGCCATTACTTCAACTAAACTTGTTTGGTCATCACTTAAATTTCCTGCTCTTAAATGAAAATAGTCTTTGTATTTCTTGAGTGTATCTGGAATTTTTTTCAAATCAGTGGAGACAATAATTTGGTCGAACAAGTTTGTAGAAACAAGCTTGTCTATTATTCTCGCTACAGCTGGTTGTCCATCAATGACACGAAAATTCTTATTTGGAATTCTTTTACTGCCTGCTCTAGCAGGAATCACTGCTGCTATACCATCATCCCTAAAGTTCTGCATTTGCGAGCTCTAAAAAAGACAACTTTATTGGTTCGTATGCTTGAACGTCCCGCAATACTTTCGCTCCTAATATAGCAAAATAAAGCTCCGCTCCCAAACCATGGCCTGGGCGACAAACTGCTAAATCGTTCTCTGAGATCAAACTGCCCTTCTTTATATTATTTTTTGCAAATATTGAGCGACGCGCTCGAAAACTCTCTCTTGCCGCATCAACAACCCTTAAATCTGCATTTTTTGAAGCAAAAGAACTCGCTCTTACCGCGGCCACATATTCCTTAAAAGCATTTCCAGTACTTGAAAAGCTTGCATCAACTACATGAGAGTTTTCTTCAATATTAAAATGTTTTTCGAAAACACGGTACCCCATAGATGCCGCTGCTACACCTAGATTAGAGCTTATTGTATGATCGGAGATACCGGGGATACACCCCAGTTCAAGTATATCTCCAATCAAGCCTAGCGGATACATTTCCAGGGACGCGGGATACGCCGATACACAATTCATGATACAAATTTCTTTAACACCTTTTTTTCTAAGTATTTTGACTGCTCTTAAAACATCCTCCCAATTCGCTATACCAGTGGAAAGAGCGACCGGTTTTCGCATTGCACCAATCGCAGAAATCAGACGGATATCAGTTATTTCAGGAGATGCAATTTTATATGCAGGACAGTTGGAATTCTCTAAGACATTCAAAGCATTAATTGAAAAAGGAGAAGCGAAAACGGTTAAATTTATTGATTTTCCGTAATCCAACAAAAGTGACAACCAATGAAGTGGTGTTGTAGCCTTGTCGTATAAATTATAATAAGTATCGAATTGGGACCATTGGCTTTTATTATTTATGCGAAATTCCGGTGCATCTGATGGAAGGGTCAGACAATCAGCAGTATAAGCTTGTATTTTTGCAAATGTGGCATCACATTGCAGCGCACCCATTAACAACCGCTTAGCCACGGTTAAGTTTCCCCCATGATTTCCAGAAATTTCAGCTATACATACTGGAGTAGGTTGATCAAAGAACATCTCAAAAAACCCAGAAAGTCTATTTCTATTATGTTGTTATCAAAAGCAATTGTTAATTTAAGGATAAAATAAAAAAATCAAAATTTAAACATATTTCTAAAACCAATGTTGATAAAATATAGAGATAAATTGAACTGAATACTTTTGATTAGACCTTTAGATTTTACTTTAATTCATCCATATAGCTTAGAGCATTTTCTCTAGAATGCTCATCCAAACTCTCAGCCCCAAAAACATTATCCAGATATTACAAACCCTAAGGGCGGCGACTTCTAAGCGGATTGGCACACTAGCGCTCTTATTTCAGACATACGTTTCTAAGGTCTCGGGCAGTTTGGTCAGTAATTTGTTCAGCGTTCTCTCAAACCCATTACAAAGGGTATTTTTGAAAATATTTTCTGTCGATAGACTACGTATGTCCGATAGTAATAATGGCGCACCGGGGAGGATTCGAACCCCCGACCCCCTGATTCGTAGTCAGGTACTCTATCCAGCTGAGCTACCGGTGCTGTAATGCGAATTTACTGAGGTGTTATCGAATTGTAAATACAAATCCTGTTATATTAATGTATCGTTATTTAAAAATAGCCAATTGACAATAAAGCCCGTTTCCATTAATCAATAAGTCCTTAAGGAATTTAGTTATGAAAAGAACATATCAACCCAGTAACCGAGTTAGAAAGCGTCGCCATGGCTTTCGTTTGCGTTCTGCAACAAGTGCTGGCAGAAAGATACTTAACCGAAGACGAGCACGCGGTAGAAAGACGTTATCCGCATAATATTCTAGTAGTCTTGACGACTGCAGGGAGTAATTATGGATATCCAGACAATAAAAAAGCGCCGAGATTTTTTTAGAGGTAATAACGCACCTTACGCTGCTATGCCATCAGTGGTCGTTCAAAGCTACATGCGAACCGATGAAGTAGTGGAGACAGATGAATCCGTAATGATGGGTATTACATGTTCAAAAAAAGTTGGAAATGCTATCAAACGAAACAGGGCAAAACGACGATTAAGAGAGGCAGGAAAAATAATACTTAAGGAAATCGGTATAAAAAAAACGAATTATATTTTCATTGCACGAAAGGACACAACTATCAAAGTAAAATTTACCGATCTTTGTAATGATATAGAAACCGGAATAAAAAAGATATATGGCCAGGAGAAAACTAAATAAATGCTTATAAAAATTATTTCTTTTCCCATTCACATATATCGTCTTTTCATTAGCCCATTAACTGGAAAGAATTGTCGCTTTGAGCCAACATGCTCAGAATACGCTTTGACCGCTTTAAAAACACACGGCTTTTTTTGTGGTTTATTTCTTTCTATAAAAAGGATACTCAAATGCCACCCATTTAGCCGATACTCCGGTTATGATCCTGTACCGAATAAACAAAAATCAAAAGACATCACTCGATAAATCGATTGAATTAAGTCATTAGTAACCATATATTAGTCGCAGAATATTTAAGAGAAGGCAGAGCAGATGGATGATCAGAATAAGAACCTTTTATTGGCAACGTCCCTAAGTTTTTTAGTACTGCTTGGTTGGATGCTAATGTTTCCACCAGAGCCAATAGAGGAAGTAAGTCCTGAACAATCTACAGAAAAAGTTACACAAGAAGATAACCAAAAGAGTACCGGCCTTAGTACTCCAGTACAAGTTGATACTAACCAAAGTCAGCAAAAACAAGATACATCTGCGGAGGTTCCGCGAGTACCAATAGAAACATCGCGCCTATCAGGCTCATTATCTCTAAGAGGAGGTAAAATTGATAACCTTAAACTCTTGGATTATTTTGAGACGCAGGAAGAGAACTCAAAGAATATTGAGCTTTTTCAGTTTGAAAATGAAAACTATTACGCCGTTTACGGATGGTCATCCCGAGATAGAGAAAATGTACCAAATCCGAGTACAGTATGGAACCTTGCGAAAGGTGCAAAGCTTACACCCAGTACACCTATAACGTTGCAATGGACTAGCCCTAAAGGTGTAATATTTGAAAGAGAAATCTCCATCGATGAAGACTTTCTTTTCACTATAAGACAACGCGTATTTAATCAATCAAATACGACCATTGATTTGGCGGCTTATGGAATATTAGCTCGTCATAGCGCTCCCGAAACTATTGGCTTTTACATTCTTCATGAAGGGATAGTAGGATACGACGATGGCGAACTCGTTGAATTATCCTATGACGATATAACAGATCAGAAGTACGACGATAGAGAGCGTGCCAATCTTGAAATCTATGAGATCACAGAAAATGGCTGGATTGGGTTTACCGATAAGTATTGGATGTCAACACTCGTCGGAGAACCACAAAGTAAATTTAAAATGGCTAGCAAATATAACGAAGCAAACGATATTTACCAAGCAGATATTCGTCATCCTCTGCAGAGCATTGGGTCTGGACAATCTACGGAAGTAAAAACATATCTATTCGCGGGTGCTAAAGAGGTCAATACGATAAAAACCTATCAGAAAGACGCAGACTTTGCTGACTTTATTGATACCGTTGACTGGGGATGGTTTTTCTTTTTGACCAAACCAATTTTTTCCTTACTTGATTATTGTAATAAGCTTGTTGGGAATATGGGGTGGGCAATAATTCTTCTTACGTTGGTTGTAAAGACAGTATTACTGCCACTTGCTTATAAATCTTACGTTTCAATGTCGAAGTTAAAGCAACTACAACCAGAGATGGAGAAAATAAAAAAGAGGGCCGGTGATGATAGAATGAAGTTACAGCAAGAGATGATGGCTATGTACAAGAAAGAAAAAGTCAATCCTGCTGCCGGTTGTTTACCTATACTCTTGCAAATTCCGATATTCTTCTCATTATACAAAGTCCTTTTTGTTACCATCGAAGTAAGGCATGCTCCGTTCATAGGATGGATCACCGACCTTTCAGCTCCCGATCCTAGCTCTATATTAAACTTATTTGGCTTGCTGCCATTCTCGCCACCTGGCCCAGAAAGCTTCCTTGTAATTTTTTCTATTGGGGTTTACCCGATACTTATGGGTATAACAATGTGGTTGCAACAGAAGCTTAATCCAGCGCCAACTGATAAAACACAGCAAATGATTTTTGCATGGATGCCCTGGATTTTCATGTTCCTTCTTGGGCAGTTCTCCAGTGGCCTAGTAATTTATTGGGTAGCAAATAATATTATAACGTTTGCACAACAGTATTTTATTATGACATCACAAGGTGTGAAACCAGATATTTTTGGAAATATTCTGAGCTCCTTTAAAAAGGAAGGGGCCTCCAAAGAAAACTAATCAAGGAGCCATAGATTACAAAATCACCTTTATTAAATGAAGTCTCTTTTTTAAAAGGAGTGGCTGGGATTAACGGGTTGCCTCCAGATAGAGAAGCAGAAGTATGCTTCATAGGCAGATCCAATGTTGGAAAATCCTCACTAATCAATGCCCTATTTGAAAGAAGAAACCTTGCAAGGACTTCCAAGACACCAGGCCGAACTCAAGAGTTAAATTTTTTCTCATTGGGAGAAAGTAGTTATATCGTTGACCTCCCAGGCTATGGTTACGCAAAAGCGTCAAAAGATAAAAGGTCAGATTGGCAGAATCTTATAAAGTCATATATCGCGGAAAGACGTTCACTTAAGAGGGTATTTACTCTTGTCGATGCGAGGCACGGTATAAAAGATAATGATAGAGAATTTTTCTCTTTTTTGGATACTTATGCCGTGAATTATCAAATAATACTTACCAAAATAGATAAAGTTAAAAATAACGAAATGGTCCTACTTCTTGACCAAATAAATAGCAAAATAAAAGAGCACCCTGCCTGCAATACGGATTTTTTTCTTACATCAGCAATCAAAAAAAGAGGTATCAGTGAAATTCGAGACGTAATGTTCTCAATTTTAGGTTTAAATCAAAACAATTGACAAATCAGCATTATAATTGCATTAGGTTTTGCTATGAACGGTAAAATAGAAAATAATTTTAAGCAAACGGCAGCCACGCTGGCCGAAGCCCTACCATACATCCAGAGATATGAGGACTCTACAATAGTTATTAAGCTCGGTGGTCATGCCATGACGAGCAAACCCTCAATGGAAAATTTTGCGCGAGATATTGTTTTGATAAAGCAGTGTGGCGTCAACCCAGTGATAGTGCATGGCGGTGGCCCCATGATTAATAAGGTATTATCGGATTTAAAAATTGAAAGTAAATTTGCTGAAGGAAAGAGGATAACAGATGGTAAAACTATGGAAGTTGTTGAAATGGTACTATCTGGAAATGTAAACAAATCGATAGTTAATGCAATTAACAGCCAAGGTGGAAAAGGCGTTGGACTATCCGGAAAAGATGCGAATATGATTGAATGTGAGCAAGATAATCCCAAACTTGGATTTGTTGGGAAGATAAAAAAAGTTGATACTGATATAGTCCAGAATTTTATAAAGGGTGACTTTATCCCCGTTATTGCACCCATCGGTTTTGGAATAAAGGGCGAAACATTCAATATAAATGGTGATACAGCAGCGGGCGCTATAGCCTCAAGCCTCTTAGCTGATCGTCTCTTACTGCTAACGGATGTGGTCGGTGTAAAAGATAGCGAAGATAAATTAATACATCAATTAACTATAGAAGAAGCACGAAACTTGATAGGCTCAGGAATTATTAACTCGGGAATGATCCCCAAGGTTAATACGTCGATAAAAGCTATTGAAGAGGGTGTTAGGGCATCCGTTATAATCGATGGGAGAGTTGATCATGCCTGTCTTCTTGAACTCTTTACTAGCCACGGTGTGGGAACTCTGTTTAAAAAAACTTTCGACTAGCTTGTAGAATGTCAGATAAACTGCAGAAAATTCAAAGAATGCTGAATAAAAAAAGCCTTGATATCGTAGGCTCTTTCGCTCCAGATAGGTCTGATAGGGTTTTTCTAAAGTAAGAACAATTTTGCTCATAGGGCCGAAAGAGCCCTTTTTTTGGGACGTATTTAAAAAAAGTAGCTAATATAGGGATAATAAAGAAAACCACCTTGATAGATGGTCAAAAAAAATCATAGAAGAAATTGCAATAAAATTGAATGCGCGATCATTTTTTCCTTTTGAGACACCTTTTCAGCCATTTATTGATTGGGCTAAAAAATATTCAACAATGCGATCATCTCCTGTCCGCCTTTTAGTACATAAAGAGAAGGGCCTATTTATTTCTTTTTGAGGTGCCCTTGGTATAAATGAATATATTGAATCACCAAATAACTTGAAAGATATTTGCACCCATGTGAGAAACCATGCCTCACTGCTTGTCCAGTAAGTGCACTTAACCAAAACGGCTATGATGTGATTCGATGTAAGGAATATGTCAACACACCCAGTGGTCAAGAATGCAGAGACGGCTGCCTCGTCAGAAGATCCTGCCCCTCTGGTCAGAATTTAAGACTTAAGGAACAATCAAATTTTCATATGCGTGCTTTTCTGAGCGATTAGGTTAATGACCTAATACCTGACTCAAAAACAGCTTTGTTCGATCAGACTTTGGGTTTTTGAAGAATTCTTCTGGTTCGTTTTGTTCAACAATCTGACCGTCGTCCATGAATATAACTCTATCCGCAACCTGTCTGGCAAAGCCCATCTCATGCGTAACACAAATCATCGTCATACCTTCTTCAGCTAACTGAATCATAGTATCCAGCACCTCTTTAATCATTTCAGGGTCCAATGCGGACGTCACTTCATCAAATAACATTATTCTTGGTTTCATGCATAGAGATCTTGCAATTGCTACTCTTTGTTGTTGTCCTCCAGAAAGTTGACCTGGGTATTTATGAGCCTGCTCAGGAATTTTCACTTTTTCAAGCATTTCCATTGCGATCTCTGTAGCTTCTTTTTCTGGAGTTTCTCTAACCCACATAGGAGCTAGAGTACAATTCTCTAAAGTTGTCAAATGAGGGAACAAATTAAAATGCTGAAAGACCATGCCAACTTCAGATCTGATCTTATCAATATTCTTTAGGTCAGTGGTTAGCTCCGTGCCATCAACAATTATGCTTCCCTTTTGATGCTCTTCAAGTCTATTAATGCATCTTATCAGTGTTGATTTACCAGATCCAGATGGACCGCAAACCACGATTCTCTCACCTCTTCTCACTTCCAGATTAATATCCCTAAGTACGTGGAAGTTACCAAACCACTTGTTCATATCAGATATGTGGATAGCTACTTCATCTGTTATGTTTATCTTAGTTTTTTCCATATCAATCTAACTCCTAACCTACATAGACAATTCTATTTATCCGTTTTTAATTTTCTTTCTAAATATTGTGAGTACTGGGACATACCCCAACAAAAAATAAAGAACATCAATCCAATAGCAACGTAGAGTTCCCAATAAATACCATTCCACTTTTGATCCGCTCTTATTGTCGAAGCAAGCCCTACCGGATCTCTTAGGCTTATTATGGATACAAGAGTTGTATCTTTAAACAAGCCAATAAAGGTGTTCACAATACCTGGAATAGATATTTTTAATGCCTGCGGCATAATTATAAGTCGTTGTGATTGCCAGTAAGTGAGCCCTAAAGACGCTGACGCTTCATGCTGACCTAATGGTAATCCTGCGAGCCCGCCACGAATTACCTCAGCCATATAAGCTGCGGAAAATAGTGTAACCATAATTACTACTCTCAACACAATGTCAAAGTTGGTTCCTGGAGGTAAAAAGTAGTTTAGTAGAACGGACGCAACAAATAACAACGTTATTAGAGGTACGCCTCGTATAAACTCAATGAACCCCACGCATATCATCTTAATTACTGGTAAATTAGATTGTCTACCCAATGCTAATAAAATCCCAATAGGGAAAGACGCAACAATTCCTGTAACTCCTACGATCAGAGACAAGGTGAATCCACCCATCTTTAAAGATTCAACGAAGGGAAGACTAATTGGCAAAATAACATTAAGAAGATCTACCAAAGGATTGGAGATAAAGAGGAAAAATACAGAAGTAAATAAGAAAGCAAGGATAACTGCTATCATATAGTTTTTTAGATACTGTCTTATCAACGTCAGAAAAAACAGCGCTCCTAAAGTTAACCCAACATATATTATACTAATTGACCAAAACGATCCCCCCCACAGTAGCCATACGGCTAATCCGGGATAAATTATTGAAAACCAAAAAAAACGAAAAAACTTTGGAAATAAAATAGGAACGATGGCAAGTAGCAAAAAGATAAAAGTTAATGTAGGCCTCCAATACTCCTCAGCTGGATACAGCCCAAAAAGCAATTGTTTCCATCTAGCCGTAAGTACTGAAAAGCAGGCTACATCTGGGTCTAAGTCTAAACATTCTCTTAGCGATTTAGTATTCCAGTGTCCTCCATAAGCCCAGGGTATGAAATCCCATAATATAATAACTATAAAGTATACCGACAACACAGTAAGTATCGAGTTTAGCCATGATGAAAATAAATTTTGTCTTAACCATCCAATAAGCCCAACCTCTGTTATTGGGGGCGCTGATGGCGGTATTTCTTTTTTTCTAACAAAAGCTATCTTAGTCATCATCGCACCACTATTTGAAAAGACCGATTAAAGTAATTAATAAACGAAGAGATCAACAATGATACCGCAAGATAAAAACCCATCAATAAAAGCATTGACTCCAACTCTCTTCCAGTCTGATTAAGAGTAATTCCCCCTAGGGTTCCTCTAACGTCCATGTACCCCACCGCGATAGCGAGAGATGAATTTTTAGTTAAATTTAGATAATTTGAGATAAGAGGAGGAACAATAATCCTCAAAGCCTGTGGAAGAATTATAAGGCTCATTATTTTGTTAGGTCTCAAACCCAGAGATGCTGCTGCCTCAGATTGGCCTTTGGAAACCGCCATGATACCTGCTCTTACTATCTCAGCAATAAAGGCAGAGGTATAGAAGGCTAATGCTAAGGTCAACGCAAGAAATGAGTTTCGAAGATGTATTCCGTCTTTAAAATTAAATCCCTTGAGATAAGGATACTCGAGTGAAACTGGCTGGCCTATTGCAAAAAAAAGTATTAATGTTGGAAACACAATCAACACTGAACTAACCCAAAATGTAGGCAAGCTTTTTCCTGTATCTTTTTTCTGTTTATTTGCGTATCGAATAAAATATATAACGGCAACTATCGAAAGCCCAAAACACAGTAGTAGCCAATAGGCTCCTTCAGCCAAAACTGGTGCTGGAAAATATGTTCCTCGATTTGTTATCGCGACACTCTCAAAAAATAACATCGTAGCTTCAGGTTCAGCCCCTTTGAAAGCCCTTGGTGCGGGGGTAAATTCGGTAAGCAAAGCAAAAACCATCACAATCCAAAGCAGTACTGGGACATTTCTGAAACCTTCGATATATGCAGACATAAGCTTTGCCACAATCCAATTTTTTGAGAGGCGTAGAATGCCGACAAAAAGCCCGATAACTGTAGCTATTATGCACCCTACAAATGCAACCAGTAGAGTATTAAGAATGCCAACTAACGCTGCCATTCCGTGTGTACTATCGCTGGTGTAAGGTATTAGTCGCTGGTTTATATCATATCCTGCTCTTAGCCATAGAAAATTAAAGCTCACATCTTTATCAAGCAAGGCTAAGTTTTTAATAGTATTATCGACTAGCCAGAAAAATACAGCCATAAAAATTATAAACGTGATTACTTGTAGTGACATTCCTCTGTAACGTGTGTCACTTAGCAACATACTAAACTTAAAGCTTTCTGATGGTGGAAGAGTTGGTGAGCTCATATTAGTTCCATAATTTACATCTGAGAATAGTTAAGAAATCTTATCTTCAGAGGTAATATAAATTATTAAAACCTGCAACATCTGAGTTTTGTAAAATTCACTTATGTTGTAAACAAAAAAGGGGCGTTCAAGACGCCCCTTTCAAATAGGTTTTCAAATCATCTAAATGGAGGTGAATAAAGAATACCACCCTTAGTCCAAGACGCGTTCACACCTCTTTCGATGTTAATACCGCTTGTAGCACCTAGATTATTTTCAAAGATTTCGCCATAGTTTCCACCGGCTTTAATCGCATTGTACATAGCGTTCTTAGGAAGTCCTACCATGGCTAGAATGTCATCATCACCAGTTCCAAGAAGTCTATGGATCTCGGCATCTTTAGTATCTTTCCAACTATCGATGTTAGCTTTTGTTATCCCTTTCTCTTCAGCAATAACTAGAGCGTTTAGGACCCAACGTCCAATGTCAGCCCAATTGTCATCACCATGTCTCACAAGAGGTCCGAGTGGTTCTTTTGAAATGATTTCCGGCAGAACAAGATGATCATCAGGGTTTTCAAGGTTTACCCTTGTCCCATGCAATGCGGAGGCATCGGTTGTGTATGTGTCACACGCTCCGGCAAGATACTGCTGTTGAGATTCAGCATTATCAGCTGTTGGTACAGGCTCGTAGCTCATACCATTTTCCTTGAAGTAGTCAGCAAGGTTAAGTTCTGTTGTTGTTCCAACTTGAATACATACGGTTGCACCGTCTAATTCTGTTGTAGACTTAACACCTAGTTCTTTCTTAACCATGAAGCCTTGACCATCATAATAGTTTACACCTAAAAATGTCTGCTTCAGGTCGGTATCTCTGCTATATGTCCATGTTGTGTTTCTAGCGAGGATGTCAACTTCTCCTGCTGCCAATGCTGTAAATCTTACTGCAGAGGTCAAACCAACAAATTTTACTGCCATTGGATCACCAAAAATCGCAGCTGCTAGAGCTCGACAATAGTCCACGTCAAACCCAACATCTTTACCGCTATCATCGACAGTAGCAAAACCAGGTGCACCCGTGGATACACCACAAAGTAAATTTCCACGTGCCTTCACATCATCTAATGTTCCAGCAAAAGTACCACCAGCAGCCAAAGCAAACGCTGTGAGCACTCCCAAAAATAGTTTCTTCATATTTTTTCCTTCTTTAACCTAATTTAAGTTTCGAAACTTTCGTATGTACATTAAAATATTCATACACACTTCAAAGATCGTAATTTTAAACATTCTGACATTTTTTTCCACTTTTAATTATTCATGTAGAAAAAATTCATTAAAATCAGTTAATTAAAGGGCATTTCATCTTTTTTTTTTAGACAATTCTTCTTAAACACTGATTCTTCAATCAACTATGATTCTTAAAGCTGCCGAACTATATCATTTGGAGTATTTTTGCCAGATCTTTAAAATGATCAAAATCTACATTTTTTTTCTGCTTTTCTTCTTCAACTTCACCCCAGACTTCAATTCTAAAGTTATCTTCTACATTAGCAACTTCCCAAGCGAGTTCTGGAGTTACTACGTTTTTATAGAGCGCTAGACTAATAAAAAGAGATCCAAGACTTTTAGTCAGCTCATGTATTGCAGTTAAATGAAAATCATCAAGCTCTTCTAAGTATTTTTTAATTATGTTAGCGTTTATGGGTGGCTGCTTAATAAAAAGAAGTCCTGTTCCTATATTCAATTTTATTGAGAAAAATTTTTCAGCCCATTCTATCAAGGGACTATAGAGATTTTTTTGCTTCAAATGTAGTTTTGTTGGTTCACTTGCGATATAACAAATCGGATCACAGGAGCAATATTCCACCAAACGACGAAAAACAGCTTCCCTCTCTTTTTTTGTAATATCCGTCGCTGAAAAGCAAAATTTAGTATAGAGCCTGTTTTTAATAGCACTAATTTTTCCATCTGCACTCCACTCTCTTACGACCTCGTTAGCTAATTGTTCAGACAGCCTTAATGTGTGGCCTTTATCTGACTTTAGACATACCTCATCTAAGTAAATGAGGAAAAAGTTTTTACTCTGCTCCTCTTTTCTGACTCTTCTCCAGTATTTATCTTTGCTAACTATCATAGATGTTTAATTCCAAACATTTAATTGCACATCAAATTTTCCAACCAAAATGTTTCCAAACTAAATCCATATGCTTGGGCAAAGGTGCCTCAATTTTTGTTGTCTTTTTTGATATTGGATGCACGAAAGTAACGCACCTTGCATGTAGAAAGAGCTTTTTAAAGCCAAATGGAAGGTCTTTAAAATTCTTATCTTCACTGCTTTTGTATTTTCTGTCCCCTACGATGGGGTTTCCTAACTCAGCACAATGAATTCTCAACTGATGAGTACGACCAGTAGCAGGTTTTAATTCTAGCCACGCATATTTTGACCCTATCTTTTCTATCACTTTATAGAAAGTAAGTGCATTTTTTTTATTATCACTGTTTCGCCTACTTTTTTTTTGCCCTATAAGTCCCCGATTAATATTGGGCTTCCAAATATCTATGGTTCCGATATAGCTTTCCAATATACCTTTTTCTTTTTTTGGCACCCCTTCAACAAGCGCCCAATATATCTTCTCAACCTGTTTATCCCTGAATAGAGCGGCAAAAGCGCTAGCCGTCTTAACGTCTCTAGCTAGCAACAAAATACCAGAGGTTTCTTTGTCAAGCCTATGAATTAATCTTGGTGGATCCTTTGAACCGAATTGTAGTGTTGATTTATATGCATCTACATGACGCGTTCCCTGACTACTACCTCCTTGTGAGGCTAAACCCTCTGGTTTGTTTATAGCAATAAGATGATTATCCTTTAAAATTATTGTACCAAGTAAAAGCTTAGCCAACTTAGGATCAATTTTTGGGGTTGATTCATGTCCAGTGACACTTAATGAAGGGATAGGTATCGTAATCACGTCACCTATTACGAGTTTGTAAGACGCCTTTGTCTTAATGCCATTAACTTTAATCAAACCTTTTCTACAGAGAGTATTCACCAACTTGAAAGTTAGCCGCCTATCATTTCTTTTAATCCAAGTGCTTAGTCTGCAGTCGATTCCATCTTCTTCAACAATTATGTCTCGGCTATTAGCCATTAATAAGAAATTAATTACTCTTTATTTTCGGTGGCTTCGGCACTTTCCAGTTCTTCTACACGTTTTCGGTCACCTGCACCTTTTGCGTTTTCGTCTCGATCAACAAGCTCGATTATAGCCATGTCCGCCATGTCCCCATATCTCTGACCAGCTTTTAGAACTCTCACACAGCCTCCATGTCGATCTTTATAACGTGACGCTAGAACATCAAACAATTTTCTTACAGCATCTTGCTGTTTAATCCTTGAAATTAAAATTCTTCTAGAATGCAAATTGCCTTTCTTCGCGAGGGTTATTAACTTCTCTACGATCGGCTTTAGTTCTTTTGCTTTAGGAAGGGTTGTTTTGATTTGTTCGTGCTCGATTAAACTACAAGCCATATTAGCAAACATAGCTGACCTGTGTTCATGCGTTCTGTTTAACTTCCTGTAACCATGCGAATGTCTCATAGTGCATCTCTCATATAGTTATTTAATATTGATCTTCGTGTTTTTTTGCAAGTTCTTCGATGTTTTCAGGTGGCCACTCAGAAACATCCATTCCTAAATGCAGCCCCATTGAAGTAAGAACTTCCTTAATTTCATTGAGAGATTTTCTGCCAAAGTTAGGAGTCCTTAACATTTCCGATTCCGTTTTTAAAATTAAGTCACCAATGTAAACAATATTATCGTTCTTTAAGCAGTTTGCGGACCTTACTGATAGCTCAAGTTCTTCAACTTTTTTCAATAAAAGTGGATTAAACGCTAGTTCATCATCCTCACTAGCAATCTCTTCAGCCTGAGGCTCCTCAAAATTAACAAAAACAGTAAGCTGATCTTGTAATATTCTAGCAGCAAAAGCTATTGCATCCTCTGGACTGACCGATCCATCGGTCTCTATCGATAGCGAGAGTTTATCATAGTCAAGAACTTGCCCTTCGCGCGTAGAGTCCACCTTGTATGACACTTTTTTCACGGGAGAAAACATAGCGTCTACAGATATCAAACCTATGGCCATATCTTCATCTCTATGTTTATCACCTGGCACGTATCCTTTTCCCGTATCAACCGTAAGTTCCATATCAAGTGATCCGCCTTCATCTAGCTGACATATCATAGCATCTTTGTTCAGAATGCTTATTCCATTTGTCTCAACAATATCTCCGGCGGTAACAGCCTTAGGGCCTTGTTCTTTTAATGTTAATTTCTTTGGACCCTCCACTTCCATACCTACTGCGATAGCCTTAAGATTTAAAACTATATCAGTAACATCCTCTCTTACGCCTGGTATTGAAGAAAATTCGTGTAAAACACTATTTATTTTTACTGAAGTGATTGAAGCTCCTTGAAGAGAGGAAAGAAGCGTTCTTCTAAGAGCATTTCCTAAGGTAAGCCCAAACCCTCTTTCGAGTGGCTCAACAACAATAGTTGCAGAATTTGGATTTTGTTCATCGTTTACTAATTTTAAACCCGAAGGTTTTATAAGTTCATGCCAGTTTTTGTGGATCATCTAGTCCTCCATTCTTACATTAGCTCGATCCGTGACAGCTAAGCGTTCCCGAGGTTGAAATAATTACGATATGTCTTTAGACACGTCGTCGCTTTGGTGGTCTACATCCATTATGTGCAATTGGCGTAACATCTCTAATTGACGTTACGTTCATTCCAATAGCAGACAGTGCTCTCAGTGCTGACTCTCTACCAGAGCCCGGACCTTGAACATGTACGTCAAGAGACTTCATACCATGCTCCTGCGCCTTCTTTCCTGCATCCTCTGCTGCCAACTGTGCAGCATATGGGGTTGCCTTTCTTGAACCTTTAAAACCCATAGTCCCACTTGAAGACCACGCTATTGCGTTTCCTTGCACGTCAGAAATTAGAACTTTGGTATTATTGAAACTGGAATTTATATGAGCAATTCCGGTTGTAATGTTTTTCTTCTCTTTCTTCTTTTTCTTAACCATTTGATTTTCCGTCTTATTTTTTCTTGCCAGCTATCGCTTTTGCTGGTCCTTTTCTTGTTCTAGCATTAGTGTGCGTTCTCTGCCCTCTTACAGGTAAACCTCTCCTGTGTCTTAAACCCCTGTAACATCCAAGGTCCATAAGCCTCTTAATGTTTATTGTCTTTTCCCTTCTCAAGTCACCCTCTACCACCACACTACCATCGATGTGCTGCCTAATAGAGGCGACTTCTTGCTCGGAAAGTTGGTTAACCCGTGTTGATACATTTACTCCCGCAGCATCGCATATACTTTTAGAAGTCACTTTGCCTATACCGTGTATGTAAGTGAGCGCAATTAAAACCCTCTTGTTTGTCGGCAAATTTATCCCGGCTATTCTAGCCATTCTTACTCTCCACTCAATTTTCTCTAACTAAATAACGATTTAGACTGTCTTTATAGCGCTTAAATTAATAAGGTCAATAGATCAATATAATATTTCTTTTATTCCTTTAAAATGTTATCTCAGCCTTCTTCAATAGACGCAACATTAGGTTCCTATGGCATCATTTCTCAATATTTACTAATTGACCTTCAATATCGCTACTAACTTCCTCAACACTTCTCATCCCATCTATTTTAACGAGTTTTTTCTGCTCTAAATAGTATGGTTTTATCCTTTCTGTACTCTCATGATAGATATTCAGCCTGTTTTTAAGTACTTCTTCGTTATCATCACTTCGTGCGTTTTTGCTTTCCTTGGCGCGATTTTCAATTCTGTTTATTAAGATCTCATCGTTTACTACTATTTCGATTACCAAATCTAGCCTTAACTTTAACTCATGTAATATTTTATCTAGCGCTTTAGCCTGCTGCAAGTTGCGTGGAAATCCGTCAAATATAAATCCGTCACAGCCACTTTTTCTTAACTTATCTTTAATCATTGATAGTATTATATCGTCAGAAACCAACTCACCTCTATTCATAATTGAGCTTGCTTTTTTACCTAATTCGCTTCCTTCAGCTATAGCCTCCCTAAGCATGTCTCCAGTCGATAATTGTTTTAGGTTGTGATTAGCGACCAATCTTTGAGCTTGCGTCCCTTTTCCAGCTCCTGGAGGTCCAAACAATATTATAATCATCTTCTAAACCTGCTTTGCCTTTTATTTTTCTTACCTAGGCGCGACTTCTCAATTAAACCTTCATATTGATACGCTAAGAGGTGCGATTGCAATTGTCCTACTGTATCCAAAGTAACAGACACAACGATTAATACTGATGTACCACCAAAGTAAAAAGGAACATTCATTTGCGCTCTTAAAAACTCAGGTAAAAGACAGACTGCGGCCAAATATAGTGACCCTACTACTAGGAGCCTAACTACTACGTATTCAAGGTATTCGGCTGTTTTTGGTCCTGGCCGTATTCCAGGAACAAATCCGCCCTGCTTCTTAATATTTTCTGCAACGTCCTCTGGTTTAAAAGATACATTTAGTGTGTAAAAATAGGTGAAGAAAATAATCATACCTCCAAAGAACAAATAGTAGAGCACTTGGCCGGGGCCTAGATAAGCAGCTAAAAATCCAACAAAACCAGAACTATCATTTGATGAGAACGCGGTCATAGTTGTGGGCAACAATAGTAATGATGATGCAAATATCGCAGGAATGACACCTGCTGGATTCACCTTTACCGGGAGGTTAGAGTTTTCGCCTTCAAATATTTTCATTCCTACTTGTCTTCTAGGGTATTGTAGAGGAACCTTACGCAGAGCCCTTTCAACGAATACAACAAATGCTATCACAGCAATTACTACAATTATTAGAAAGATAATAGTAAAGGCACTTAGCGCTCCAGATCGACCAGATGCAAAAAACTGTCCTAAAGCTCCAGGTAATTCAGCTATTATACCAACGTATATAATTAACGAGATACCATTTCCAATACCCCTCTGGGTTATTTGTTCACCAAGCCACATTAAAAGCATAGTGCCTCCCACTAGTGTAACAACGCAGGACACTCGAAAGAAAAGCCCAGGTTCTGACGCTAGACCCTGAGACTCAATACCAGCGGCTATCCCCCATGATTGAAAAAAAGCCAGTATCACCGTACCGTATCTGGTATATTGATTTATTTTCTGTCTACCCTGTTCTCCCTCTTTTTTAAGTTGTTCAAGGTATGGAACCATAGAGGTTAACAATTGCATAATAATAGATGATGTTATATACGGCATAATCCCGAGTGCAAATACAGCCATTCGTCCCACCGCTCCACCGGTAAACATATTTAGCATTCCACCTATACCCTGAGCATTTTGCTCAAAAAAAACTTTCAGTTGTTCTGCATCTACACCGGGGACTGGCACATAAGTACCCGCTCTGTAAATGATTAGAAGCAAGAGTGCATAAAGTATCCTGTTCTGAAGGTCTTTAGCTTTACCAATAGAGCTCCAGCTCAAGTTGGCTGCCATCTGTTCTGCCGCAGATACCATAGTACAATATTCCTTTTATGCAGAAATAAGATTGAGTTCGCCACCCATCTTTTCAACTGCTTGTCTAGCTTTTTCTGAGGCGCTCGAAACTTCAATTTTTACTTTTGAGGCGAGAGATCCTTTTGCCAAAAGCTTTACATAGACTGCATTCTTGTTTATCAAACCTACACTACGGAGTACTGCTATATCTATTAACTTATTCTCGACAATCTTTTTCGCATCAATGAGCTTTTGGATTGACCCCAGGTTTACTTGGTCTAGTAATTTTTTCGAATTTCTTGAATTGAAACCTCGCTTAGGTAACCTTTGATAAAGAGGCATTTGCCCACCTTCAAAAGCCTTTATTGAGACCCCCGATCTTGACTTTTGACCCTTTATTCCTCGGCCAGCAGTTTTACCCTTACCGGACCCAGGTCCCCTTCCAACTCTTACCCTTTTTTTAAAAGCACCAGGGTTATCTGAAATATCATTTAAACGCATAATCTTAAACTTCCTTTTTCAATCTAAAACCTTAACCAAATGTGCTACTTTGGACAGCATCCCCCTTACTGAAGGCGTATCCTCTATTTCTCTTACCGAGTTAGTTTTCCTTAGTCCCAAGCCTTTTACAACCCTAATCTGGTTTTGTGGCTGACGTATTAGAGATCCTACCCTTTTTATTTTTATTTTCTTATTCATGAATTTTACCGTTATTTAAATGTTATCTCAGAAACTTTTTTGCCTCTTCGCTGAGCAATCATTCTTGGGCTCCACTCCTTGGTCAAGCCACTGATAGTCGCTCTAATCATATTATAGGGATTCTGAGAACCTAATGACTTTGCTACAACATCTTGAATACCTAGCATCTCAAAAACAGCTCGCATTGGTCCACCGGCAATAATTCCTGTTCCCGCTTTCGCACTTCTCATAATTACTCTTCCCGCGCCATGTCTGCCGTCGATATCATGATGAAGAGTTCTACCTTCCCTCAAAGGAACCTTTACTGTCTTTCGTTTTGCTTGCTCTGTAGCTTTACGAATAGCTTCAGGAACTTCCTTAGCTTTCCCTTTTCCATAACCAACTCTACCTTTTTGATCACCTACTACTACTAAAGCTGCAAATCCGAACCTCTTTCCTCCTTTTACCGTTTTTGAAACTCGATTTATCGCTACAAGACGGTCTGTAAATTCTGATTCTTCTCTATCTAATTTTCTCTTATCTTCCAAAGCTCTTATCCCTATAGTTTTAATCCATTTTCCCTAGCGGCGTCTGCTAGCGCCTTAATTTTTCCGTGATATAGGAATCCTCCCCTATCAAATACCACTTCCTTAATCCCTTTTTTTAAGGCTCTTGAGGCTATTTCCTTTCCAATTTTTGTAGCAACTTCTATATTATTCTTTCCAACTACTCCTAAGCTCTTTTCTAGCGTTGACACAGAAGCCACTGTTTTTCCTACACTATCGTCTATAACTTGCGCATAAATGTTCTTCGAGGATCTATGAATAGACAGCCTACATTTACCGTAGCTAGTTTTCTTTAACTTGTTTCTGACCCTGAGAGATCGTTTCTTAAACAATTTTATCTTATGTGTTGTCATTATAGCTCCTACTTCTTCTTTCCCTCTTTCGCAAAAATGTATTCACCTTTATACCGTATTCCTTTTCCCTTGTAAGGCTCAGGAGACCTCCAAGCACGTATCTTTGCTGCCACTTCTCCCACAACCTGCTGATCTATACCTTCCACTTTGATCTCAGTAGGTTTTGCGCACGTTATTTTTACATCGTCTGGAATATCAAAATCAACATCATGAGAATATCCCAAGGACAATTTAAGAACTTTACCCTGCACGGCTGCCCTATAACCAACCCCATTTATTTCAAGCTCTTTAGAAAATCCTGCATTTACTCCATGCACTATATTTGCTATCTGCGACCTCGACATGCCCCAAAGCTGGCGCGTTTCTTTCTCAAGATTTTTTGGAGTTATTGTAATATTCTTATCAACGATATCCACCTTAAGTTTTTCTGAAAAATCAAAATGTCTCGAACCAAGGGCACCCTTGACCTCTATGGTACCTTCTTTAAGAACAGCTTCAACTCCACTCGGAATTTCAATTGGTTTTTTTCCTATCCTTGACATGACATATCCTTAAAAAACAGTACATAAAACTTCGCCACCCACTCTGGATTGACGAGCTTTTGCATCTGACATAATACCTTTAGAAGTGGACACAATTGCCACCCCCAAACCTTGTCTAACTTTTGGAAGGTTATCCGCTCCTAGATATACCCTTCGACCTGGAGTAGACACACGCTTGAGCTCTTTTATCACTGGCTCTCCATCGAAATATTTTAGGGACACCTTAATATTATCGGTACCTGCCACATTTTTTTCAATTTCGTAACTTCTAATATAGCCCTCACTTTGTAACACATCTAAAACCCAGGCTCGCAATTTTGAGTTTGGTGTGAGAACATATTGTTTTCGCCGCATTTGAGCGTTTCTAATTCTAGTTAACATATCCCCTAATGGATCAGTCATTGTCATTTTGAATTCTCCTTACCAGCTGGACTTTATCATACCGGGGATTTCGCCAGCAGAAGCTAGCTCTCGCAAAGCTATTCTTGACATCTTCAGCTTCCTGTAATAACCCTTTGGTCTTCCTGTGACTGTACACCGGTTATGTAATCTTGTCGGACTCGAATTTCTTGGCAACTTAGCGAGTGCTAATCTTGCCTTGAAGCGCTCTTCATTACTTAATGACGAGTCTTTCGATATTTTCTTCAGTTCTTCTCGCTTTTTCATAAACTTTTGAACTAACCGCTCACGTTTAATTTGTCTATTCACCATAGAAACTTTTGCCATAATTATTCTATCCTAATCTCTAAAAGGGAAATTAAATAAACCAAGTAAAAACTTAGCTTCATCATTCGACCTTGCTGTAGTACAGACCACAACATCAAGCCCCCAAATCTCGTCTACTTTATCAAAGTCGATTTCTGGAAATACTATGTGTTCTTTTATGCCAAGTGCGTAATTGCCTCTACCATCAAAGCTTTTTGGAGATAATCCTCTAAAATCTCTTATTCTCGGCATGGCGACATTAATCAGACGGTCAATAAACTCGTACATTCTCGACCTTCTTAGTGTGACTTTTGCACCTAATTGCATACCCTCTCTAACTTTAAAACCCGCAATAGATTTTTTTGCCTTTGTAAATACGGGTAACTGACCTGCAATGAGCATTAAGTCATTGTGTGCCGACTTAACCTTCTTTGTATCCGCAACAGCCTCTCCTATGCCCATATTTAATACTACTTTTTCCAGCCTTGGTATCATCAAATCATTTTTATATTTAAAATGTTCTTTAAGACTTGATCTGAGTTTCTCGTTATAAAGTGTTTCCAAACGAGGCTTATAATTATCCATCTATCACCTCCCCAGAGTTTTTTGCTATTCTAACCTTTTTTCCATCTTTGATCGTAAATCCAACTCTTGTTGCAACATCATTTTTTGGGTCAATCAAGGCAACATTTGATACATGGACTGGAGCGCTCTTTGGCACTCTTCCACCTGCGCTATTTTTATCTTGCTTTTTATGCGTAATAACGGAGTTAACTCCCTCAACAATGACTTTATCTAATTTGGTGAGCACTTCTGATACTTGACCTCGCTTACCTTTATCTTTTCCAGCAAGCACTACCACTGTATCACCCTTTCTAATTCTAGCGGCCATCACAAAACCTCCGGAGCTAATGATACTATTTTCATAAACTTCTTCAATCTAAGTTCCCTGACGACAGGCCCAAATATTCTTGTTCCAATTGGCTCACCTGAATTGCTCAATAGTACAGCAGCATTAGTATCGAATTTAATTGAACTCCCGTCCTGTCTGTGAATTTGCTTTGAGGTTCTTACAATTACAGCTCTTCTCACTTCACCTTTTTTGACTTTACCTCTTGGTATAGCTTCTTTAATAGTCACAACTATGACATCTCCGACCGAAGCATACTTCCTTTTAGCACCACCCAATACTTTTATGCATTGGACCCTCTTCGCTCCTGAGTTATCTGCAACGTCGAGGTTGCTCTGCATTTGTATCATTTTATTCTCCCGACCTTTAGGTTAAATTTACCTTGGTTTCGATTTATACTTTGAATTTTCTACTCTACAACTTCCCACCGCTTCGTCTTGGAAATAGGTGCCGTTTCTCGTATCTTTACTATGTCTCCGGATTTGTATGAGCTGTTATCACCGTGTGCCCGATACTTTTTTGATCTTCTAATGGTTTTTTTCAGCACCGGATGTTTAAATCTTCTCTCAACTGAGACTGTCAATGTATTTTGGTTTAACGTGCTTACTACTGTTCCTTGCAATACTCTTTTTGGCATCAAAATCTCCGACTATACTTTCTCAACTTTTGAATTAAGTACCGTTAATATTCTAGCGATCGTTCGCCTAACCAATCTAACCCTAGCCGTGTTTTCAAGCTGCCCACTTGCTTTTTGGAACCTAAGGTTAAATGATTCCTTCTTAAGCTTTTCAAGCTCTCCCTCTAGTTCTTCGGTACTTTTATCCCTTATATCTTTAACTTTCATTGTCTATTTCTTACCTCTTCAAAATACTACCAATCCTGCCTTACAACAAATCGAGACTTGACGGGTAGCTTCATTGCTGCCAGCCGCAAGCCTTCCTTTGCTATTAACTCAGAAACGCCATCAACCTCAAACATAATTCTGCCTGGCTTAACCTTCGCCACCCAGCGATCGACTGAACCTTTACCTTTACCCATTCTTACCTCTATAGGCTTAGCTGTTACTGGAACATCAGGAAAGATTCTTATCCAAACTCTACCCTGTCTTTTCATATGTCGTGTTAGAGCCCTACGAGCTGCCTCAATTTGTCTTGCCGTAATTCTTTCTGGCTCTGTGGCTTTCAATGCATAGTTACCAAAATTAACGGTGTACCCACCTTTCGCCAATCCATGTATGCGACCCTTGTGCTGTTTCCGAAACTTAGTTTTTTTTGGTTGTAACATTTTTAACTTGCTCTTTCCTGAGGCATATTTGTGCTTTTTTGGGCTCTAGATGGACTCTCCTTTAGTTCACTAAGCCTTCTGTCTCTTGCAGATGGATCATGCTCCATGATGTCACCCTTAAAAATCCATACTTTTACACCTATAATACCGTATGCTGTGCTGCTTTCAGCAACACAGTAATCTATATCGGCTCGGAGTGTGTGCCGTGGCACTCTGCCCTCAGAATACCATTCAGTTCTGGCTATCTCTGCACCACCTAAACGGCCTGATATGTCAACTCTTATGCCTAATGCACCCATACGCATGGCATTTTGTACTGCTCTCTTCATCGCTCTTCTAAAAGAAACTCTTCTTTCTAACTGCTGAGCAATGCTTTCAGCTACAAGCGCGGCGTCAGTTTCTGGCTTCCTTACTTCCAGAACATTTAACAATAACTCACTACCAGTCAATTTCGAAAGAGCCTTTCTCAGAGTTTCAATATCGGAGCCTTTTTTACCTATGATCACGCCTGGTCTGGCTGCGTGTATTGTAACTCTACATTTTTTATGCGGCCTCTCGATAACTACTCGACTGATACCCGCTTGAGCACAGTTAACTTTAACGTATTTACGGATCTCCAAATCTTGATGTAGCAGTTCACCAAATTCACGTCTCCCAGCAAACCAAACGCTCTCCCACGTTCTATTGACCTGAAGTCTTAATCCTATAGGATTTATCTTTTGTCCCATGGGTTTTATTCCTCTTCTTTATTCTGTCTAACTACTATTGTTATCTGGCTGAAAGGCTTTAGTATTCTTCCGTATCGACCTCTTGCGCGTGGCCTTCCTCTTTTAAGCACCATATTCTTTCCAACATAAGCACTTTGCACAACGAGCTCGTCTACATCAAGTCCGTGATTATTTTCTGCATTAGCTATTGCGCTTTGCAGACAATTTGAAACCTCTTTTGCTACGCGCTTCTTTGAAAATCTTAGGTCAGATAGTGCTTTTGCTACAGGCTTATTTCTTATTAGCTGCGCAACTAAGTTTAGCTTTTGTGGACTTGTCTTGATCATTCTAAGTTTAGCCATAGCTTCGTTATCTGCAACTCTGCGACCATTTTTTTCTTTTGACATCGATTTATTTCCTCTTAGCTTTTTTATCGGCCGCATGACCATAATAAGTTCGAGTTGGGCTATACTCACCCAATTTTTGTCCTATCATCTCCTCAGAAACCATCACTGGTATGTGCTTACGTCCGTTGTAAACACCAAATGTTAATCCTACGAACTGCGGCAATATCGTTGATCTACGAGACCAAGTCTTTATTACCTCTTTGCTGCCTTTTTCCCTAACAAGCTCGGCTTTTTTTAGAAGATGGGAATCAACAAATGGTCCTTTCCAAGCAGATCTAGCCATATTATCTTCTTCCTTTCTTCTTTAAATGTCGCGAACGTATGATGTATTTGTCGGTATCCTTATTTGACCGAGTCTTAGCGCCCTTAGTAGGCTTTCCCCAAGGCGTAACAGGGTGTCTTCCGCCTGATGTTCGACCCTCTCCTCCACCGTGAGGGTGATCAATTGGATTCATTACAACGCCGCGGACAGTTGGCCTTCTTCCTAAATATCTTGATCTACCGGCTTTTCCAAGATTTTGGTTAGAGTTATCTGGATTAGAAACCGCTCCAACTGTAGCCCTGCACTCTTGCCTAACAACTCTTACCTCTCCCGAAGACAATCGCAATTGGGCGTAACCTCCATCTCTACCGATAAACTGTGCATAAGCACCGGCAGATCTTGCAATTTGTCCACCTTTACCTTGCTTAAATTCTATATTGTGAACTATTGTTCCCACTGGCATACTTGAAAAAGGCATTGCATTCCCCGGCTTAACATCCGCTTTTTCTGCAGATATTACGGTATCACCTGCCTTAAGCCGCTGAGGGGCCAAAATATAAGATTTCTGTTTATCTTCATAAACAATTAATGCAATGAAGGCAGATCGATTTGGATCGTATTCAATTCTTTCCACAGTTGCGGTAATACCTGTTTTCGAGCGTTTGAAGTCGATTTCCCTGTATAACCTTTTTGCGCCACCTCCTTGATGCCTAACTGTGATCCGCCCTAAATTATTACGTCCACCCTTTTTTGTTAAACCTCTGGTAAGTGTTTTTTCGGGTCTTCCCTTCCACAATCCTGACTTATCAACTAACACAAGACCTCTTTGCCCAGGTGATGTTGGTTTATAATTCTTTAGCGCCATCTTTCCTACCTCGATACCAACTTAAAGACCTGAAGTAACATCTATTGTGTTACCTTCTTCAAGCATCACATATGCTCGTTTTATATCTCTTTGTTTTCCTAGTTGACCACGAAAACGTTTTCTCTTGCCTTTTGTTATACTCGTATTCACCGCCTTAACCTTTACTTTGAAAAGATCTTCTATTGCCTGTTTAATCTCAGTTTTATTTGATTTCATAGCAACTTCAAATACTACTCCACCTACCTCTGAAGCTAATGTTGCCTTTTCGGTTATTATAGGACGACGAATTATATCATAGTTACTCCTCATTGAAGCTTATCCTCTAACTGCTTTAGTGCTGCCGAGGTTATCAACAACTGATCTTTCCTCAAAATGTCATAAACATTTATGCCATCTACACTTAAAACATCCCTATGTGTAAGCCTCTTAGTAAACTTTGCCAAACCTTTAGCCTTTTCTTGATCATCTATAATCAAAAGGTTCTGCCAACCATACTTATCAAAAATCTTGACTAAATCTTTTGTTTTTTCAAAATTCGTCTTTATTTCATCCACGAATACTACCTTTCCTAAGGAAACTTTACTTGATAGAGCATGCTTAATTCCTAGCTTTCTAAACTTCTTATTAAGATCGTGGCTGTGACTTCTTGGCTTCGGCCCTTTGTACACCCCTCCTTTTCTAAAAATGGGGGCATTTCTGTCACCGTGCCTAGCTCCACCAGTACCTTTTTGCCTATAAATCTTTGATTTGGAGTAACTACCCTCGGACCGTGTTTTGACTGAATGACTTCCCTGTTGTCTGCGCGCTAGTTGCCACCTCACAACCCTGTTAAGAATATCTTTTCTTGGCTCCAGAGAGAAAATTTCATCTGACAGCGTCACCGCCTTTGCCTTACCGGTATCAATGTTAAGTAGCTCAGCTTTCATCATCTTTTACTTTCTCTTCAACAGGGCTCTCATTAACAGGTGTAGTAACTACAACTTCCTTTTCTAGCTCTGTTTCGTTATTCTCCTTGACTACACCTACAATGGCCGCAGGTATGGGCGCATCCCTATTTACAGGTTTTTTTACTGCATCGGATATGGTCACCCAGCCCCCTTTAGCACCAGGGACTGCCCCCCTAACTAATATCAATCCAGCTGCTACATCGGTGCTCACAACCTCTAAATTCTGTGTCGTAACCTTTCTCGACCCCATATGTCCTGCCATTTTTTTTCCCTTAAATACCCTTCCCGGATCTTGACACTGACCCGTTGAACCATGGGACCTATGGGAAATTGAAACACCATGACTGGCTCGAAGACCTCCAAAATTATGTCTTTTCATCGAACCAGCAAATCCCTTACCTATAGAAATACCAGACACATCCACGAGTTGTCCCTCGACATAGTGGTTTGCAGTAATTTGTGAGCCCACCTCAATGAGGTTCTCGCTTGAGACTCTAAATTCCTTTAGTACTCTCTTCACCTCGACATTTGAAGCTGCAAAATAGCTTCTCATAGGTTTACTAACATTTTTTGCTTTAGCCAATCCTGATCCTAACTGAACAGCCGTATAACCATCCTTCTCCATGGTCCGTCTAGCAACAACCTTTAGATCATCTAAAAGAAGAACAGTTACAGGGACCTGTCTTCCGTCTTCATTGAAAACCCGAGACATTCCTATTTTCTTTGCGATAACGCCCGTACGCATACGTTTGTTGCTCCTTCTTTACTTCAAAGTTTAATTTCTACGTCGACACCTGCCGCAAGGTCAAGCTTCATAAGAGCATCAACGGTTTGCGGGGTGGGATCGACAATATCTAAAAGTCGTTTATGTGTTCTCATTTCAAATTGCTCTCTACTTTTTTTGTCTACATGTGGACTTCTAAGAACAGTATACTTCTCTATTTTGTTGGGTAAGGGTATGGGACCTCGCACTTGAGCACCTGTACGTTTTGCCGTTGACACAATCTCCTGAGTGCTGGTATCCAGCACCCTGTAGTCAAATGCCTTCAACCTTATTCGTATACTTTGGTTTTGCATCTTACCTTCTCTTTACTTTATTATCTTAGATACAACACCCGCACCGACTGTCCTACCACCTTCTCTGATTGCGAATCTCAATTTCTCCTCCATAGCTATCGGAGCAATTAACTCAACTTCGAACTTAAGGTTATCTCCTGGCATTACCATCTCCGTTCCAGAAGGAAGCTGAACAGTTCCTGTAACATCTGTCGTTCGGAAGTAAAATTGCGGTCTGTAATTACCAAAGAACGGAGTATGCCTACCCCCTTCGTCTTTAGTAAGAATGTAAGCCTCTGCTTCAAACTTAGTGTGAGGAGTAACAGATCCAGGTTTAACAAGACATTGTCCACGTTCAACGCCATCGCGTTCGGTACCTCTCAGCAGCGCGCCAATGTTGTCGCCTGCTTCGCCTCTGTCAAGCAACTTTCTAAACATTTCAACGCCTGTACATACTGTTTTAGAAGTTTCCCTGATACCTACTATCTCAATTTCATCTCCATTGTTAATCACACCACGCTCTACACGCCCTGTTACAACCGTCCCCCGGCCTGATATTGAAAATACATCTTCAATAGGCATAAGAAATGGCTGGTCAATAGGCCTATCAGGCGTTGGTATAGAGTCATCTACCGCTTTCATAAGCTCAGCGATCTTCTTAGCTCCAATTTCTTCGTCCCTATCTTCCAGAGCAGCTAGAGCCGAACCAGAAATAATGGGAATATCATCTCCTGGGAACTCATAAGAGGAAAGCAGTTCTCTGACTTCCATTTCAACTAGTTCTAATAGTTCAGGATCATCGACCTGATCAACTTTGTTCAAGAAAACAACCAGTGCCGGAACACCAACTTGTCTTGCCAGCAAGATGTGCTCTCTTGTTTGAGGCATTGGTCCATCAGCTGCATTAACAACCAAAATAGCACCGTCCATTTGTGCGGCTCCAGTTATCATATTCTTTACATAATCAGCATGGCCAGGGCAATCTACATGTGCATAATGCCTCGCATCTGTCTCGTATTCTACATGAGCGGTCGAGATAGTTATTCCCCTAGCTTTTTCCTCAGGAGCATTATCGATTTGATCGTATGCTCTAAAGTCACCAAACTGCTTAGTTATTGCTGCCGTTAAGGTGGTTTTCCCATGGTCAACGTGGCCAATGGTTCCAACGTTGACGTGGGGTTTATTTCGTTCGAATTTTTCTTTTGCCATTTTTTTCTCCTCTTCTCTAAAATTCCTTTTTGACTTAAGCAAACTTGGCTTGTATTTCTTCAGAAATATTTGATGGCACAGCCTCATATTTCTCAAAAATCATTGTAAACTGAGCCCGTCCTGACGACATTGATCTTAAATTATTGATGTAACCAAACATATTAGCGAGTGGTACAAGTGCATTTACTACTATCGCATTTCCCCTAGTTTCCTGTCCAGTAACCATGCCACGACGAGACGTTAGATCGCCAATAATATTACCGGTATACTCATCAGGAGTAACTACTTCAACTTTCATTATCGGTTCTAACAGCTTTGCTCCTGCCTTTTTCAATCCATCTCTCATGGCCGCTCTGGAAGCAATCTCGAATGCCAGTACACTTGAGTCGACATCATGTTGAGCGCCATCAATCAACGCCACCTTGAAGTCAATCACAGGGAACCCTGCCAATGGCCCACTATCCATTACAGATTGTATCCCTTTTTCTACCCCAGGTATATACTCCTTGGGCACTGCCCCTCCAACTATTTTACTTTCAAAAGCGTAACCTTCTCCAGGATCGGTTGGAGAAATGATTAACTTCACCCTTGCGAACTGACCAGCTCCGCCAGACTGCTTTTTATGAGTGTAATCAATTTCAGCTTCATTACTAACTGTCTCTCTGTAAGCGACCTGTGGCGCACCTATATTTGCCTCAACTTTGAACTCTCTTTTTAGTCTATCAACCAAAATGTCTAAATGAAGTTCACCCATGCCTTTCATTATCGTCTGCCCAGACTCTAGATCCGTCTCGACTCTAAAAGATGGATCTTCTGCAGCCAACCTCTGCAATCCAGCAGACATTTTCTCTTGGTCATTTTTAGTTTTTGGTTCAACAGCAATCTCGATTACAGGATCTGGAAATGTCATAGTTTCTAAAACAACCGGTTTGACTGTGTCGCATATAGTGTCTCCTGTAGTTGTGTCTTTCAAGCCCGCTAAGGCAATTATGTCACCGGCATAGGCTTCATCAATCTCTTCTCTGTTATTAGAGTGCATCATCATCATACGCCCAACGCGCTCCTTTTTACCTTTTGTAGAGTTTAAAAAGCTATCTCCTTTTTTTATAACCCCCGAATATATACGTGTGAAGGTTAGTGACCCAACAAATGGATCATTCATTATCTTAAATGCTAGACCAGAAAAAGGTTGACTGTCGTCTGCTGATCTCTCTATATCTCTAACTTCGCTTTCGTCGCCTGGCTTAAACCCCATGTAAGCGGGCACGTCTAAAGGGCCTGGTAGATAATCAATAACAGCATTTAGTAGAGGCTGCACCCCCTTGTTCTTAAAGGCTGATCCGCAAAGGACGGGCACAAAGGCCATACTAAGCGTACCCTTTCGTAAAAGATCTCTTAGGGTCAGTTCATCTGGTTCATCTCCTTCAAGATATTTCTCCATTACCGCATCATCCATCTCGACGGCTATTTCAATCATCTCTCCCCTATACTTTTCAGCAGTTTCGATCAGATCGGGTCTAATATCTTGACATGTCCAGCTTGCTCCTAGATCTTCTCCAGCCCAAGTCCATTCCTTCATAGTGACTAGGTCAATTACTCCCTCGAGGTTGGTTTCTGAACCAATAGGCAGTTGTATCGGACACGGAGTCGCTCCTGTTCGATCCTTAATCATTTTCACACACTGAAAATAATCAGCTCCTATTTTGTCCATCTTGTTTACAAAAACAATTCGCGGAACTTTGTATCTGTCGGCCTGTCTCCATACGGTCTCAGTCTGAGGCTCCACACCTGCGTTGGCATCCAACACACAAACTGCCCCATCCAAAACAGCGAGCGATCTTTCAACTTCTATTGTAAAATCGACGTGTCCCGGTGTATCAATTATGTTGAACCGGTGTTTAGGCGATAGTGGCTTCTCACCATCTTCTGTTCTCTCCCAAAATGTCGTGGTAGCAGCTGAGGTAATCGTTATCCCTCTTTCTTGTTCCTGCTCCATCCAATCCATTGTCGCGGCCCCGTCATGTACTTCTCCAATTTTATGAGACTTTCCTGTATAATATAGTATCCTCTCTGTACATGTAGTTTTACCAGCATCGATATGAGCCATAATGCCGAAGTTTCTATAAAGATTTAAAGTATATTCTCTAGACATATTTTTTACTCTTCCATTACCACCTGTAATGACTGAAAGCTTTATTAGCTTCTGCCATCTTGTGTGTATCTTCTTTCTTTTTGACTGCAGAGCCTCGCGTATTTACTGCGTCTATGAGCTCGGACGCCAACCTATCCTTCATAGTCTTCTCATTTCTATCCCTTGAAGCCTTTATTAGCCAGCGAATAGCGAGCGCTTCTCTGCGCTGTGGCCTAACCTCGACTGGCACCTGGTATGTTGCTCCGCCTACTCTACGAGATCTCACTTCTACTGCTGGTTTTATGTTGTCAAGCGCTTCATGGAACACTTCTAACGGAGGTCTTTTCATTTTGTTCTCAATCTCATCAAAGGCTCCGTAAACTATTTTTTCTGACACTGACTTTTTCCCATCAAGCATTAAATTATTCATAAACTTAGATAGCACTAAGTCTTTAAACTTAGGATCAGGTAATATCTCTCTTTTCTCAGCTCTTCTTCTACGTGACATTTTTCATTTTTCTTATTTTGGTTTCTTTGCGCCGTATTTTGATCTGCGCTGTTTTCTGTCTTTAACACCCTGCGTATCTAACACTCCCCTAAGCACATGATACCGAACCCCAGGCAAGTCTTTAACTCTTCCGCCTCTAATTAAAACAACTGAATGCTCTTGAAGATTATGTGCTTCTCCTGGTATGTAAGAAATTACCTCGTAACCATTGGTCAACCTAACTTTAGCAACCTTACGCATCGCGGAGTTGGGCTTTTTTGGGGTTGTTGTGTAAACCCTGGTACAAACACCTCTCTTTTGCGGACAAGCTTGAAGATGCATCGACTTCTGCCGGTATGTTCTGGGCTTCCTTGGCTTTCTTATCAACTGTTGTATAGTCGGCATTTTGCCCCTAACCTTCCTTAAAATGGATCAACAAAGACCCTTTTCCACAATGCAGAGGATTAACTAAAAAGTAATCTTGCCTTTTAAATTTTTGAATGTTTAGTCACAGATTCAACGAATTTTGCGAGAATTTATAAACTTAATTCGTCACTGTCAACAACAAATACGACTAAACTTGAGTTGTGTGACTTTTATATCTTCCAATTTAAGTTTTTTCTACTTCATCGCCTGTATCTAAAACCTCTTCTTCAAGATTTTCTGCCTGAGAACGCTCATTTAGAATTCGTAAATCACGCATAGCAGCAACCTTTCTAATTTCTCTTGCTGACCCTCCAGTTCCTGCTGGGATTAACCTCCCCACTATAACGTTTTCTTTCAGGCCTATAAGTTTGTCTTTTTTACCCTGGGTTGATGCTTCCGTTAATACTCTAGTTGTTTCTTGGAAAGATGCAGCGGAGATAAAACTTCTTGTCTGCAAACTTGCTTTAGTTATCCCCAATAGAACCGGCCCGCCCTTGGCTGCCTGTAAACCTTGCTCTAAAGCTTTTTCATTTGCCTCTAAAAACTCTGACTTATCAACCTGCTCACCTTTGAGCAATATAGTTCCCCCACTATCTGTTATCTCCCATTTTTGAAGCATTTGCCTAACAATCACTTCTATATGCTTATCGTTTATCTTCACACCTTGTAGCCTGTATACATCCTGAACTTCATTGATCATGTATTCAGCCAGCGCTTCTACTCCCATTATTGTTAAAATATCGTGTGGAGCAGGATTGCCGTCCATTATGTATTCGCCCTTCCTCACGAAATCTCCCTCTTGAACAGGTATGTGTTTTCCCTTTGGCACGGCATATTCAACTGCTTCGTCATCATTTCCATCAGGCACAACAGCAATAATTCTTTTGTTTTTGTAATCCTTTCCAAAACGCACATATCCATCTTTCTCAGCGATTATCGCGTGATCTTTAGGTCTTCGAGCTTCGAACAGCTCTGCAACTCTAGGTAACCCACCAGTGATATCTTTGGTCTTTGCACCCTCTCTCGGGATCCTTGCTAATACATCCCCTGGTTGGATTTCAGATCCATCCTCAACTGACATTATAGCATCAACTGACATCGGGTGAACAGCGGGATTACCATTTTCAAGCCTGACGGGCTCCCCATTATCTTTGTCCACAATTATAATTTCGGGCTGCAAAGAACTTCCTTTAGAAGAGGCCCTCCAATCTGAAACTATTTTTTGTGATATCCCTGTAGCGTCGTCCACATCTTCTCTCATTGACACCCCCGGTATCAAATCAGCGAACTTTACGATTCCCCCTCTTTCAGCAATTATAGGAAGCGTATATGGATCCCACTCAAAGAGCTTATCGCCTGCAGATATTTTTTGCTTCTCTTTAACATATAGTTTAGTCCCATAAGAAAGCCTATGAGAACTAAGAGCAACACCCTTTTCATTTTTTATTACAAGCTCCATGCTGCGACTAGTAACAATTTCTTCACCTTGTCCGTTAGTAAGAATATTGGCACTTTTAAACTCCACCACCCCACTATGATTGGATTGCATAAATGACTGTGATCCACCCTGAGCAATACCCCCGATATGGAAAGTTCTCATAGTAAGCTGTGTTCCTGGCTCACCAATTGATTGTGCGGCAATAATTCCAACCGCTTCTCCAGGATTAACTGGTGTTCCTCTAGCCAAATCTCTTCCATAGCAGGTAGCGCATATTCCGTCTTCAGCTTCACATGTTAGAGGTGACCGTATTTGTACTGTTGCGATATTCGCTTTTTCAATCAAATCAGCAATGCGCTCATCTATCATCGAGCCTCTTCTACATATTACAGTATCGTCTGATAGACTTTTTATATCCTCTGCTGCCACCCTACCTAAAATCCGCTCGGACAAAGTGGCCACTACTTCGCCATCACTGACTGCTGCCTCGCACTTAATCGATGTTTCAGTTCCGCAGTCGTTAATTCTAACTATGCAATCTTGAGCAACATCAACTAAACGTCGTGTCAAATATCCTGAATTAGCGGTTTTTAGGGCTGTATCGGCAAGGCCCTTTCGCGCTCCATGTGTCGAGTTAAAATACTCTAAAACAGATAAACCTTCCTTGAAGTTGGCTATTATTGGTGTCTCTATAATAGCTCCGGAGGGCTTTGCCATAAGACCACGCATTCCACCTAATTGCTTCATTTGAGCAGGTGAGCCTCGAGCACCTGAGTGAGCCATCATGTAAACAGAATTAGGCTCTAATTCAGATCCATCATCACTTTTTTTAGTGGAAGATATATCGGCCATCATTGCGTCGGCGACTAAATCTGAACATTTTGACCACGCATCTACTACTTTATTGTATTTCTCACCTTGTGTAATCAGACCGTCCATATATTGTCTCTCAAAATCTTTAACTTGATCTCTAGTTTCGTTTACAAAATCCCACTTTGTCTCTGGAATAACCATATCATCTTTACCAAAAGATATTCCCGCCCTGAATGCCTCATGGAAACCAAGTTGCATAATCTGATCACAAAATATCACTGACTCTTTTTGCCCACAATGCCTATAAACAGTATCGATAACTTCGCCAACTTCTTTCTTCCTTAGAAGTCGGTTTACGATCTCAAATGGTGCTTTATGGTTCTTTGGTAGTAAGGCCGCAAGTCTAAGCCTACCAGGAGTAGTCTCGTACCTTTTGAAGAATGTCTCGCCGTCACTATCTATTTGAGCAACCTTTGCTGTGATCTTTGAATGCATATTGACAACACCTGCTTCTAGAGCATGCTCAACCTCCTCCACAGAGGAAAAGATCATCCCTTCACCTATCTGCCCTTCTCTCATAAGAGAAATATAGTATAACCCTAGAACCATATCTTGGGAGGGTACTATAATTGGCTTACCATTGGCTGGAGAAAGTACATTATTCGTTGACATCATTAAAACACGAGCCTCAAGCTGTGCCTCTAAACTTAAAGGTACGTGAACAGCCATCTGGTCACCATCAAAGTCGGCATTAAAAGCTGAACATACCAGTGGGTGTAGGTTTATCGCTTTTCCTTCAATTAATACTGGTTCAAAAGCCTGTATTCCAAGTCTATGTAGAGTTGGTGCACGATTTAATAACACAGGATGCTCTCGAATTACCTCCTCCAATATATCCCAAACTTCTGGTCTTTCTCTCTCCACCATTTTTTTTGCTTGTTTTACTGTAGAGGAAAGGCCACGAGCTTCTAGTTTTGAGTAAATGAATGGTTTAAAAAGCTCAAGAGCCATCTTTTTTGGAAGTCCACACTGATGCAGTTTTAATCCAGGCCCAGTAACAATTACCGAACGACCTGAAAAGTCAACCCGCTTCCCTAAAAGATTCTGCCTAAAACGACCTTGCTTTCCTTTAAGCATATCGGAAAGAGATTTCAAGGGTCTTTTATTCCCTCCAGTTATCACTCGTCCACGCCGCCCATTGTCAAAGAGCGCATCAACTGACTCTTGAAGCATCCTTTTCTCATTTCTAATAATGATATCAGGTGCTTTAAGTTCCATTAACCTTTTCAACCTGTTGTTCCTATTAATAACTCTCCTGTAAAGGTCGTTAAGATCTGAAGTTGCAAACCTTCCGCCGTCCAACGGAACCAAAGGTCTTAGCTCTGGCGGAATGACTGGGATTACTGTCATAATCATCCATTCGGGCTTGTTAGAACTCTCTCTAAAATTTTCAACAAGCTTCAGTCTCTTTATTATCTTTTTTGGTTTAAGTTCACCTGTTGCCTCTTTCAGCTCTTCTCTAAGTTTCTCAGCCTCTGAGTCAACATCAATCGCCATAAGCATTTCCCTGATTGCTTCGGCCCCAATACCCGCTTGGAAAGCATCCAAGCCATATTGATCTTGTGCATCTAAATATTCCTCTTCTGAAAGTAATTGCCCTGCCTTTAAGTCAGTCAAACCAGGCTCAATCACTACATATTGCTCAAAATACAGTATTCTTTCTAAATCCCGTAGGGTCATATCCAGCATTAACCCAATTCGAGACGGAAGAGATTTTAAGAACCAAATATGTGCAACAGGAGAAGCAAGTTCAATGTGACCCATTCTTTCTCGTCTTACTTTTTGCAAAGTTACTTCAACCCCACACTTTTCGCACGTAACTCCTCTATACTTCATCCTTTTGTACTTGCCACAGAGACACTCGTAGTCTTTAACTGGCCCAAATATTCTTGAACAAAACAAGCCATCTCTTTCAGGCTTAAATGTACGATAGTTAATAGTTTCGGGTTTTTTTATTTCACCAAAAGACCAACTCAATATTCTCTCGGGTGAGGCAATAGAAATTCTTATCTCATCGAAGGTTTTGAGTGCTTGTGGTTTGCCAAACGGATTCGTTATTTCTTTATTCATTTTTACATCCTATAAAATGTTCAAGTTTGCATTTAGCACGAAACTAATTAATTTCATCATCTAACAGTTCTATGTTAAGGCCCAGAGATCGAATTTCTTTCACCAGAACGTTAAACGATTCTGGGATTCCAGCTTCAAAATTATCCTCTCCTTTAACTATACTTTCATAGACCTTTGTTCTACCAGCCACGTCATCAGATTTAACAGTTAACATTTCTTGAAGAGAGTATGCTGCCCCATATGCTTCTAAGGCCCATACTTCCATTTCACCAAACCTTTGACCTCCAAATTGCGCCTTGCCTCCCAATGGTTGCTGTGTAACTAAGCTGTATGGACCGGTGGATCTTGCATGTATTTTCTCGTCCACCAAATGATGTAACTTTAAAATATATTTAACACCAACGGTAACTGGTCTCGCGAATTGCTCTCCTGTCCTACCATCAAAAAGAATTGACTGAGCACTTTCGTCTAAACCTGCCCTGCTGAGAGCCTCCGTAACGTCGCTTTCTTTTGCCCCATCAAAAACAGGAGTCGCAATAGGAACTCCTTTCTTAACATTGCTTGCTACGGTGAGCAAATTATCGGCAGACAATCCCTTAATTTGTTTTTTAAAGTCATCGCTTCCATAAGCATTTGACAATGCATTTTCTAAAATTTTCTGATCACTGCTTTTTTTGAACTCAGAGATTGCGTTGTTAATGGACTCCCCTAACGATTTTGCAGCCCACCCCATGTGGGTTTCAAGAATTTGACCAACGTTCATTCTGCTTGGGACTCCAAGAGGATTCAACACAAGATCTACCGTTGTCCCATCTTCTAAAAATGGCA
>CACJWR010000007.1 GCA_902596985.1 uncultured Alphaproteobacteria bacterium
GTATGGCGAGAATTCAGCTCTAATAAATGTATTTGCGGTTTCTTTGGGTCGAAGGGTGGGTTTAGTAAGAGGAGCATTTAGCAAAAAGAATAAATCTGTTATCCAGCCTGGAAATCAACTATTTTTAACTTGGAACTCAAGAATTGAAGAAAGTCTAGGTACTTTTAAGGTCGAGTTGATAAAATCAAGATACCATACAATAAGCGAAGAGCGAATTGGTTTGGAACTTTTTAATTTGATTTGTGTTCTTTGCTCTACATTTTTACCAGAAAGACTTGATTTTGATGATCTATATCATCAAACAATTATGTGTATTGAAGGCAAACATAGAATCGAAGAAAAGTTAAGGAGGTATGTAGAATGGGAGTTGCAATTATTAACAAGTCTTGGCTTTGGGCTTGATTTATCTAAGTGTGTAGTGAGTGGCTCAAAAAAAGACTTAAAGTTCGTATCTCCGAAGAGTGGTTGTGCTGTTTCAAGGGAATCAGGTGTTGGATGGGAAAAAAAATTGCTGGTGCTCCCAGATTTTTTAGGAGACATGAAGGCGGCAAAAATTTTATCTATAGCTGATTTAGAAAATGGTTTTAAACTAACAGAATATTTCATAAAAAAGTATCTAAACCCCGTAAAGGGATTCCAAAAAGACCATTTTTTCAGATTAAGAAATAGGGTGTTGTCGCTCAATAAGCTTTAACTTAAGATGCGCTTTGCTATAACTTGGGCTTGAATTTCTGCTGCACCCTCGAAAATGTTGAGTATTCGTGCATCGCAAAGCACGCGGCTTATTTTATATTCGAGGGCAAAGCCATTTCCTCCATGGATTTGCAAGGAATTGTCGGCTGCTGTCCAAGCAACCCTAGCTGCCAACAACTTCGCCATTCCTGCTTCCAAGTCACATCTTTTCCCATCGTCTTTAGCTCTTGCTGAGAAATAAGTAAGCTGCTTTGCGATCATTATTTCGACAGCCATATTTACTAATTTATCCCTGACCCGTGGAAATTTAATTATCTTTTGTCCAAATTGTGTTCTTTCATCAGCATACTTGAGCCCCAAGTCAAAGGCATTTTTAGCGACTCCGATTGCTCTCGCTGCCGTTTGAATGCGAGCGCTTTCGAATGTTTCCATTAGTTGTGTAAACCCTTTCCCTTCCTCTTCTCCAAGTAAATTCTTTTTATCGACCCTAAAATCGTCAAAACTTACTTCATACTCCTTCATTCCTCTGTAACCTAAAACTTCGATCTCTCCTCCCTTTATACCCTCATCTGGAAAATCATCATTATCTTCTCCGGGTGATTTTGGTGCCAGAAACATTGACAAGCCTTTATAGCCACCTTCATTACTGTCTGAGCGAGCTAATAAAGTCATTAGGTTAGCTCTAGATGCATGCGTTATCCACGTTTTATTTCCTGTAATACTATATTCTTCCCCGTCCAACGTAGCACGCGTCTGTAGATTACCTAGATCTGATCCAGTATTTGGTTCTGTGAAAACTGCTGTTGGCATAATTTCACCGGATGATATTTTTGGCAACCAATGCTCTTTCTGTTCTATAGAACCACCACAAAGGATCAACTCAGACGCGATATCGGTCCTGGTAGCGAGGCTTCCAACGCCGATGTAACCTCTTGAAAGTTCCTCAGAAACAACACACATTGTAATTTTGTCAAGACCGGTACCTCCAAACTCTTCTGGAATGGTCAACCCGAATACACCCAAGTTAGCTAGTTCTTCAATTATACTTAAAGGTATAAGCTCATCTCTAAGATGCCACTCATGTGCGAATGGCTCTATTTTGTCTTTAGCAAACTTATAAAATTCCTGCCTGATCATTGCTTGATCTTCATTTAAACCATCGTTACCAATAAAGGAAGTGCCTTCATTTCTTATAATAAGTTCAATTAATTGTGATCTAAGATAATCGACATCAATTTCATCTCTAAAGAATATAACATCTTCACAATCTAATTTCCCAAGCGCCACTTTTTTGTAATCAAGGTCGACGGGCCTAATAATTTCGTTTTGAGACATCATTATGCCACCAAAAAGCTGATTTAAATATTCGTTAAAGCTCAAAATTAATATTGTTCGTTCTGCTTTTTTAAAGTTTTGGTTCTTATAGAGTTCGTCGGCCCATATGGACATTTGTTTTAAAGCTTCAACGTATGTTGATACCCATGCGAGCCCATGTAGCTTGCTTTGATACTTGTTGTCTTCTTTTGAGGTAATGAAGCTATTTTTGACCACAACCTTTAAATCGTCTAGGTAAATATCTAATTTTTTAGCGACTATTTTTGATTTTTTGATAATCTCCTCATCATCAATCACAAAGTCATTCATTTTATCACCAACTGGCATAGATATATTCACTGCGGTTACTCCTTATACACATAATGTTATATGTTAGTTTTGGTCATAATTTCAAATTAAATTTATATAAAGATTTTGCCATTATCATCACTATCTGTAATTTCTATTTTTTCAAGACATAAGTAATTTCCTTCACTTATCCTTAACCCTGTTACAAATAAAACCATAGAGTCCAAAACATCATCGATTTTTATTGAGGAATTATTTTCTAACTTTAAGTTCACTGATAAAGGATCTAAACCTGCGCTTTTTAAGAGATCTAATCTTTCAAAAATTCCTGATACCGACTTTTTTTTTGCCTTTAAAGATTCTCTTTTTAGCATTTTGAAACTGCACTCGGGATGCCCCTCGTAAACTTTATTAGATAGCTTAGATATTCGTTGTACCTCGCTAATTTTACTTTTTAAGTGCCACGATTGCTTTGATAAACCCTTTCCCGTTATTTTCTTGCTAAGCTCATTCGCTTCTTGATAAGTATTGCATTTAAGAACTCTCTTTAACGGTGGAATAAATATCGAGGATTGGAATGCTTTCCCTAGATATTTCTTTGCCAAAACGTCACATGTTCTTAAGTAGTTTTTTTTATTTAACTCGATTGGCATATCTATAACTACTATACTGTCAGGGTAGTCTGACAAAAGTTTATTGAGGTCTTCAGAAAATTTTATACTAGATAAACGCTTGTCTCTTGAGTTTCCTATTGATGCAATCCAACCAGAAGAGGTACCGTCTACTCCAATTAGGTCCATAGTGTTAGTCATGTTAAGCGTTTGTAAACGCTATCTACCTTTCCATTAATTGAAGAAAACTGTTGAAAGTTATTCACAAACATTGATTTTAATTCAGTCGCTGACCTATCATAATCACTCGCATTTGCCCAATTCTCCCTAGGGTTGAGTAAGTTTTTAGGAACACCATCTATTTCAATTGGGACGCAAAAATTAAAAAACTTGTCTTTCCGCGTCTCTAAGCTTTTTTTGTTGCTTAAAATAAACTTAAGAATCTTTCGAGTTAACTCTATTGATATTCTTTTCCCTTCTCCATAACTGCCACCGCTCCATCCTGTATTAAGCAACCAACAGGCGGGTTCAGTACTATGGATCTTGCTCCATAAAAGTTTTCCGTATACTTCTGGTTTTTGAGGCATGAATGGCGCTCCAAAACAAGTTGAGAAAGTGGGAACAGGTTCTTTGATTCCCTCTTCAGTTCCGGCAACCTTCGATGTGAAACCAGAGAGGAAATAGAAAACTGCCTCAGCTGCAGTAAGTTTAGCAACAGGTGGTAATATGCCAAAAGCATCGCATGTTAACAAAATTATATTTTTGGGAGCTCCACCATATCCGGATTTTGATGAGTTCTTAATGTAAGAAATCGGGTAAGCACATCTCATATTTTCTGTAATAGAAGAGTCTGAAAATTTAAGTGATCGATCGCTTGGATCGTAATTCATGTTTTCAATTACTGTAGAAAATTTTTCAGTGGTTGAAAATATTTGTGGCTCGTCCTCATAACTTAAGTTAATTGTTTTTGCGTAACAACCGCCCTCAATATTAAATACTCCGGTGTCACTCCAACCATGTTCATCATCACCAATCAAAACTCTGTCTGGGTCTGCCGAAAGGGTTGTCTTCCCTGTTCCCGACAAACCAAAGAACAATGCTACGTCATTCTCGTTTGAAATAGAGTGGTTTGCAGAGCAATGCATTGGCATTGTAGAGCTTTCAGGAAGTAAAAAGTTTAAAAGTGTAAAAACGGACTTCTTGTTCTCGCCTGCGTACTCAGTCCCACAAATCAAAACGAGCTTTTTTTCAAAACTTATAGCAATAGTTGTCTTTGATACACAACCATGCCTATCAGGATTAGAAAAAAAGGAAGGGCAATTTAAAATTTTGAAGTCGGGCTTAAAATTATTGAAAGACTCCTCCGATGGAACTTTCAGCAAATGCCTTATAAATAAACTATGCCAAGCAAATTCTGTCGTAACTTCAATATTGAAAAACTCATTGGTGTTCATTGAAGCTTGTAAATCTTGTGAGTAACACCTTTTTCCTTTTTGATGTTCTAACATATCCTCATGAAGTACATTAAAATGGTCAATTGTCATTGGCCGGTTGTTTTCCCACCAAATCTTATCTTCTGTGTCTTTTTCTCTTACCACATGTTTGTCTTTAGGAGATCGCCCGGTCTTTTCACCGGTAAAAACGATTAAAGAACCGCCTTTCCCTAGCTTGCCTTCGCCATTCTTAATGGCCTCTTCGACTAGTTCAATTTCATTTAGATTTTTGTACACGTTACTAATTTTACGATACTCCCGTTCTGTTCGATACCATCACAAAGATCCGCTCTAGTTTGACTGTTTCCTTTTGTTACACTATTTTGTAAATCACAAATATAGTAAAAAAACAATTAAAAACACATCGTCCTTAGGTACCGTTGTTTAATTTTTTCTAAACTTGTCTTTTAGTGTAAAATAAAATTGAAATGGAAGGTGGCTACTGGTGAACAAGCATGAATTAATTTTAGTTATAGGGCAGTCTGGTGCTGGAAGGACCACTGTTATCCATATACTAGACGATCAAGGGTTTGATACGCTCGACAATGTGCCTATTCATTTGATACCTCGGGTAGCTTCTACAAACTTAGAAGACAAGCCATTAGCCATAGGTTTGGACTTAAGGTCGAAGAGTTTTTCTCTTCAGAAATTAATGAGAGAGATTAATAACTGGAAGACATTATCAAAATCTCGGGTAGTTATTTTATTCTTAGAGTGTAGTTTAGAGATTTTAATAAAAAGATTTAGTTTATCTAGAAGGCCTCACCCAGTTGCTGGTGAAAATAGTCTTGAACTATCAATTAAGAAAGAGCTCAAATTAATTGCTCCTTTAAGGGAAAAAGCAGACTTTGTTTTAGACACCAGTCATATCAGTCCCAATGAGCTAAGATTGAAATTGAAGTCTATTTTTTCGGTAGCAAATAACAGAAATATACAAATCATGGTACAGTCTTTTTCTTACAGTATGGGGTATCCCACAGAAATAGACATGATTTTTGACTGCAGGTTTTTAAAGAACCCAAATTGGGTGGAGGGTTTAAAAGATCTGAACGGAACTGATGAAGCAGTTAAAGACTATCTAAATAAAGATAAGAGTTGGACAACCTTTAAAAAGCATTTATTTCAGATTTTAACGATAGTAATTCCCGCCTTTGAAAGAGAGGGTAAATCTTACCTCTCGATAGGCCTTGGTTGTACTGGAGGTCAACACAGATCTGTATTTGTTGCTGATCAGTTGTATAATTATCTACTGAACAAGAATTGTGACGTGAAGATTTTACACACAATCTTACAAAAGTGATTTTCCTTATAATCACTGATTGAACATTATGCCTTTCTAATTAGATTTTCTTTTCTATTTCTGGTACAGCTTTAAATAGATCATCAACTAGTCCAAAATCAGCAACCTGAAATATTGGAGCCTCCTCATCTTTGTTTATAGCTACAATTACTTTACTGTCTTTCATTCCTGCCAAGTGCTGTATCGCACCAGATATTCCAACTGCGACATATAAATCGGGTGCAACCACCTTGCCAGTTTGTCCAACTTGCCAATCGTTGGGAGCAAAACCCGAGTCCACCGCTGCTCTACTAGCACCTACAGCTGCTCCTAGTTTGTCGGCAAGACCCTCAATTATTTCAAAGTTTTCTTTACTTCCAACACCTCTTCCTCCAGACACAACCACTTTTGCCGAAGTTAGTTCAGGCCTATCGCTTGTTTGCATTTTATTTTCTATAAAAGTAGTAAGCGGATTATTACCTTTACAACCTATTTTTTTTATATTCGCACTACCTGTCGAGGGTACAGCGCTATAATTGCTGGTTCTAACTGATATCAATTTCAATTTATCAAGGGACTGCACTGTCTGTATCGCATTACCCGCATACACTGGGCGTTCAAAAGTATCCTCCGAAATAACTTTAGATACATCTGATATGACCATTACGTCCAACATTCCACCAATCCTCGGAAGAACGTTTTTTCCGAAGGAACTCGAAGGCGCAAATACGTGAGAATATGAGTTTATTGTATCAATCAAGGTCTCGCTATAGCTCTCGGCAAGGCTCTGAGCAAAAAGCTCATCTTCTAATACCAGTACATTTTCTACGTTCTCCATTTTTGCTATACTTGTTGACGCATCGGAGCACTGGTTAGATGCACACAAAACATCAACTTTACCCAAAGTAGCTGCTGCTGATACAGTTTTGCTGGTTTGATCCTCGGCGAGCTCGCCGTTATTAATTTCTGCCAAAACCAATATTTTCATAAATCTACCCTCCTACGTTTTCTTGAATTTTTTCAACTAGCTGATCTATGTTTTCTAAGATCAACCCCGCCTCCCTACTATCTGGCTCTTTTGTTTTAATAACTTTGAGCCTTTGCGTTATCTCAACTCCTAGATCAGCTGGACTGATTTCTTCTAGCGGTTTTCTTTTTGCCTTCATAATATTTGGCAGACTAGCGTATCTAGGCTCATTTAATCTTAGATCAACTGATACCACTGCTGGTATTTTCGCGTCTATGGTCTGAAGCCCGCCATCCACTTCTCTTGTTACCCTGATAATTTCATCCTTAACATCAATTTCTGAAGCAAAAGTAGCTTGAGACCATTTAAGTTTTGCTGATAGCATTTGGGCGGTTGCATTAAAATCGTTATCTATGGCCTGTTTGCCACATAAAATTAGAGATGGGCCTTCTTTGAGAGCAATTGCAGCAAGAATATTTGCTACTGTGAGTGGTTCAATGTCGTTGTGAACATCATCTGTTGCAACAACCAAAATGGCACGGTCAGCCCCCATAGCTAATGCAGTTCTTAATGTCTCTTGGTTTTGCTGGACGCCTATCGAAACCGCAATTATTTCCTCTGCATTTCCCTTTTCTTTTATTCTTATTGCTTCCTCTAATGCTATCTCATCGAATGGGTTCATTGACATTTTAACATTCGCTAAGTCAATACCACTTCCGTCTGCTTTAACTCTAGCTTTAACGTTGTAGTCTAGGACTCTTTTTACAGGAACTAAAATTTTCATCTATGGTTATCTCTTTATTTCATTTTAAATTCAAAATATGCACTAGTTAAACACTTCATACAAGACGTTTTATTTGTTTTTTCCAGGCGACCAAAGCACCTCAGTTGAATTCTCCTGGTTTTCAACTCTTGAGGCAACAAAAAGCCAATCTGATAGTCTGTTTAAGTAGATAAGCGTATTGTTATTAATCTCTTCTTTCGACCTTAAGCTTACTACACTCCTTTCCGCACGACGACAAATAGTTCTGGCCAGATGTAAGAAAGTGGCAGACTTACATCCTCCGGGCAAAATAAAGCTATTTAGAGGATTAAGTATATTGTTCATTCCATCTATCTCGGCTTCTAGTGTCTCTATTTGGCTAGCAGATACTCTTAGCCTACCATTATTATTTTCGGAAATTGGCACACATAAATCGGCTCCGAGATCAAATAGATCATTTTGGATACTTTTTAGCTTTCTTTTTAAATCTGGTGTCGCATACAAGGTAACAACCCCAATACTAGCGTTAAGTTCATCAACGTTTCCATAAGCAGTTACTCTAAGACTATCTTTAAGTACCCTTTGCCCGTCGCCAAGTGCTGTATCTCCAGTATCACCTGTTTTTGTATATATTTTATTTAATTTTATCAAACTACCCACCTCTGGAAAAATAAACGAAAAGAATAATTAATAATATTGCAATAGCTTGGAGAAGTATTCTTAAACGCATAATTTTATTTGCGTATTTTCTATTAAATTCTCCACCGAAAGCAAACCCACCTAAGCCAATCATGAGAACTATGACTACTAGGAGACAAGCTACTATTACAAATATATGGGCATGTTCTAATATCATTGAATATCCTCCGAGCCCCCTGCAGTTTTATTAAATACATAGTTTAGTTTTTATGTATTTCTAATGTTGAGTTTAATTATTATTCCAAGTAATTTAGCTCAAAACTGAAATATTACTAATCAAGTTACATGAATACTCAACAAATGGACCAAAAACAAGATATTACAACGGCATTGGAGACAAGATATCTTTTATATGCAGTATCTACAATCATGGATAGAGCCCTCCCTGACGCAAGAGATGGTCTTAAACCGGTGCATAGAAGAATTCTTTACGCAATGAATCAGCTTAGATTATATCCTCATTCAAATTTTAGAAAGTGTTCCAAAATAGTGGGGGAGGTTATGGGTAACTACCATCCGCACGGAGATAAGGCTATATACGATGCATTAGCAAGATTTGCCCAACATTTTAGTGTTAGATATCCGCTTATTGAAGGTCAGGGTAATTTTGGAAATATCGATGGAGATAACCCTGCAGCTCAAAGATATACTGAGGCTAGGCTATCAAAATACTCAATTGAGCTTCTTGAAGGTCTTAATGAGAACTCTGTAGATTTTAAGGAAACATATGACAGTTCCGGTGATGAACCGAGTGTGCTTCCAGCAAACTTTCCTCATCTCCTAGCAAATGGAGCTTCAGGAATCGCTGTTGGAATGGCTACCAGCATACCACCCCATAATGTCCTAGAGTTACTAAAAGCGAGCATACTAATAGTTGATAAACCAAATTCGACTATCCAACAATTATCGGAAATTGTAAAAGGTCCTGACTTCCCTACGGGAGGTATTATATTAGATAACAAAGAAGATATCATTAAAGTATACACGTGTGGCAAGGGAAGCTTCAGAGTACGTGCCAAACATCACATAGAAGACCTTAAGCACGGTAACTGGCAGTTAGTTATAGATGAAATACCCTATCAAGTTCAGAAGGGAAGGCTTATAGAAAAGATTGCTGATTTAATCTCTGGAAAAAAATTATCTTTAGTGCAGAACGTGAGAGATGAGAGTGCAGAAGAGATAAGAATTGTTATAGAACCAAGATCACGAAATGTGAAAAAAAATAATCTCTTAACCTCACTTTACCAATTTACTGATTTAGAAACGAAGGTCGCTGTAAACCTTAACGTCCTGATTGATGGTATTTCCCCAAAAGTTAGTAATCTCAAAGAATTACTTAAGACTTTTTTAGATCATCGCAGAGAAATATTGATACGAAAATCCACTCACCGGTTAGAGAACATCGATAAGCGGTTAGAAATTATAGAGGGCTTGCTACAGGCATACATAAATCTCGATCGCTTAATAAATATAATTCGAGAGGAGGATGATCCCAAAACTTCTATTATTGAAGAATTTGGTCTTAGTGAGTTGCAGGTGGAGTCCATTTTGAATCTAAGATTAAGAGCGTTGAGAAGGCTAGACGAAGAGCTCCTGTCAAAAGAACAAAAGGAATTAATGAAAGAGCGGCAGACTTTAGAGGATTTACTGGAGGATCCAAGGCTTCAATGGAAAAATGTTAAAGATCAATTGACGCTACTTAAGAAGAAATTTGCCGGCTATGAACTTAGTGAAAGGCAGACATTGTTGGAACCGGAGGAGGAGGGTTCTCGTTTATCTTTTCAGAATGTTACAGTCGATGACTATCCTGTTACAGTGGTATTATCCGAAAACGGTTGGATAAGGTCTTACAAGGGGCATAGCCTAGATTATAATTTATTTAAATTCCGAGATGGTGACGGAGTTAAATTCGCTGCTCAATTATCCAGAAGCCAGCAATTATTGTTTATAACTTCAGAAGGGAGGTCGTTTAGTTTGTCTCTCGATCAACTAAAAAAAGACAAAGGTTACGGAGAGCCCCTGAATTTAATAATTGGAACAGGGAATGTCACCTCCATAGTGAGTATCATTCCCTTTAATCATGGAACTAAGGGTCTAATATTCTCAAAAAAGGGTCTTGGGTTCTTGGTTGATTTTTCCTCTCTACAATCTTCTACAAAAACTGGGAAACAAATATTTGAACTCAGTGAAGGCGATAACGTGATTGGGTTGAAAGAAATTAATGGTGATAACGTTATTGTTTTAAGTTCTTCTTTTAAAATGCTGATTTTCTCAGCTAAAGAGTTGCCTTTATTAAAAAAGGGAAAAGGCGTTCGTTTACAGCGCTATAAGGGAGAAACTCTTTTAGATGCTATGATTTTTTCACAAAATCAAAAAGATAACGTCATATTAAAAAAATTATTTACAAAACATGAGGATATTAGGTTCTGGACGGGTAAGAGAGGCCTGGTTGGGAAGATGCTGCCTAAAAAATTATTAAAGAAAAAAATGACTAAGTTTGAAGATCTTCTATAACTTTATTAAGCAATCCATTTATAAATTTTTGTTCCTTACCATCTGGATAAAATGTTCCCGTTATGGAAACATACTCAGACATAATTACTTTCTTGGGGGTTTTTTTATTTAGAAACTCGGCACATGCAGCTCTCAGGATCGCTCTTAACGTAGTGTCAATTGTTTTTATATTCCACAGATTGTTAAAAGCCCTGGTGATTTTAGTATCTATTTTTATTTGATTTTTAGCGGCTTGCTCGATTATTCTTTGTGATAACAGATAATTAGGCGATGAAATTTCCATGTCTTGTATTTGTTGCGTATAAAATGTCTCTTTAAGTTCTTTTTTTATGGTGCTATAACTTTTGCCGTTGGCCTCCATTTGAAATAGGGCTTGAATAGCAAATAGTCTTGAGATTGTATTTTTTTTTGTAATCATAGGATTTGGAAGAGGTCACGGTTTTAATGGCGTCCTTCTTTTATTTTAATAATACTCAACAAAGCATTGCAAGCCTCTCCACCTTTATCAAAAGTTTTAGGGTCTGCTCTTTCTTCAGCCTGCGTTTTATTTTCGACGGTCAAGATAGCATTACCTATACATATTTTTTCAAGACCAAGATTAACTAGCCCTCTAGAGCTTTCAGTGCTCACAATTTCATAGTGTGTTGTCTCACCCCTAATAACACAACCGATTGCAATAAAGCCATCAAACTCATTTTCCATTAACTTTATGGCAGTAGGTATCTCTAGCGCACCTGATACTTCAACTATCTTAGTATCGGCCTTAATTTTTTTGAGAATATTAAGAGCCCCACAGACTAAATTATCGGTAATATCCTTATAATAGGGTGCTGAAACAAGACAAATTTTTAGTTTCTTCTTAAACTCTGCTATGTTGTCTCTTCGTAAATTTTCTGCCCTCACTTAGAAGCCCTCCGTTGCATCAATTTGCAAGCCATAGCCTTCCAATCCAACTACTTTTGGGAGTTTTGAATTAGAAAGCAGTTTTATTCTTTTGACACCTAGCAAAGATAAAATTTGGGCACCAATTCCATACTCTTTGAGTGTATCTGAGCTAGGTTTTTCACTACTACTATCACCTGAATTTAGAAGCACCAATATACCATTTTCATTTCCGATTATCTTTTGCATTGCTCTACCTATCTCATTGTATCTGCTAGGAACCAATCCCAGCAAATCTTTATAAATATTCAATTTATGCATTCTAACCATTGTTGGTTTTGCAGTATTTATCTTTCCTAGCTTTAGGACTATATGCTCGGAATTTTCTATTTCATCTTTAAACTTAATCACTTTCCACTTACCACCTATGCTGGAGTATAAAACCGAGCTCTCAACCTCTTTTATTAGGTTGTCATGCTTTCTTCTGTAAGCAATAAGATCTGAAATCGTTCCAATTTTAAGGTTATGTATATATGCGAATTTCTTTAAATCTTTGAGTCTTGCCATGCTTCCATCATCATTCATAATCTCACAGATAACTCCAGAAGGGTTTAATCCTGCAAGCCTAGATATGTCTACAGCAGCTTCGGTATGACCTGCTCTAATAAGCACGCCTCCATTCTTTGCCCTCAAAGGAAAGACATGCCCAGGTGTAGCTATTTCTTCCGTTCTAACTTGTGGATTTATCGCTACTGATATTGTTTTTGCACGGTCATGGGCTGATATACCTGTTGTAACGCCCTCTCGTGCCTCAATAGACACAGTAAAAGCTGTCTCGTGTCGAGAGGAGTTAGTTGCGGCCATCAAAGGCAATTGCAACTTATCTATTTGTTCAGAGGGAAGTGCTAGGCAAATTAATCCTCTGCCATATGTTGCCATAAAATTGACTGCATTTGGTGTTGCCATTTGTCCCGGTATTACAAGATCCCCCTCATTCTCTCGCTCTTCATGATCGACTAGAATAAACATTTTTCCGTTTCTAGCATCATCAATTATTGATTGCGTGGAAGATATTTCAACACCTTGCTCTTTCATATTTTTTATTTTCCTGAACCCAATATCCGATCTACATATCTTGCTAGAATATCTATTTCAATATTAACTTTCTCTCCAATCTGCATTTTTTGCCAAGTCGTATTATCCTTGGTATGTGGAATAAAGTTTATATCAAAAGAAGAAGCAGCTACTTGATTTACGGTTAAAGAGGTTCCGTTCAACGTAATAGATCCCTTTTCTGCAATAAATTTTCCTAAGTTTCTATTAGTTTGGAATGTAACTTGAGTGCTTCCTTCAACATCTAGAATTTTTTCTATTGATCCAGTGCCATCTATATGCCCAGTCACAATGTGTCCCCCTAATTCATCACCAAGCCTTAGAGATCTTTCAAGATTTACTTTTCTCCCAGGCTTCCATCCAAAATCTTTATCACCAATAATTGTTTTCAAGATAGTCTCACTGGATATGTCTACTGAAAACCAGTTTTTATTCTCTGAAATACCAGAATCTGTCACCGTTAAACAAACACCATCACAGCATATTGATGCACCTAAGTCTATTTCAGATACATTGTAAGTGCAGAAAATTTTAGCTCTTGTATCTTTAATCTTTTCAATTTTGGCGATTTCGCCTACGTCAGTAACAATTCCCGTAAACATATTTGACCCTTTCTAAGAATTAGCTATCCACTTTGCTTCGATATTATCTTTCCATCTCAGTAGGGATGTTAAGGTCAAGTTTGGAAAATCTCCCAATCTTGCATCGAGTGGCAAAAAATCATTAAAACAGGAAATAGCGGAACCATTTATAACTTTATTCCCAGTAAATATTACAATTTCATCAAACAAACCGGTCTTAAGAAATGATGTCCATACCCTAGCACCACCCTCAACCAACAAACGATTTACCCCCATCCTAGAAACGATTTTTAGAATTTCTTGCATATTTAAAAATCGTTGTTCTTTACTAACTTTCTCTATACTTACTCCCTTAAAGAATTTATGACGTTTTGTGACATTATCCTTTAGGTCCTTATTAGTTATTATGCGTACTTTGTCTTTTCCTACGTTATCAAATATCGCAAGATTTCCTAAGCCAGATATTTCGAGATTCGTATCTAATATAAAAATTGGCTTGTTTTCAATTGACTCATACTGATCCCTTAAATTTAGACGCGGATTATCAGCAAATATGCTATTTTTACCTATTAATATCCCATCGTTCTCTGATCTGAGAAGTTGGACCCTCTTTCGACATAATGAGTTGGTTATCCATTTGCTCTCTCCATTTTTTGTGGCAATTTTACCATTAATGGAAGAGCCTATCTTTAGTGTTATGTATGGAAGACCAGTTTTTTTCTGTTTCAAATAGCCCTTTAAAACATCTGAATTTTCTCTTTCATAGATTCTAGTTTCAATACATTCAATACCTGCTTTCTCCATTATTGACTTTCCCTTACCGTTAGTCCTCTGATCGGGATCAGTTGCCAAATAGATAACACGATTTACTCCAAAATTTACAATTGCTTTTGCACAAGATGGGGAAGTAGTTTCGTGTGCGCATGGCTCCAACGTGATGTAGACATTAATATCTTGTATTTCTCTTTTTGCTCGAAAGAGAGGGTGGTTTGAGGCTTGTTTTATGGCCATAATTTCTGCATGAGGTCTTCCTCCAGGTTGAGTATTTCCTCGACCGATTATTATATCTTTCAAGGTAATTATACAGCCAACTGAGGGGTTTTTACCAGTAAGCCCCACATTTCGTCTAGCTAAGTTGAGAGCTAATTTCAGAAATTTCTTGTCATCTTTCGAGATGTTTGTATCGATCATCTAAACCGTCTTCTTTGGTTCAAGTTTGCTCGGGTGGAGGTCTGACATAAAATCCTCAAAATCTCCAAGTTCTTGAAAATTTTTGTAAACACTAGCAAATCTCACATAGGCTACAGTATCAATCCTAGATAGTGTTTCCATCACTATTTTCCCGATAATCTCAGATTTTATATCAGTATCACCGATACTTTCCAATCTCCTGACAATACCTGTAATCATCTGCTCAATACGCTCAGATTGAATAGGTCTTTTTTGAAGTGCTATTCTAATGGATCTTTCAAGTTTATCCCTATCAAATATCTCTCTTTGATTTTTCTTTTTGACTACATAAAGGTCTCTTAGTTGTACTCTCTCATACGTAGTAAAGCGACCAGCACAACTAGAACAGTGCCTTCTCCTCCTTATAGATATATGATCGTCTGAAGGTCTACTATCTTTTACCTGTGTGTCTAGATCTCCACAAAATGGGCAGCGCAAATTATACTCCCTTTAATCTACTTAAACCTGTTATAATGTATCTTTAGTAGATATAATTTCCAACTAGTTATCAGTATATTCTTCATTGGTCTAAAAAGGATCTTAGTTTTCTACTTCTGCTTGGATGTTTCAGTTTTCTAAGTGCCTTCGCTTCAATTTGTCTTATCCTTTCCCTAGTAACGCTGAATTGTTGCCCAACCTCTTCAAGGGTATGGTCTGTATTTACGCCAATACCGAAGCGCATCCTTAACACGCGCTCTTCTCTTGGTGTCAAACTCGCTAATACACGTGTGGTTGTTTCTTTTAGATTACCTTGAATAGCATTGTCCAATGGCAACAAAGCATTTTTGTCCTCAATAAAGTCACCGAGTTGACTATCTTCTTCATCGCCAATTGGTGTTTCTAAGCTTATTGGTTCCTTCGCAATTTTCATAACTTTTCGAACTTTGTCTAAAGGCATCTGTAATTTTGACGAAAGTTCTTCTGGGGTTGGTTCCCTTCCTATTTCATGGAGCATTTGCCTACCGGTTCTTACAAGCTTATTGATGGTCTCAATCATGTGAACGGGTATTCTAATTGTTCTAGCTTGATCTGCTATAGATCTGGTAATAGCCTGTCTTATCCACCAGGTAGCATACGTCGAGAATTTATAACCTCTTCGGTATTCAAATTTATCTACAGCTTTCATCAGACCAATGTTACCCTCCTGGATAAGGTCGAGAAATTGCAGTCCTCTATTGGTATATTTTTTGGCAATTGAAATAACTAACCGCAAATTTGCTTCCACCATTTCTTTTTTTGCGCCTCTAGCTTCGTTTTCTCCTTTTTTCACCTTTCGAACTATATTCCTGAATTCGGAGATATCTACGTTGATAATCTTACCAATCTTTGTCATTTCTGCTTTAAGCTCTTGAACTTCAGCACTGTGATTTTTTCCAAGCACTTCCCAACCTCTGGATTTTAGCTTAGATACTCTATCTAACCATGCTTCTTCCAATTCAGAGCCCTTATATTCTTGTATAAACTCTTTCCGGTTAATTCTTGCTTTATCTGATATTTTTACAAATGCGCTATCTACATTAGTGATAGCCTTATTAATACCGTAAAGTTGGTCGATGAGAGCTTCAATACGATTGTTATGAAAATTTAACGAATTTAATAGTAAGGCTATTGACGTTTTAAAATTTTGGTATTTATTTTCGTCTTTATTAGAAAACTTCTTACTTTTATCAAAAGTTGCTTTCATCCTTTTCTTTTCAAGTTCTTTCAACTTGATATATTTATTATCTATATCTGATAATATATTTAAAATATGCGGTGTTAATGAATGTTCCATTGCAGCTAAAGAAACGTTTATTGCGTCCTCTTCTTCCTCATCCTCATCATTTTTTGTCTCATTTGACGCCAAAACACTTTGATTTTCTTGTTCATTTTTTAAAGGGTTTAACGTATTGGCACTTTCATCAATATCGAGTTTTTTTATTTCTGCATCGAGCTCATTGGAATCTCCAATTTCAGTGAAGGTGGTTTCAAGATCTATAACATCCCTCAACATTATTTCTTCATTAAGCAATTCGTTTCTCCATATGCTTATAGCTTGGAAAGTCAGGGGGCTCTCACAAAGGCCATTAATCATCAGGTTTCTTCCAGCTTCTATCCTCTTAGCAATAGCAATTTCGCCCTCGCGAGACAGCAATTCAACCGATCCCATTTCCCTTAAATACATTCGCACGGGATCATCTGTTTTATCTAAAGTTTCGGAATCAGTATTAGCTGCTACAATCTCTTTTGAACTTGTTTGTTCATGGACTTCTTCAGAGTACTCAGGTTCTTCATTCTCAGTTACATTTATCCCCATGCCAGAAAGGTCTGTCATCAGGTCTTCAATCTGCTCCGAAGAAAGCTTCTCACTGATCACCAATTCTTCAAGTTGATCCTGCGTTATGTAGCCTTTTTGTTTTGCCTCAGAAATTATTTTCTTTAAATTTTTTTTTGAAGGCCCATCAGCTAAAACTTTCTCATTTTCTTGTTCTTCATTGTGTTGCGTATCTTGTTTATTCATTGGTTTCTATCCATTATTTTTTCTGGAAAGCCTTCCTCTCACTTTTTTTAAAAACATCCAAGCTTTCTGTGTCAAACTTACGTTCTCTCAAAATCGAATCTTCAACAAATTCAGAGCCACTCATCGCTCTGAGGTACTCACTCTGAATCATTTCAAACGATTCGCTTTTATTTTGCGAATCAGACCCCTGAGTTTTTATCTTAATTTTAAGATCTTTCAAGCTTTCAAGCCGATTTTTTGCTAAATTTAGTGTGGTTATCCTATTCAACAGAAGGTTTCTAGACATGTCTTCTTTATTTTTGTCGTTATATATTAAGTGATTTTTTAATGGAGGATTTTTCTGAGTGGCATGATCAGAAATCAAATTGAAAATATCAGAGGAGTTGGAAAGCTGTTCGTGTCGAATTTGCCAGAACGATTTCTGAAAAAAATCATCACTAAAGTCTAATCCGGTCAGTTGAGCTTTGAAGTTCTCTATAAATACCGGGTTTTTTATTAAGCAAAACATAATTTCTGCCTCTAACTTATTTATTTCTTTTTCAGCAGCCTGAATGCGCGATATCGTCTGAGTTCTAGGTTTAATTTTGTTGTTAGCACTATTTAATCCTCTTTCTTGCTTTATATTTGTATTTTTTTGAAACTGCAGTTTTCTTATTCTGTCATTTATTTCGGACAAGAACATTTTTTTTAAGTCAATATCTTTAATTTTTTTTAATTTATTCATAAGTTCTATATGCAGTTTTCTCAAGCGCTCAGGACTGTCCAATTTTCGTTGTGATTTCTCATTAATAAAAATGAAGTGGGAAAGAGCCAGCGAATTCTCTATTATATCCTTTAGAGCATCTTTGCCTCTTTGTTTTATAAGGTCATCTGGATCATAGTTGGTGGGTAAATTTGCTATTCGTAAAGTTTGATTGTAAGAAATTAATGGTAGTGCCAATTCAACCGCTCGTGTCGCTGCAAGTCTTCCAGCATTATCTCCATCGAGTAGTAAAATTGGTTCTTCGCAAGCTCTCCAAATCAATTGCAACTGTTCTTTTGTCAAAGAAGTCCCTAGCGGAGCAACTGCATTATTTATCGAATTATTAGCTAAAGAAATAACATCCATGTAACCTTCAACTATGACTAAAGGATCATTTTTAGAGCTTTTTTGAGCGCTTTTAAGATTAAAAAGCAGAGAACCTTTTTTGAATATTTTTGTCTCTGGTGAATTTATATATTTCGCGCCATATGTAGTATTTAGTGATCGCCCTCCAAAGGCAACAACCCTATCATTCAAATTGAAAATCGGAAACATTACTCTATTTCTGAATCTATCAACTAATGGCTTGTTTTCAGGTTTATATGCCAACCCAGCGTTTTCTATGTCTTGCTCATTATATCCTTCTGATTTTAATGAATTAATGAGATCATCGCTTTTTGAGGGAGACAGCCCGAGTTTAAATTCTTTTATGGTGTCGACTGATAAACCACGATCTTTTAAATAATTAAAAGCTATCGAACCCTTGGTGCTGAAAAGATACTTCGTGAAAAATTTGCATGCTGCTTCATTTATATTGATCAGTTTTTGTTCCTCGGAAGACGTGGTTGAACTTTTCACAGTATTATCAATTTCCAAAGGAATCCCTGTTTTTTCACTTAGTGTCTTTACCGCATCAAAAAATGAAATTCCTTCCATTTCCCTTAAGAAGCTGAATACGTTACCCTTCGCTTGACACCCAAAACAATAGTAAAATCCCTTGGTATCATCCACATGAAATGAAGCTGTTTTTTCTTTATGAAAGGGACAAGGCGCCCAAAAATCTTGTTTAGATAAATTGCTTTTTTTGGAATCCCAAGTTACATGTCGAGAAACAATATCTGAAATTTTTACACTCGTTTTAATTTTATCCAAGAAGGCTGAAGAGAAAGACATTTGATTTAAATTTGTGAATTACTTTCTCTCATTATAAAGGCTTTTTTTTTGTTTAACAGAGTATTGATTTAATAATATTCCATTCTTCAAGTCCATAATCACTATTTCCAAATGGCCAGTACTTACTTTTACAACTACAGTTAACGTTTCGTTTTCAATATCAATAGTTTCAATAATCCCATTAGGTATCAATATTTCTCGACTGGGTGATTCAGTAACGTTCTGCGGTGTAGTATTGAAGTTGGATATCTTTATGCCTAGTATAGTTACAAGAAATAAAAAACCTAAAATCATTACTACCGAAAGCACCGTAACAAGCCACTTTAAGAATACCAAGGGCAAATCAGACTTTGAACTCTTTTTAATTTCTCGCACCTATCATGACTGAAAAATTTATCATTAGTTTGACAAAAAAATCTGAGAGAAGGCTCGACAAGCTAATCCTAGAAAATTGCCCTCCTAATTTAAGTTTATCAAGAACAAAAATTCAAGATTTAATTAAGCAGAAAATGATTTTTGACCCTCAGAAACAAAATGCTTTGACTTTGAAAACTAAAACAGATGACTTAATACAAGTTATTTTATATTTTGATCAACATCTTCAAAGAACTTTAATACCAGAGGATTTGGATGTTCCAATTGTTTTTGAGGACAACTCTCTAATAGTATTTAATAAGCCATCAAATATGGTGGTTCACCCTGTTAAATTAGCCCAACGTGGTACACTTGTTAATTTTTTGATTTATAAATTTCAAGATACACTTCCGATTACTTATGATAGGTTTAGACCCGGGATAGTCCACAGGCTAGATAAAGATACATCAGGCCTTATTGTCGTAGCAAAAACAAAGTTGAGTGCAGATTCTTTAATAAAGCAATTTAAAAGTCGTAAGGTAAAAAAAGTTTATCTAGCACTTTGCATGGGAAATCCTCTTAAAAATCTTAGCAAGATTATTGGCAAGCCCGGCGTAAATATGCTTGAAGATAATATTCTGGAAATTAAAACCAATATAAGAAGAAATAAAATCAACAGAGAAATGATGGAGGTTTGCGCTAATAATGGGAGGCTAGCTATATCACGTTTCACTTTTCAAACTGTCTATGATTTAGGTAAAAATCGAAAGTTGTCACTGGTAAGCTGTGAGATTGAAACCGGAAGAACTCATCAAATTCGAGTGCATGCTAAGCATATTGAGTGCCCAATTGTTGGAGACAACCTGTATAAATTGAGAAGAAAAGAAGATGTGGATGTAAAGAAAACTATTTTACCCTTATTGGACGGCAAAAGATTGAGGCAAATGCTTCATGCGCATGAATTATCTATTGTTCACCCGGAGAGCAGTAAAACTTTATTTTTTCGAAGCAATTTGCCAAATGATTTTTCATATCTTATGTCAAATTTAGCTAAATTTAAGAGAAGCTAACTATGCAAATGAATTGGTATAAAAAATGCTTGATGTACTTGAAAAGTTAGAAAATTTAACCTATATATGAATCCGGAAGGAGAATTTTGTATCAATGGCAAATAGCAATACATCTCTAATAGTAAGTGGCTCGGGATTATCGAGATACTTAGATGATATAAAAAAATTTCCGATGTTAAGTTTGGAAGAAGAGTACAGTTTGGCAAAAGCCTGGGTGGAAGAAGGATGTAGATCATCAGCACACAAGCTCGTGACTTCACATTTACGACTTGCAGCAAAAATTGCTATGGGGTATAGGGGATACGGATTGCCTATTTCAGAGGTGGTTAGTGAGGCAAATGTTGGATTGATGCAAGCTGTTAAGAGATTTGATCCAGAAAAAGGATTTAGGTTGGCAACATATGCGATCTGGTGGATCAAAGCCAATATTCAGGAGTATATACTAAAAAGTTGGAGTCTGGTTAAAATGGGGACAACCAGCGCACAGAAAAAGCTTTTTTTCAACTTGAAGAAATTAAAAAATAAAATTGGAGCGTTCGAAGATGGGGATCTGCTACCTGAAAATGTTGAGGAGATTGCTAGGCAATTAAATGTTTCTGAGGGTGATGTGGTTGCCATGAATAGGAGAATGATTGGTGGTGATGTATCGTTAAATGCTACAATAAAAAGCGACGGTGAGACTGAAGAAGAGTGGCAGTCCTTGCTTGCTGACCAAGATGAAGATCATGTTGAGAAATTTGTGCACAGCGATGAGACTAGAGAAAGAAGAACTATCCTAATGAAATCACTGACCGTTTTAAACAATAGGGAAAAAAGTATCATCTTAGACAGAAGGTTGAAAGAGCCTCCTTTGACGCTTGAACAGCTAAGTGAGAAGCATGGAATAAGTCGAGAAAGAGTTCGCCAGATTGAGAATAAGGCGATTGATAAGCTCAAAGCTAAAATTGTAGAATATTCTTAAATTAAGAGTTTTTATCTCTGAAGCTACTTTGTTTATAAACCCCTATAACATCTAGCCTATTAGTAAAATAGCCGAGTTCATCCAAGGCTCTCTTTACTGACCGATCTTCAGGATGCCCCTGGATGTCGGCGAAGAATTGTGTTGCCTCAAATGAGCCTCCCAACATATAGCTCTCCAGCTTAATCATATTAACATTATTGGTGGCAAATCCTCCCATTGCTTTATACAAAGAAGCTGGAATATTTCTTACTTGGAAAAGTATAGATGTGATTACTTTTTTCTGTTGCTTTATTAGAAGCTTAGGCTTTTTCTCCATTACTAAAAACCTGGTAGTGTTATTTTTATTATCCTGAATATTAGCTCGCAGTACCTTTAATCCATAAATCTTAGCAGCTATTTTTGAGGCTAATGCACCCTTAAACTTATCATTTTCTTCTGATATTAATCGAGCTGACCCTGCGGTATCATAGCCTGCGATTGTTTTTATCTTATTCATTTTTAGGAATTTCTTACATTGGCCTAGAAGAACTGGGTGACTTGTTGCTGAAGATACGGTTTTCAAGCTAGATGACTTAGTTCCTAACATGCAAATATCGACAGGCAAAAAATACTCCGCTGTTATAAAAAGCTTTGAAGCTGGTAGAAGAGAATGAATATCAGCGACCCTACCATAAGTAGAGTTGTCTACAGGTAGAATGGCCTTGTCAACTTTACCTTTTCTCACAGCTTCAATCGCTTCCTCAAAGGACTCGCAAGGCACAACTAAAGGGTCTTTGAAAAATTTAGTTGAAGCTTGGTGTGAATATGAACCTAGAGCTCCTTGAAATGATATTTTCGGGGTTTTTTCTTTCATAATTTCTTTGACATGCACATTTTGTCGCGCTCATTTCTAAAATCAGTTGTAGAATATTTTTCAATTTTTTATATAACATATAATAATATTCGAATTTAGGAACAAAAAACATGGATACCTTCGAGTGGACTAAAATAGGTGGAGCACTTTGCGGAGCTCTTCTCATTTTTTTATTATTGAACTGGGGTACTGAAATAATTTACCATAGCCACGATGATTACTATGGAGAAGAAAAATTGGCCTACTATCTTGAGGTCGAGGTTAGTGATGATGAAAAAGAAGAAAGCAGTGAAGAGGTTGTTGATTTTGCTACATTGCTTGCCAGTGCGGATATAGAAAAGGGTAAGAAAGTTTTTGGTAAGTGTAAGTCGTGTCATAAGCTTGAGGATGGAGAGAACGGAGTAGGGCCTCACCTTTATAAGGTTATAAACCGGGATATTGGTTCAATAGAGGGGTTTAAGTACTCGAAAGTGCTTGCAGGCTTAGAAGGTGTCTGGAATATAGAGGAACTAAATAAATATCTCACTAAGCCGTCCGAGTATGCTCCTGGAACCGCTATGAGTTTTGCCGGTCTTAAGAAGGATAAAGATCGAGCAAACTTGATTGAATATTTAAATTCAATATCCGAGTAAAAGTGTTTATCAGTTAACACTTGCCTTTACAAAAAACACAATCAATATTAGAACAAAAGAAGAACAAAAATTTTAAGATATTATATGGATCATTTTAATTTTTCCGATATTGAATACCTAGAGTTCTTACCAGGATTATTTCTCAAGAGAGGTGGTGTACATCAAATAACAGGACCATCAAGATTTATTTTTGCACTCATTACTGCAAGAAATATAAAAAGTTACATCACGTGGATAAGAAGAAAAGAATGTACTGTTTCTCTTTATCCTGACGGACTTACATCTTGGGTGGATATAAACAAAATCATATTGGTAGACACAATGACGAACCAAGAGTCTACATGGGTAATGGAAGAATTTTTAAAATCAGGTGTAAGTGAGCTTTTAGTATGCGAGCTACACAAACCAATTCAATATTCCAGTCTACGAAGAATAATCCTATCTTTCAAAAATGTAAGAGAAGAAAAAGATTCAACTCTTCCGACAATATTGTTAGTTTCTTCTTTTCAAAGTGAAATAATAGGTGTTGAGAGTAGATGGTATATGAAGCCCAGTTTTTCGATTGATTCGTCTACAAAAAAAAAGCGATCTTTTTTAGAAGAACGATGGGAGTTGGTATGTAGTAAATCAAGATTTAAGCTCTCATCATGGATAATCAAGGCTAGACAACAAGGCTATAATAGAAGAACTATTAATGTATATAAGATTACTCCATAATCTACTGTGGTGATTTGCCCAAACCTCCACCCCCAGGGGTTTTCACAACTAAAATATCACCTTTTTTCCCTTCTATCTGATCGGCATACTTCAATACCTCAACACTACCACTATTTCTCACAAGACTAGTTGATCCCACTTTACCTGATCCTCCGCCTAAAAGTCCTGGTGGACCGATGGTTCTGTGACCAGACAGAACTGAAATTATCATTGGTTCTAAAAAAGAGATTCTACGCACTACACCGTCACCCCCATGGTACTGCCCTACGCCTCCAGAGCCTTCGCGTATCGAAAACTCTTCTAATATAACAGGATACCTAAACTCAAGAGTCTCGGGATCAGTTAATCGGCTATTAGTCATATGGCTATGAACAGCAGAGGTGCCTTGATAAAAATTGCCAGAAAAGTCTATCCCTGCACCCGTGCCACCACAAATTGTTTCATAATATTGGAAATTTTTGTTGCCCCAGGTGATGTTATTCATAGTTGACTGAGCGGCAGCTTGAAGGCCAAAACCTATTAATAGTGCAGATGTGACAGCCTGACTAGTCTCGACATTACCCGCTATTACTGCAGCTGGATACTCCGGGGATAACATACTTGCTTTCGGAATTTTTATCTTAATGGGTTTCATGATTCCAGAGTTCATTGGAATATTTCCCCCAGTTAATATTCTAAATGCATATAATACAGCTGCTCTAGTTACAGGTAGGGGAGCATTATAGTTACTTTCCAGTTGCATAGTGGTTCCATTAAAGTCAACCTCTATCGAACTATTATCTTTATTTCGTGTTAGTTTGATTTCAATTTTTCTTACTGCACCTGATAAATCATTATCCATCTGGTATGTAACCTTAGTACTCTTTATTGTCTTAATTGACTCCCTAACAGCGTTTTCAGCATTTTCACAAACAAGTTCCTGAAACCTGAAAACGGTTTTAAGGCCATATTTATCAACTACTTTTAGTAATTCTGCTTCTCCTTTTTTGCATGCCGCAATTTGAGCTTTCAGATCAGCAATATTGGTTAAAGGAGATCTAGCTGGATATGATCCAGATAAAAGTTTTTCTTTAATTTCTTTTTCTCTAAAAATACCCTTATCTACAATTTTCCAGTTATCAATATAAATACCTTCTTCATTAATATCTTTACTGTTGCAGGGCATTGACCCTGGAGTAAGTCCACCTATGTCAGTATGATGCCCTCTAGCTGCGGTATAAAAAATTATTTCAGATTTTTCTGCATTCCAAATAGGGTTAACTATAGTAATGTCTGGGAGATGGGTTCCACCATTGTAAGGTGCATTGATGGCGAAAATGTCACCAGATGATAACGTAGAATTATTTTTTATTATAGACTTTACTGTGGAGTCCATAGACCCTAAATGAACTGGCATATGTGGAGCATTGGCGACCAATTCACCATTCTTATCAAAAATTGCGCAGGAAAAATCTAGCCGTTCTTTAATTGTTATTGACTGCGCTGTCTTTTCTAAAACAAAACCCATTTGTTCCGCAATTGACATAAATAAATTATTAAATACTTCAATTTGTGCGGACTGAGTGTGTCTCTTTGGTTGAAAAGTCTTCACTCTTTTGAGTTTGATTGCACCACTCTCTTGAAGAGTGCTTTCCCAGCCTCTCTTAAGTAAAATTGAAGTCTGGGAGCCCACAAGTACTGCAGGTCCCACAATCTTTGAGTTTACATTTAATTTGTCTATTGGAAAAAACTTACAATCATTCCACTCTCCGTCGACGTAAACCTTCTCAGTTACTATCGATGCCTTTTTACTTGTTGATTTTTGAAGAGCTAGCTTGTTTTTTAAATCTACGTCGGTTCCACCAACAGCTTCAACGAAAATGGACTCTATAACTAACTTTTTTGAAACAGGTTTGAACCCGAAAAGACGGAAATAGGTTTGACTAAATATTGATTGTAAATTGGTTATCGTATCAAACTCCAAATCTAGGCTGGTGTCTGTTCCATCTAGTTTGATAAATACTTTAATTACATGAGTTATGTTATTTTCTGCAATATTTTGCTTTTCAAGAGTCTCCGTAGTTGAGGTTATAAGACTGTCAGCAATAAGTGCGCTTTCTAACAGTGTCTCTCTTGTAAGGTGTTTTTCAATTATCATGCTCTTATTAGTTCTTATCTCAGCTAAACCCATACCATAAGCTGAGAGTACGGAAGCATGGGGGTGAATAAGACAGGTCTTCATGTCCAATATTTCTGCTATTGAACAAGCGTGCTGACCAGCAGCACCTCCGAAAACAGTAAGGCAATATTCTCGTAGGTCATAACCCCTTTGAACAGATATTTTTTTAATGGCTTCAGCCATGCTATTGTCTGCAACGCTTATGAACCCCTCTGCAATTTCTTCGATGGGAATATTCATTTTGTCACTTAATTGGTTAAAAAGAACCTTGGAGGCACGGAGCGACAAACTTTTTTTGCTATTATCACCGAATGTTTTTGGAAAATAGTTAGTATGAATTCTTCCCGTAACAAGGTTACTATCCGTAATTGTTAACGGTCCTCCTCTATCGTAACAAGCGGGACCTGGCGTTGCTCCTGCACTTTCTGGTCCTACAATTAATCTGCCTGATTTTTCTGAAAGAATGCTACCGCCACCTGCAGCAATGGTGTTAATGTTTAGCATCGGAATTGAAATACGAATTCCATCAATTTTATTATTTACTGTCCGCTCCAATTCTCCAGAATAATGCCAAACATCAGTAGAAGTTCCTCCCATATCAAAGCCAATTATTTTGTGCTCTTTGTCCAGAGCACTAGTTTTAATCCCACCTATTACCCCTCCAGCAGGTCCAGACAGAATTGAATCTTTTCCAGAAAAGAGACTTGCATTTGTAAGCCCTCCGTTAGATTGCATAAAGCTAATTTTGCTACTTATATCCCCTTCAAACTCTGAGTAGAGGGATTGGATATATCTATTTAAAACCGGGCTTAGGTATGCATCTGCAACAGTTGTATCTCCCCTCATGACGTATTTCATAATTTGAGATGTTCTATAACTTAACGAGATATGTGAAAACCCTGAGATCTTCGCTATTCTTTCTGCTTCTTTTTCATGTTTATTGAATTTGCAACTATGCATGAAAACAATTGCACATGATTTTTTTTTCACATTTTTTATTGCTCTGAGATCGTTAATAAGTCTATCTTTATTTATTGGCTTCAATATTTGACCAGAAGATGTCACTCGCTCTTCAACCTCGATTATTTCGTCATATAAAGGGTCAGTTAAACTAATTTTTCGATCAAAAAGATTAGGTCTATTTTGATATGCTATGCGTAGCTGATCCTTCAATCCCTTGGTGGTTAATAAAACCACAGGAAATCCCTTTCTTTCGAGAAGTGCATTAGTCGCGACTGTTGTTCCCATTTTTATAGAGTTTATAACATCTGTGGGTATTTTTGCACCATGAGGTACTTTTAGAAAACGCTTTATTCCTGCCATCCCTGCGTCTTTATAAAGTTGGTCATTTTCCGAAAGTATTTTATCAGTATGTATTTTGCCACTAGGGTCTTTCGCCACTATATCGGTGAATGTCCCTCCACGATCAATCCAAAAGTCCCATTGTTTGCTCTGATCTACATTTAACATATTTTCTATCTACTAGGTCTATATCTCTTTTGGAAGATATTAAATAATTTTACATGATAATCAAATACCGCTGATTAACATAATTTTGAACGTTAAAATGTTAATCAAATTAATCCAGCAACCCATTTTTCAATAAGATATCTTGCTATAGCTCCCCTCCTAGCCATAAAAATTGATTTGTCTAGACCATTAAGAGCTCGAAAAACCTGTTCTTTGCTAACCCAAATCGCGTCTTCTAGTTCATCTTTATCGATTTTTAAGGATCTATTGTGTGCTTCTCCAGTGCATCCCATCATTAAAGATGCAGGAAAAGGCCATGGTTGACTGGTTATGTATCTTACATTTTTTAATTTTATTCCACTTTCTTCCATTGCCTCTCTTTCCGCTGCCGCTTCAATAGTTTCACCAGGCTCAATAAAGCCAGCTAAACAAGAATACATTTTTTCAGGCCAACCATGTGATCGCCCTAGCAGAATATCATTTCCTCTTTTAATTAACATGATTACGACTGGATCAATTCTGGGGAATTGTTTGAAATTGCATTTTATGCATGTTTTTTCCCATCCAGCTTTTTCAGAAGATAATTTTCCACCGCAAGATTGACAAAATTTTACTCTTTTGTGCCATTCATACATACCCTTTGCTGTTGCGCATAAATTTGCATATTTAGAGTTCAATACTGGCAATAAATTCCGTAAGTCACAAAAGTAAGTACCCTTCGGTAGATCTGGATGATAATTTCGGTCTGCATCATTAAAGGATCCAATCTGTCCTGTGTTGCCTAACACGTCGCGTGAGTCAGACATGTCCCACAAAAAAACATTTTTATTTTCAAACTCTCCAAGAAAAATATACGTGGTTAGTTTTTTTATAAACTTAGTTCTTTGGTTTATTAGATAGGGAAAAGGTTTTCCATCATTAAAGCGAAAAAGAAGCTTTCCTCTCCAAATAAGTAAATGGTAACAATTTTTTATGTGCATAACTTGTTTTGAGTTCCGAAAATGTGCCTTCCTTTTTAAATTTATTAGCGAGAATAATGGAGGTGGGCCTAAATCCATTGAGTAATCCTTAGTATATTAAATTTTCTTGTTTAAGACGTTCTTGGATATATAATTATAGGCGAGAGATCGGCTCGGGTAAACCTTATCGATCACCCGGTCAGGTCCGAAAGGAAGCAGCTGAATTGTATAGGTTTAGGTCGTTTGTCGGTCTCTCGTTCAAATAAAAATTTATATTAGTTGAGAAGATGATAAGGAAGAAAAAAGTTGTATGAAGAGTCCTATAAAGTATTAGCGCTAAAATATAGGCCTTCTCAATTTTCTGAATTAGTCGGTCAGGATACGTTAGTTAAAACTTTGAGGAACTCTTTTCTCTCTAATAGAGTCGGACATGCTTTTTTACTGCACGGAGATAGAGGGGTAGGAAAGACTTCTACCGCAAGACTTATTGCAAAGGCTCTGAATTGTACAGAGAAAAAAGATGGTGATGTAGAGCCGTGTAATTCTTGTTCTAATTGTAAATCAATTCAATTGGGTAGACACGTAGATGTAATTGAAATGGATGGAGCGAGCAAAACTGGAGTAAACGATATACGCGAGATAATTGAAACGGTGGTTTACAGAGCAGCTTCGGCAAAGTTTAAAATTTATATTATCGATGAAGTACACATGTTGTCTAACTCTGCTTTCAATGCTCTCCTAAAAACTTTGGAGGAACCACCAGAGCATGTAAAATTTATCTTTGCAACAACTGAGATTAAAAAAATTCCACTAACAATATTATCAAGAGTTAATAGATTTGATTTAAAAAGGTTAGATAGTAATGTTCTAACGTCTCATCTTTCTGAAATTTTGAAACGTGAAGGGTTAAGTGCTGAAGAAGAAGCTTTACAGACTATTTCCAGAGAAGCTGCAGGTTCTGTAAGAGATGCTTTATCAATTCTTGATCAAGTGCTGGTAAATTGTGAAACAAAAATCGAAAATCAAATGGTTAATGAGTTATTAGGAAAAATTTCTAAGTCTGAAACATTATATCTCATTGAACTTATTATTGAGGGGAAAACAAAAGAAGCATTAAAAAAAGTAAGAGAATATATTTCTGGTAATACTAGCCCGGCCTTATTACTTCAGGAATTGTTAGAATGTCTGCATTTTATAAGTGTATCAAGCCTAATGGATAATGAGTTGATTGGAGATGATTATTCGCTAGAGGAAAAAAAACTTGCAGAAAAATTATCAAGTGTTACCGATATGATGATTTTAACAAGTTTGTGGCAAATTTTGTTTAAAGGTATTGATGAGCTGAAGGTCGCCGCCGAACCAATAACCAGCTTAGAAATGTTATTGCTAAGAGCATGTCACATGTCAATTATGCCTTCACCCGACGTTCTAATAAAAAGTGTTTTGAATAATGGATCTGATAAACTCATGGATGTATATAATTTGGAAAGGAAGTCAGCCTTGAAAACACCAGAAAAAGGTGGAATAATTCAACAATCTGAAAGTAAGATCGAAAATTCTGAAACTCAAAAATCAGAGGAGAGCTTAGAAAATAGCGCTGTGAAAGAAATTTTAGACATCTTTCCTGGGGCAACAGTGAAAAAATGACGAGCCAAAAGGGCAACAAGAAATAAAGAGGAACAAAATGTTTAAAGGACTAGGTCAATTAGGCGATATGGCAAAGTTAATGAAGCAGGCTCAGGAAATGCAACAGAAAATGCTGGATGCGCAGAGCGAACTAGATAACGTCGAGGTCATAGGAGAAGCAGGAGGTGGCCTGGTTAAGGTGGTTGCAACTGCTAAAGGAAATTTTAAAAATATCGAAATAGATGAATCAATTTTAATTCCGTCTGAAAAGCAAGTTATAGAAGACCTACTTTTAGCAGCAATTAAGGACTGCAAGGCTAAGAGCGAGGAAGCGTCAAAAAAAGAAATGGCCAGAATGGGTGAAGCATTTGGTTTGCCAGAAGGTTTTAAGTTACCTTTCTAAAATGTTAAGTAGTCAATTAAAGGAGAGTCAGTCTGAGTTAGAAACATTAATTAAAATTTTTGCTAAGATGCCAGGCCTTGGACCGAGATCAGCTCAAAGGCTAGTTTTCCATTTAATAAAAAAAAGAGAAATCATACTTGATCAGCTAATATCTTCGCTTGAAAATATAAATAGTAAAATAAAATATTGCGAAATTTGTGGTAATGTTACTCTTGATAAAGTGTGTGAGGTTTGTTCGAACAAATCTAGAGATGCCAGTTTAGTGTGTGTTGTGGAAGATATATCCGATTTATGGGCTATGAATCGATCTGGCGCTTTTAATGGAGTTTTTCATGTTCTAGGAGGACTTTTAACCCCCATGGAGGGGATAGGTCCTGAAGAGTTGAGGATTTCAAATTTAACCGAGAGGGTGGCCTCTGGAAGTGTCAAAGAAATAGTACTTGCCTTGGGTGCAACTATAACCGGTCAGACCACGGCTAATTACATTTTCCAAGAATTGGACAAATATGCAATTAAGATAACTTCACTCGCACAGGGTGTTCCAGTAGGAGGAGAACTAGATTATCTAGATGATAGTACAATTGTAGCAGCTTTTAATGCACGAAGAAAATTTGACTAGAAAAAATGCAACAAAATGAATTTAAAAAAAATTACGCCAACTATTCACCTTTAACGCCTATAGTATTCATCGAGAAGGCAGCGAAGATATTTCCAGATCGCTACAGCATTATTCATGAGAATAAATATTTTACCTGGGAACAAACTTTTATGAGATGTAAACAGCTTGCCAGTTCTTTATCTCAAAAATTGGCTAAAGGTAACGTTGTAGGTTTTATTGCATCCAATACTCCAGAATTATATGAAGCACACTTTGCCGTGCCTATGGCAGGTATGATATTGAATGCAATAAATTACAGACTAGACTCCAAAACAATCGCCTACATCATCGATCATTCTAATATAAAAATTCTGTTCGTAGATACAGAGTTTTTACAATTAGGGAAAGAAGCAGTCAGCTTATCTAAAGAAAAACCGACTATAATCATAATAAAAGATGAACAAACATTCACTCTTGAAACATCTTATCCCCATATGGATTATGAGGAATTTTTGGGAGGTTATGACGTAGATTTTAATCATTATAAACCATTAGACGAATGGGAGAGTATAAGCATTAATTATACGTCGGGAACGACTGGGAGCCCGAAAGGTGTTGTCTATCATCATCGAGGTGCTTATCTCAATGCAATGGGTAACTCTCTTGAATGGGATATGAAAATGCATCCCACCTATTTGTGGACCTTGCCAATGTTCCACTGCAATGGATGGTGTTTTCCTTGGACTATAGCGATGAGAGCTGGAACAAATATATGTTTGAGAAAAGTAACAGGACAGAATATATACGAAAAAATATCTAGTCATGGGGTAGAGTATTTATGTGGTGCCCCTACTGTTTTAAGTTTTATCATTAATACTGAAACAAATCATGTAAAGAAATTACTCAATAAGGTAAAGTTAATGACTGCGGCGGCTCCACCGCCAGCCAAAATACTTGAGCAAATTGAAAAGTGTGGATTTGATGTAACGCACGTTTATGGATTAACAGAAGTATATGGGCCCGCAGTAATATGTAAATGGAAGGACGAGTGGAATAATTTGAGTGCTACTGAGAAGTCTAATTTAAAGTCCAGACAAGGTGTTTCATATTTAGTGCAGGAAGATTTAAAGGTGGTTAATTCAGAAACGCGAAAGGAAGTAAAGCATAATGGAAATGAATTAGGAGAAGTTCTTCTTAGAGGTAATATCACTATGAAGGGATATCTAAAAGATGAAAATGCCACCAGAAAAGCATTTCAAAATGGTTGGTTTAAAACCGGTGATTTGGGAGTGATATATAAGGATGGATATATACAATTAAAGGATAGGGCTAAAGACATAATTATTTCAGGTGGAGAAAATATCTCCTCAATCGAAATAGAGAATTGTATTTTCAAGATTGAAGGTGTAGTTGCCTGTGCTGTAATAGCGAAGCCTGATGAAAAGTGGGGTGAGACGCCTTGTGCATTTATTGAAGCAAAAGAAGGTGCCTCTATAACGAAAGAAGAGGTAATAAAATTTTGTAAAGAAAATTTAGCAAATTTTAAAGTGCCAAAAGAAGTGATTTTTAGAGAACTTCCTAAAACTTCGACAGGAAAAATTCAAAAGGTAGAATTACGTAAGTTTTTTCTCTAATGTAGACACATTTTTGAGACTATTTAGTCATATATATTATTAAAAACACTTCCTATTTTTTTTAAATTGATTAAACAGTAGCTAAGTACGAAATTGCATAAACAAAAGAGGTAAAAAATGTCAGTAAAGGTGGCAATTAATGGATTCGGACGAATTGGAAGGAATATTTTGAGAGCGGCCATTGAGAGCAACAGAGAAGATATTGAGGTTGTTGCTATAAACGATCTTGGTTCTCCAGAGATGAATGCGCATTTACTTAAATATGACAGTGTACATGGTCGCTTCCCTTTAGACCTATCTATACACAAAAACTATCTAAGGGTTAGTAATGTAGATATTGAAATTACTGCAGAAAGAGATCCAGCAAACTTACCATGGTCAGAAGTAGATGTTGCTCTCGAGTGCACAGGTATTTTTACTGATAAAGAAAAAGCTTCGCAACATTTGAATAATGGGTCTAAAAAGGTGTTGATATCTGCTCCCGCAAGCAATGTAGACCGCACCGTTGTATTCGGAGTTAATCATGAATCGCTAACATCCGCTGACGTAATTGTCTCAAATGCATCTTGTACGACAAATTGTTTAGCTCCTGTAGCGAAGATTTTACACGAAAATTTTGGTATAGAGGTTGGCTATATGACCACAATACATAGTTATACTGGAGACCAACCCGTGCTGGATACTCTTCACAAAGATTATTATAGAGCCAGAGCAGCTTCCCTTAACATGATCCCAACGTCTACAGGAGCCGCTCAAGCTGTTTCTTTGGTGCTGCCTGACCTTAAAGGAAAACTCGATGGATCAGCAATTCGAGTTCCCACTCCAAATGTTTCGTGTGTAGATTTGAAATGTATTTTAACTAAAGAAAGTTCAGTTGAAGAAATTAATAAAGCCATTCATAAAGCCTCTAATACGACACTTAATGGTATATTGGCTTATGAAGACGCTCCATTAGTTTCATCAGATCTGAATCATCATCCAGCCTCATCGATATTCGCAGGAGCTCAAACAAAGGTCTTGACGGCGGGCATGACCCGAGTCATGTGTTGGTATGATAATGAATGGGGCTTTTCAAACCGTATGCTAGATACAGCGAGTTATTTGGGAAGTGTTGAGTAATAAGTTTGAATGGTACGCCCTAGGGGAATCGAACCCCTCTTTCCAGAATGAAAATCTGGCGTCCTAACCGATAGACGAAGGGCGCATCTTCTGTATTTTTTTACCAAAAATAGAAGCTACTTCAAGTTATTTTTTTTTTTTTAAATTTTAGCTATGTCAACAATCCGCATTTGGGGCCTTGTGACACCATTCCATTCATTTTTAACTAGATTACCAGCTAAATGTAAAATCTGATTGGGTTTGGATAGAGGAATATCTAGCCCTTTTTTCTTTGCATTAAAACATATTGCGTCCAAAGTACCTTCCTCTTTTTTTAATTTACACAAAAGGTGCCCTTCTCCCATTTCTTTAGCAAATAGAAGTTGGCAACTCGGAATAACGATTATTGGTTGAGGTACTTGAGATCCAAAGGGTCCCAACAGATTTATTTTATCGATTAAATCAGTATTTACGCCTTCTATATCGATCATTCCATCTATTTCCAGCAAAGCACTAGAGTTTTTCAATGATGTATGGTCGGATAAATGGTTTGTAACTATATTATCAAATTCTTCAATCCTATCAATTAGTAATGAAAAGCCGGCAGCTTGCTTATGTCCCCCGCCGCTAATGAGAACATCTCGGGATTTGAGCTCCTGTAATATTTCAGTAAGGTCTATCTCTTCTGTTGATCTAATAGAACCATGACCTACATCCCCGTCAATAGTAATAGCAACGCACAACCCGCCATATAAGTCTTTTAGTCGAGAGGCTATAATCCCAATTACGCCTTTATGCCAACCCTTAGCTTTTACCAAGGTGTAAGCTTTTTGTTTTTCAGCATTTGATATTTGCTGTACTGCGCTAGAAAGAATTATTTTTTCTAATGCTTTACGCTCTTTATTAGCTGCCTCCATTTTATTTAAATAAATTTCAATAGATTTTGGATCTGTAGCTGTAAGAAACTGGTATGTTAGATAAGCAGTGTCTATCCTTCCACTAGCATTTAATCTTGGTGCAACTTGAAAAGCTATTGTTTCTTCATTAAAATTCTGTAGTAAATTAAAATGAGTTCCAAACATTTTTAGACAAAGTCGGTTTTGGAATATTTTTAAACCTTGTTTAACAAATGCTCGGTTAAGCCCAATCAAAGGCACCACATCGGCTATTGTAGCTAGACTGACAAGGTTCAGGTAGCTGAGTAAATTTATTTCTGAGCTTCTACTCTTAGGAATAATTCTGTTCATTTCAACTAAAAAAATAAAAACAACCCCTGCAGCACAAAGGTACGGAAAGATATTTTTTTCATCAAATCTATTTGGGTTTATTATTGCATATGCAGACTTTGAAAAGGTATCAGACTTATGATGATCTATCACAATAACGTCAACTCCTCTTTCGGTAGCACCTCTAATTGCTTCGTCTGAGTCGGTACCACAATCAACACAAATAATTAACGTGTGATTAAGAGCAAGTTCATTCATCGCGTTGATATTTGGTCCAAATCCCTCAGTCTCTCTATCCGGTATGTATACTGTTGGTTCGATAGAAAAATTTCTCAACCATAGAGAAATTAGTGCTGCGGAAACTGTACCATCTACATCATAATCAGCAAAGATAGCGACCGATTCTTTTTGTTCTAAGGCCCTACGTAATCGTAATGAACCCTTTTCCATATCTAGGAAAATTTTTGGACTTGGTATCAAGTTTTTTATCTTTGGGCTTATATAATCTAGATAATCTCCCTCATTGATTTTGTTTTTGATAAGTTGTAACGCACTTAGATGTGGTATCGAGAGGCTTTTTGAATAGGCTAATGCTTGTTGTAAATTCTGTTCGCTTGGCCCAACCCACTCTTTATTAGTATAGGATTTTGATATTCCCAGAAAAGTCATCAATAATTTTTCAACTTGGGCATTATGATTTTTCTGAATGACAAAGTCTTTAAACCTTTAAAAAGTTGTCTAGTTTTAACGACGTTATAAGTAAGTTTTGTATCTTTATTCAAACTATTACCAACTAGGGTGCTTACAGAAAAATATAACCGCCTTTAAACATCTCATTTATCAGCATAAAAATTATCTGATTAACTTAAAAGCACATTCTCATTAAACTTCTTGTATTTCAATACAAATAGGCCTCTGTTCGCATATCTTTAACTTCATTATATCGGTCAAAGCTTTGTTTAAGTTGTTCCTAAGGGTTTTATGCGTCGTCATAATTAATGTTGCTTTCTGCTTTGGGTGAGGTTTTTGTTTCATTTGATTGATTGAAATCCCAAAGCTACCTAGTTTTCCTGATAATCGAGCTATCACTCCAGGTTTATCTTTTAGTATAAATCTTAAGTAAAATGAACTTTTTTTCGAAACTGAATCATCTCTTTTGCTACCGTTTTTTTTATCACCGTTTAAAAAAGTAGATTTACTTTTTCTAGAAGCTATGGCTACAAGATCTGAGACTACTGAGGAAGCTGTTGGCCCCATGCCTGCACCTGGACCAGAAAAAACAGTAGTTCCGATTTCTTCACCCTCAATAGCTATTATATTTGTGCTTCCGTTCACTTGTGCAATTGGGCTACTTTTTCTAATTAATTTAGGAGAGACCTCCTGTTTAAGCATATTTTTAGAATATTCTGCTGTAGCAAGTAGCTTTATCTTATATCCAATTAAATCAGCCTCTTGAATGTCCTCTATAGAAATATGGTCTATCCCTTCAGTTTTCACAGCTTTAAAGTTTAGACTAGTTCCAAACGCCAAACATGAGAGTAAAGCTAATTTGTGGGCTGAATCTATTCCTCCGATGTCAAGCCTTGGATCACTTTCAACATAGCCAAGTTGTTTTGCTTCAGAAAATACATCTTGATATTCCCGCCCCTCTGACTCCATTTTGGTAAGTATGAAGTTACATGTTCCATTGATTACGCCATATAGTTTAGAAATCTTATTTACTATGAGAGAGTCTTGTAACACTTTTATTATAGGTATGCCTCCAGCCACTGCAGCCTCATATCTTAAATAGACACCTTTTTCTTTAGCAAGCTCTTCAAAAAATGATCCTTCTTTTGCGAGAAGTGATTTATTTGCTGTAACAACGTGTTTACCGTTATTGATTGCTTCTATTATAATCTTTCTCGCGATGTTATCCATATCACCTATTAGTTCAACTATTACGTCAACACCTGGATCTTTCGCTATAGTAATAGGAGAGGCTATCCATCTAAATGGACTTATATCAACACCTCTCTGCTTTCTTCTATTTTTTGCACTTACAGCTACTACTTTAAGTTCTATACCTGTCCTTTTTTTTATATTGTTTTTTTGTTTTCTCAATAGCTTTATTACGCCAGAGCCCACCGTGCCAAGACCAATAACTGCTACATTTAATTTGGATTTATTCATCACGAAACCATTTAATTCAGGCCGTGGTCGCTTAGTATTTTATCGGCTTTAGTAAAGACTGCCTTTACATTTCTTGCTGCTTGCCTAATTCTATGCTCATTTTCAACAAGGCCAATTCTAACGAAGTTTTCACCATATTCTCCAAAGCCTATTCCAGGCGCAACAGAGATGTCAGCTTCTTTAAGAAGGACTTTGGAGAACTCTAACGAACCTAAAGATTTAAATTTTTCTGGGATTGGCGCCCATGCAAACATTGTTGCGTCTGGTGAAGGGATTTCCCATCCCGCCTTACTCATAGCGTCAACCAATACATTTCTTCGTTTTTTATAAACTTCTCTAACTTTTGCTATTGTGCTTGGATCCGAGCTTAATGCACTGGCTGCTGCAACTTGTATAGGAGTGAATGCTCCATAATCGAGATAGGATTTAATTTTCTCTAATGCTCCTATCAGTATCTCGTTGCCCACAGCAAATCCCATTCTCCAACCTGGCATGCTAAATGTTTTTGACATCGATGTAAATTCAACTGCTACGGATTTCGCACCTGGTACCTGTAAAATTGAAGGGGGAGGAGCCTCATTAAAATATATTTCAGCATATGCTAGATCAGACAATATCCAGACCTCGTTTTGTTTTGCCACCTTAACCAATTCTTCATAAAATTTTAGTGTACAAGTTTTTGTTGTTGGGTTAGATGGGAAGGAAATGACTATAGCAACTGGCTTAGGTGAAATATGTTTTAATGAACGAGTAAGGGTTTTGAAATATTCATCCTCATCAAATTGCCCATTTGATAAGGTTGGTACATGTCTCAGAGAGCCTCCAGCGATAATAAAACCATAGGGGTGAATTGGGTATGATGGATTTGGAACTAAAATAACATCTCCAGGATCAGTTATCGCCATAGCTAAATTAGCCAATCCTTCTTTTGAACCTAGAGTTGCAATAATTTCCTTTTCTGGGTCGAGCTTGACTGAGAACCTTCTAGCATAGTAATCAGCTTGTGCCTTCCTCAGCCCCTTTATTCCTTTAGAGACAGAATATCTATGAGTCTTTGGCTTTTTTACAGTTTCAATCAGCTTATCAACAATGAAAGACTCAGTATCAATATCAGGGTTTCCCATTCCAAAATCAATTATATCGTGACCTTGATCACGGTATTTCGCTTTCAGTTTATTAACCTCTGCAAAAACGTAAGAAGGTAGTCTGGTGATTCTATGGAATTCTGTTTTCATTGCTCTAGAAAAAAATTTTTCTCAAATTCACTGAGAGGAGATAGTTCTGGCCAATTTTTTTCTGAACAAGAAGAAATGGTTAAAGGCAGCGTGAAGAAGATAATTGTTTTGGCAAAATATCTAAACTTCATTTTTTCTCCTTTAAAATAATAGTCTGTTGCTAGTAGATCGGAAACTCACTACATAAATCAACAACCTCTTTTTTTACTTTCGCGACCATTTGCGAAGATTTCTCAGAATGAACATTGTCTAATATTTCCAAAATCCATGAACCAACTTGTTTCAATTGCGTCTCTTTAAAGCCTCTAGTAGTTGCTGCCGGGGTGCCTAACCTTATTCCAGATGTAATAGTTGGCTTTTCAATATCGAAGGGAATTCCATTTTTATTACAAACGATATTTCCTTCTCCAAGAACTTTTTCTGCTGTCGCACCCGTGACATTTTTCTTTCTAAGATCTACAAGTAGAACGTGGGTGTCGGTTCCTCCAGTAACTAAATCAAGACCACCATCTTGTAATGTTTTAGCAAGTGTTTTTGCGTTCTTTATTACTTGCTTTTGATACTGTACAAAATCGTCACTAAGAGCTTCTTTGAAGGCTACTGCTTTCGCAGCAATAACATGCATTAATGGGCCACCTTGAATACCTGGAAAAATTGCTGAGTTTACTTTCTTGGCGATATCAGGATTGTTACAAAGAATCATTCCTCCTCTCGGTCCCCGTAGAGTTTTGTGAGTAGTAGATGTTACAACATCAGCGTATTTTAAGGGGTTTGGATGAACGCCAGCTGCAACCAGCCCTGAAATATGTGCCATATCAACTAATAAAAAAGCTCCGATTTCATCACAGATGTCTCTGAACCTTTTAAAATCTAAGATACGAGGGATTGCTGAGCCGCCGGCAATAATTAACTTTGGTTTATGAAGCTTTGCAAGCTGATGGACCTGATCATAGTCAACGTGGTTTGTATCTTTTGTGACCCCATAATGAACGGGGTTGAACCATTTACCGGATTGATTAGGTTTTGCTCCATGTGTCAGATGCCCGCCCGAAGCAAGGTCCATGGACAAAAAAGTGTCTCCAGGTTTCATTAGAGCCAAAAAAACAGCCTGATTGGCTTGGCTTCCGGAGTTCGGTTGTACGTTAGCGAATTTGCAATTGTAGAGTTGACAAGCTCTGGATATCGCCAATTGCTCAGCGACATCCACATTTTCACATCCACCATAATATCTTCTACCCGGATATCCCTCTGCGTATTTATTTGTCATAACTGAACCTTGAGCTTCCATTACAGCTGGAGAAGCTATATTCTCTGAGGCAATAAGCTCAATCTCATTCTGTTGCCTACTAAACTCTTTCTCTAGTGAGTTGAATATTTCTGGATCCTGCGATGCTAAAGTTCTACCAAATAAGTTCGTTTTCCCTACAAAATTCATAACACACCTAATTTCTTTTTCGATTATTCTTTTGATTCGATTTAATGTATATTAAATCTGGGCAGTCTGTTCCAGTTTTTTCTTTTGTTTCGTGGGTATCTATATCATCATTTATTGTGAAATTTCTAGTTTGATTTATAACAGTCTCCGAGAATTTGTGGAAAAAAAATGACTAACAAAAAGTTAACATTTATGGCAAGTGACGACCTTGAAGCTAAAGAGGCTTTAAATAAGCTTCGAAAACTTTATAAGGACTTCGGAATTGATGAAGCTGATGTAGTCGTCGCACTTGGAGGCGATGGATTTATGTTACAGACACTTAAATCCGTATCAACAAAAAATACCTCTGTATATGGGATGAACAAGGGCACGGTTGGTTTTCTTATGAATACTTTTAACTACGATAACTTGCAAGAACGTATTCAGATAGCGAAGGAAGAGATTGTAAATCCTCTAAAAATGATCGCTACAAAAATAGATGGTAGAAGAGAGGAGGAGCTGGCTATAAATGAGGTTTCTATTCTTAGATCGGGGCCCCAGGCTGCAAAACTGAGTATATCTATTGATGGGTCTGAAAAACTCCAGGAGCTTGTATGTGACGGGGCATTAGTATGCACACCAGCTGGGTCAACTGCCTATAATTATTCTGCTCATGGACCAATCTTACCTATTGGCGCAAACATTTTAGGTTTGACCGCTATATCTGCTTACAGACCACGAAGATGGAGAGGGGCGCTACTGCCGTTAGATGCCAGGATAGATATTGAAGTAAAAAGCGCTAATAAAAGACCAGTGTCTGCGGTAGCTGATACATCTGAGGTTAAGGACGTCAAGCATGTAGCCATAACAATTGAAAAGAAATTAAAACATAAACTTTTGTTTGATCCAGGACACGGGTTAGAAGAAAGATTACTTAAAGAGCAATTTGAATAAAAATATGAATGAGCAGCTTATTTTAGGTCTCAGTTTAAAGGAGGCATTGGAAAAAGAAGACTTTTTTATTTCTTCAAGTAATTTGGACGCTGTTACCCTGTTAGGCAACACAGACCGATGGGCTTCAGGGGTTTTATTGCTGGTTGGCCCAAAGGGTAGTGGTAAGACGCATTTATCCAGTGTGTGGTCTAAAGAGTATAGAGCTAAGCAACTAAAGCTTGAGGCAGTTTTACTGGAAATGGAAAAAAGTTTAGATCATGAGTTTGTTTGTGTTGAGGATATAGATATTATCGAAGAAGCTGAAAGACAAAAAAAGTTAAAAATAGAAGAGGGTATATTTCACCTTATTAACAGTATTGGAAGTAAGGGGGGCAACCTGCTAATATCTTCAAGAAAAATGCCTAATGCGCTCTCAATAGGCCTTAAAGATCTAGAGTCAAGGTTACAAAGTTTCAGCAACACTACCATAAAAGAACCAGATGATATGTTAGTAATGGCACTTCTATTGAAATACTTTAATGACCGGCAAATTCTTATAAAGCACTCGAACCTAGACTATATTGCTGCCAGAATCAATAGAACCTACAGTTCAATTTATGAATTTGTAAATTACTTGGATCATAAATCTCTCGTTCTAAATACAAAAATAACTAGACCTTTCATTGACGCTGCTTTGAGGCAAATGGAAAAGAAATATTAATAAACATGAGTAACGTAAACGCAGATTTTTTAAATCAAGATTCTGACCTTAAATTGAAATATTCCAAAGTCCTAGGATCTATCAATCCACTAATAAATAGAGAGCTTTCTTGGATTTCGTTTAATTGGCGAGTTTTGCAAGAAGCCAATAATAAAAAGGTGCCACTATTTGAAAGACTTAGATTCCTCGCAATATCTGCTCGAAATCTTGATGAGTTTTACACGGTTCGAGTAGCTGGGTTTAGACAAATGGTAAAAAACAAGATCGAAGTAATAAGTGCTGATGGTCTTACGCCTGAGGAACAGCTTATACAAATAGAACGAGAAGCTAAAGCTCTAATTGAGAAACAACAAGAGCTATTGCCCTCTATATTATCTAATTTGAAGCAAAAAGGGGTAGTACTTGTAAAACCAAAGGGAATATTGGTATCCGAAAAAAAGAATTTAGAGAAACAATTTATGTCAAAGGTCTTTCCAGCACTTACTCCTTTGGCTATAGATCCTGCTCATCCATTTCCGTTTATTCCAACTGAGGGCTCTGCCCTAGCGCTGAAATTAAGGAATAGAGATGGAAAAAAATCATTGAATGCCTTGGTTCCTATTCCCGGCATGCTTGATCGATTTCAAAGACTGAGGGATGGCGCTAAAGGGGAGAAAAGATTTTTATCACTTGAAGATTTCATAGTAATTTTTATTCATAGATTATTTCCAAGTTATTTTCTTGAGGAATATTTTTCCTTTCGAATTCTAAGAGATAGTGACTTAGAAGTAGAAGAAGAAGCAGAGGATCTTGTGCGCGAGTTTGAAATTGCATTAAAACGCCGAAAGCGCGGAGAAGTAATACGAATGAAGGTCACAAAAAGTAGTGCTGAGCCTTTGTTGAAACTAATATCGAAGGAAATAGGGTTTGACAGAGAGCAAGTAATTCAAGTTAATGAAATGATTGGTTTGTCCGATTTAGAGGAGTTAATTATTTCGGCTAAAAGAAGCCTAAAGTGGAAAACATTTGTTCCCAGAAGTCCAGAGAGAATAGAGGACTTCAACGGGGACATTTTTTCCGCAATAAAGCAGAAAGATCTTCTTTTACAACATCCATATGAGACTTTTGATACCGTCGTTAGTTTTCTGGAACAAGCAGCCCGAGATCCTAATGTCATCGCTATTAAACAAACTTTATATAGAACAACTCCGGATAGCCCAATAGTAAGAGCATTATGTGAAGCTGCAGAGAATGGAAAGACAGTTACTGCATTGGTTGAACTAAAGGCCAGATTTGATGAAGCAAATAATATAAACGTGTCGCGGGAGCTAGAAAAGGCAGGAGCTCAAGTAGTATATGGTTTTATGGATTGGAAGACACATGCAAAGCTATCGACTATTGTAAGACAAGAAGGCAAGATATTAAGAACTTACACGCATATTGGTACAGGAAACTACCATCCTGATACAGCAAAGATATATACTGATTTAAGCCTTTTCACTTCAGACGCTACTTTAGGTAGAGATGTTACTAAAGTTTTTAATTATCTATCGGGATACATAAAACCAACAGATTTAGAAAGCATGATTATAGCGCCTCTAGAGTTAAAGAGTAGCTTAATAAAAATGATAAAAAATGAGATGTCTTTGGCTAAAAAGGGCAAACCAGCAGAAATTTGGGTTAAACTCAATGCTCTAATCGACCCAGAAATTATTGACGTTTTATATAAGGCAAGCCAATCTGGAGTAAAGATTAATATGATCATCCGAGGTATTTGTGGATTAAGACCTGGTATCAAAGGCCTTTCTGAAAATATTCGTGTTAAATCGGTAATAGGACGTTTCTTGGAACATAGTAGAGTGTGTGTTTTTGGTAATGGATTTCATTTGCCCTCTACGAAAGCTAAAGTTTTTATTTCGTCAGCGGACTGGATGGGAAGAAACTTGAACCGTAGGGTAGAGTCGTTTGTAGAGATTAAAAATTTGACCGTGAAGTCACAAATTGTTAATCAGATTATGGTAGCTAATTTAGCTGATAAAGAGCAATCATGGGTTCTTCAACCTGATGGCCAGTATAAGAGGCATCAATTCAAACCAAACGAACCCAGCTTTAATTGTCATGAATATTTTATTGAAAACCCTTCTTTGTCAGGAAGAGGCAGAGCTGCACTAAAGGCTCCTCCAAGTTTACTGAATACCATAAATAATAGAATAAAATCATTTTGAAACTATTGAAAAGAATAGGAATTATCGACATTGGTTCTAACTCCATTAGATTAGTGGTCTTTGACGGTCCTAAGCGATCACCACTGTATTTATATAATGAAAAGGTTTTCTTTAGACTGGGAATGCGGTCTTTCGGAGGAACCCCCTTTGACTCTAAGACAATTGAGGCAGTGTCGGACATAATTAACAGATACGTCTCTATTTGTCGGAATATGGAAATCAGTAAAATTATTATATTCGGTACGTCTGCATTGAGAGAGGCGAGTAATTCCGCTGCCCTAGTTAATCATATTCGAAAAAAGACAGACATCGGTGTTGAAGTAATATCTGGAGAGAAGGAAGCTTTTTACGCAGCTCAAGGTATTTTATTGGGTTTCCCCAATGCTGAAGGGGTAATATGTGACCTTGGTGGTAATTCAGTAGAGTTTGCCAATATTTGTAAAAATGTGGTTACCGAATGTAATTCCACCTTGCTGGGCCCTCTTGCAATAAACACGTTGAAAAACAAAGTTGAGAATATAGAAATGTATATGCGCAAACAGTTGTCTAGTGCTATTAATGCTAATATCACAAAAGACAAACCATTTTTTTTAATTGGAGGATCTTGGAGGGCGATAGCAAAAATACATATGCAGAGGATCAAGTATCCACTAAGGATAATCCAAGGATATAAAGTTAAGAGTAAAAAACTAAAAAAGACTTTGAAATTTATTCAAGATAGTTCGTTTTTCTCCAGACATCACGAAACGAATATTTCTTTAGACAGATTGGAGCTTTTGCCTCACTCCGCTCGATTGTTAGAAATTATTATTGATGAGCTTCAGATAATGGAGCTCACGTTTTCATCTTTTGGTGTGAGAGAGGGATTGATCTACCAGAATCTCAGTGAGGAAGAGAAAAAAAAGGATCCATTGATTGAGGCTGCTAAATTTTATGAAAAAAAAGAAGCAAGGTTTCCAAAAATGTCTAAACATACTTTCAATTGGATGTCACCATTATATGAAAACCTTCCTCGCAAAACGAAAAGAGTTATTTTAGCTGCTACTAAATTACATGACGTTGCATGGATCGCACACCCCGATTATAAAATGGAAATGTGCTTAGAGCTAGTTACTCGTTCAAATATTAGTGGTCTCAGTCACAAAGAAAGAGTATTCTTGGCAATGATACTTTTGTTCAGACATAAGGCAAAACCAGAAAAAGTTTTTAATAGCAAATTATTCAAAATTGTGCCTAATAAGAAGAGAAATATCGCTCTTGTAATAGGTAAAGGATTGAGGTTGGCTTCAACTTTCTTTGGCGAAAAAAGTCTTTTTGATAAAATAGAGTTTAGGCTAACAGCACATGAGGTAGAGTTATGCTTTCAATCAAAAATAGACTTTATTAATGGTGAGGTTGTAGAAAGACGGGTTGAAGAATTGAATAAAGCATTGAAGTCATGTTCCACTGTAAGCAAAGAAACAAGAAGCTATTTAAATAGTTGAGGAGAATGAAATGAAACTCAGCCAATATTTTTTGCCAGTTTTAAAAGAAGTTCCAGCAGAAGCAAAAATAATTAGTCATCAGCTCATGTTGCGCTGTGGAATGATTAAACAGACAACGGCTGGCATATATTCGTGGCTACCACTAGGCTTTAAAGTTCTTAAAAAAATTGAAGAAATTGTGCATGATGAGCAGATAAAAGCAGGGCATATCCCCATGTTAATGCCAACAATTCAACCAGCGGAGTTGTGGCAGGAAAGTGGAAGATATGATGACTATGGTAAGGAAATGCTGAGAATTAACGATCGGCAAGATCGTAATTACTTATATGGTCCGACCAATGAAGAATTAATAACAGACATATTTAGGTCTAATGTATCTTCCTATAAGGATCTTCCTCTCACTCTATACCACATTCAGTGGAAATTCCGTGATGAATTAAGACCGAGATTTGGCGTGATGAGAGGAAGAGAGTTTTACATGAAAGATGGCTATAATTTTGATTTGAACGAAAAGGAAGCCATAAACGCCTATAATAGACATTTCGTAAGCTATTTAAGAACATTTAATAGGATAGGATTACAAGCGATACCAATGAGGGCTGAGACGGGGCCCATTGGAGGTAACTATAGTCATGAGTTCTTGGTTTTGGCAAATACCGGGGAAAGCAAAGTCTTTTTTGATAAAACTTTGCTTGACCTGGATACAGGTCAGGGAAAACTTGACTACTATCAGAATACCGATATTGAAAAAGTTGTGGAAAGATTCACTAAACCATATGCTAGAACTGAGGATACTCATGATGAAAATCTCTTCCTAGAGGTTCCAGAAGATCGTAGGATAGAAAGTAAAGCGATTGAAGTAGGCCAAATATTTTATTTTGGCACTAAATATTCAGAGCCAATGAAAGCTTTTGTTGTGAGTCCTGCTGGCAAAAGGGTGCCTGTACATATGGGAAGCCATGGAATAGGGGTTTCTCGATTAGTAGGCGCAATTATCGAAGCGAGCCACGATGAGAAGGGTATTATTTGGCCAGAGCCAGTTGCTCCCTTTTTTGCTGGCCTTATAAATTTAAATTACAGAGACGAGGAGTGTATCAAAGTTTGTGATCAAGTTTATGAAGAACTAGGTTCCAATGGAATCGAGATTCTATATGATGATACAGACGAAAGACCGGGATCTAAATTTGCAAAAATGGACTTAATAGGGTTGCCGTGGCAAATTGTTGTTGGCCCGAAGGGTCTTAAAGAAGGGAAAATAGAGCTTGTATATAGAAGAACTGGGGAGGCAACTCTATTAACTTTGGGGGAGTTATTAGAAAAAATCTCTACTGCTCATAAAGCCCTTTTGGAAGTTTAAGATCTGAATGACTACTTTTAAAAAATATGAGTTCATAATTGCATGGCGTTATCTAATGTCAAAAAGAAGGGAAGGCGGTATATCTATAATAGCATGGTACGCTCTCATAGGCGTGGTTTTGGGAGTAGCAACATTAGTGATAGTCCAGGCAGTGATGATTGGCTTTAGAACAGAATTTGTTGAAAAGATTGTTGGGGCTAATTCCCATCTCGCAATTTACAAAAAGTCTCTAACCACCGACCTTGAAGAGGGTTTTAATTTTGACGAAATACGAACCATCATACAAGACTTAAAGAATAAAAAGAATTTCAAAGCAGCGTATCCTCTGGTCAAAGGTCAAGTTCTAGCTAGTAAAAACAATAACAGTACTGGGGTAGAAGTTTATGGTATTGGCAAAAGCGAATTGGCAAATATAGGGTTAGTAAATGAGCCCGTCAGTTCTGAGGGAAGAGTGGAAAATTTTAATAAGGGGGTAGCTATAGGAGCTCAACTCGCTAGAAAACTGAATATATCTATTAATGACACAATTAAACTCATCAGTCCGAATGGGGCAAAATCAGTCTTTGGAACTATTCCAAGGGTAAATGTGTATAAAGTAAAATATATATTTTCAGTTGGCCGATATGACATAGACAGTACGAGAATCTATATGCCGATAAAAGATGCCCAAGTTTTTTTTAATAGAGCTAATAAGGCTGACTTAATCGAAGTAATTTTGGAAGACCCATTTGATGTTGATGTATTCAAAAAAAATATTGCAGGTGAGTTGGGAGGAAGATATTTTCTTTGGTCGTGGAAAGAGAGAGCAGCGGCTTTCTTAGATGCTTTAGATTTGGAACGTAGAGTAATGTTTATAATTTTGTCGCTCATAGTGTTGATTGCCGCTATGAATATTATTTCTGGGCTGGTAATGCTAGTTAAAAATAAAGGTAGAGATATCGGAATACTTCGGTCTATTGGGTTAACGAGATCATCAATTTTAAGAATATTTTTTATCTGTGGGAGTTTAATTGGGGTGTCTGGAACGATCTTAGGTGTCATTATCGGGATGCTATTTGTAATTTACATAAATGAAATACAATGGCTTGTTGAGTACATAATTGGATCCTCAGTTTGGAATGAAGAGATAAGGTTTCTGGCTCAAGTGCCAGCAAGGCTAAGAATAGAAGACGTAGTTTTTGCGTTGTCGGTCTCTTTGTCCATCTCTTTTGTAATAACAATTTTTCCTGCCAGAAAAGCAGCGAATTTGGATCCTGCAGAGGCTTTGAAGTATGAATGACATTGTTTTGAGGTTGCAGAAAGTTACAAAGACCTATGGTGGAAACGGTAATGTACCATTGGTTGAAATATTTAAGGGACTAGATTTTTTTGTTAAGAGAAATGAAGTTGTTGGTCTTTTTTCTCCATCGGGTTCAGGAAAAACCACTTTTCTTCAAATTGCAGGCTTATTAGATAGGAAGTGTTCCGGTGATATTTATATAAATGGCTCAAAAGTAAACGCTAAAAATGACTTTCAAACATCAATGATTAGAAGAAAAAACATTGGTTTTGTTTTTCAGTTTCATCACCTCATTCAAGAATTTTCAGCATTAGAAAATATTATTCTCCCGTTACTTTTTGATGGTACATCGGAAGAAGTTGCAGTTAAAAAAGGCCAACATCTACTTGAGAAGGTAGGGTTGCGTAAACGGATGGATAACCGACCAGCTGAATTATCGGGAGGTGAACAGCAACGGGTTGCAATATGTAGAGCAATTATAAATGAACCGGCCTTACTATTAGCAGATGAACCAACAGGAAATCTTGATCAGTCAACCACTTCAAAAGTTATGAGTTTTCTAATAGAGTTAATAAAAGAACATAATATTTCAGCAATTATTGCATCCCACAATCCAATGATTTCACAAATAGTGGACAAAAATGCAAATATAGAAGGCGGAAAGATAGTGTATAATTAAAACTTGCAGAGTTGTTTTAATGAAAGCCATTCGTTGTCATTTAAGCTCTCCTCAAGCAACTCAGTGTTACCGTCTGAACTGATAAATAGACCGTTATCCTTATCAAAACTCAACTTAGAAAAATTTCCAAAAACATAGATCAATAGAGATTTATCTCGTTGTTTAGAAAAGAACTTTTTTATTACCTTTTTGTTTTTAATAGCCTCCAGAGCAAACTTGGTTGTTTCTGCTAATACAAATGCTCCATTCTTTTTTTTCAAGATACTGTAGGGCACAAGTAATTTTCCTCCAGGGAACAAGATACTTCTATCTTCTTTTTGATTTATAATAATTAGCTCAATATCACTGCTCTTTGTGGTAAGGTAGTTTTTGTCTAAGCTTCGAATATATTCATTGGTCTTTTTTATATCGCAATATGATACCCCAGAAATTTCACTAAACATTATGTTACCAAGATTAATTTCTTGTTCAGTAGAGGTTATGGAGAGGGCAATTTTTTCAATAAATACTCTGAAGTAGCCTGAAAAAAAGGTAGAATAAACAATAAATAAGACAATGATAAAAAGCCATGGGAAAAATTTAGAAAGTTTCCTTCGCTTGGTTTTATTACATAAAAGCATCAAGTGGTTTACAGCATCACGGTCAAAAATATAAAGACTTTCAGTTTCTTCCAAATCCGGACAAAACATAGATTTCGACGCTTCTCTATTTTTTAAAAATATGGAGGAATATGCCCACTGCCTTATTGTTTCTCCATTTATATCAAAAATGTCTAGAGAAATCGAGCCAAACGCGACTAAGACTTCCGTGGGTTGATCAGAATGAGAGCTCCACTCGCCTTTAACCTCGAGTTTAGAGTAACCGACCAATCTATCTTAAATCCGGATGCTTATAATCCAGATTTGCTACTAATTTTCTAAGTTCTAGTTTTGAAATTTTACCAGTTGCTGTGTGTGGAATTTCGTCTACAAAAATTACATCGTCTGGTTTCTGCCACTTAGCTACCCGTTCCGATACATGGCTAATAATACTATTCTTATCGGTATCTTTCCCGTCGTTCGTAACTATTACCAAGACAGGTCGTTCATCCCATTTAGGATGAGGAACTCCGATTGCCGCCGCTTCAGCAACATCAGAATGACCAACTGCTGCATTTTCTAAGTCAATAGATGAGATCCATTCTCCACCTGATTTGATTACATCTTTTGATCTGTCTGTAATTCTCATGTAACCATTTTTATCAATGGTCGCAACATCTCCTGTATTAAACCAATTATCACTGTCGACGGCTAGTTCATCCATTTTGAGATATCTTTTAACAACTGCAGCTCCCTTACAATAAAGATCACCTTGAGTACTTCCATCCCATTCTATTTCTTTACCATCATCATCAACAATTTTTAGATCCACGCCAAAAGGAGGGTGCCCAGTTGTTTCTTGTATGTCGAGCTTATCACTTTCGTTCAAACCTTCGATTTCCGGCTTGAATGAACAGATGGTACCGAGTGGAGAGAGCTCTGTCATTCCCCAAGCATGTAGCACTCTTACCCCATATTTATTTTGGAAATCTTCAATTACACTTCTTGGACAAGACGAACCTCCTATTACTACACGTTTAAGAGAGCTGAGTTCCTTTTTCTCACTTTCAAGAAAATTTAATAGTAGTAACCAAACTGTCGGTACAGCTGCAGTAATAGTTACACCTTTCTCAAGCATGTCGTAAAGAGAGGATGGGCTTAAATCGCCACCAGGAAAAACGATGGAAGATCCCACTAATGGGGCTGTGTAGGCTATAGACCATCCATTAGCATGAAAAAGTGGAACAACTGGCATTATTGTATCGCTACTAGATAAATTAAGCATGTCGGGGGCGGCCTGTGTGAGAGCGTGTAATGTATTAGATCGATGAGTATACACAACTCCTTTTGGGTTGCCTGTTGTTCCAGAGGTATAGCATATTCCACACGCGTCTGTTTCATCCCCAGTTATCCACTCAAAATTTGCACTTCCCATTGATAAAAGTTCTTCATATGAGATCACTTCTGAAAATTCTGTAAAAGGCAGGTCCTCTTTGGAGCATAGTATTACTAGTTTCTCCACGTTAGGACAATCGTTTATTATTTTCTCGATTATAGGTACAAGGTCTAGATCAACGATCAAAATTTTATCATTCGCATGATTTATGATATAAATAAGTTGTTCAGAAAATAATCTTGGATTTAGGTTGTGATTAACTGCGCCAATTCCGGGAATGCCATACCAAACCTCAAGATGGCAATGATTATTCCACGCCATTACACCTATGACATCTCTTTTTTTAACTCCTAGCTTCTGTAAACCGTCAGCTACCTTTTTTGAATTCCTCTGAATATTTTTATAGTTTGTATACGTGATTTTGCCTTTAGTGTCTTTTGATATAATTTTTCTTTCAGGATGGTACTTTGCAGCGTGGTCAATAATACTAGTCACTCGCAAAGGAAAATCTTGCATTAAGTTGTCCATATTTCACTCCCTAAATACTTTTTTAGTTATAAAACTTGCGGCCACTATTTGCTAGTTCTTTAATTATTTTTGGTGGAGCAAACCTTGCTCCATACTGATCAGACAAGTCTTGGCATTCCGCGACCACATTTTTATGACCGACATTATCAAGCCAACTGAAGGGGCCACCTGCCCATATGAGACAGCCCCAGCCTAAAATTCCTCCGACATCTCCTTCTTCAACACTAAGTAAAATGTTTTCTTCAAAAGCTCTTGCCGCCTCAAGTGCTTGAACATATGCAAGACGGTTTTTTACAGTTTCTGTTGGAATATCAGCAGACGTTTTTTCTATGTTTAGGTTTTTTAACCCTTCCCAGAGCGCTAAACGTCGACCTTTCTCGTCATATTCATAAAACCCCGCTAGTTCTTTTCTCCCAAGTCTATTTTTTTGAGACATTTCTAACAAAATATTTTCAGTTCCAGTTTCTTCGTATTTTGTTCCTAGGGCTTCCTTTGTCTCTTTTGCAACATTTAAAGCTAATGAAATAGAGAGTTCATCAAGCAATTGCAAAGGACCAACTGGCATTCCTATTTGCTTAGCCGCGTTCTCAACAAGAGCAGGTTCAATCCCCTCACTAAGCATCCTCAATCCCTCATTTATGTAAGGGATTATGCAACGATTTGCATAGAATCCTCTAGAATCATTAACAACTATAGGTGTCTTTTTTATCAAACTCGTATAATCTAAGGCCACAGCTAACGCGGTGTCATTTGTTCTCTCGCTCTTAATTAGCTCCACTAAATTCATTTTGTCAACTGGGCTAAAAAAATGTATGCCGATAAAACGGGTGCTGTCTGCTAATACCTCGGCCAACTTCGTTATAGGCAGAGTGGATGTATTAGATGCTAAAATAGCGCTCTCCTTTAGATGAGGTTCGATTTTTTTATACAAGTTATGTTTGAGCTTTAAATCCTCGAAAACAGCTTCTATGACTAAATCACTACTGGAGATTTTTTCGAGTGATGAGACCGTTTTTACCTTTCCGAGGAGTCGAATTTTTTCCTCTTCTGATAATTTTTTTCGTTTCACACTCTCATTCAAGAGCATCTCAATTTTTGTTTTTCCGGCTTCTGCAGACTCAATATTTTGATCAATAAGCAAGACTTCTAGCCCCTGCAATATAGATGCGTAAGCAATGCCTGATCCCATCATACCACTTCCAATAACACTGATTTGTTTTAAGTGTGTTTCATCTGCGCCAGCAGGTCGTTGATAACCTTTTTCCAGTGCGCTCTTATTTAAGAAAAGAGTTCTAGCCATATTTGTACATGTATCCGTCATCAACACCTTCGTAAACCAACGAGCCTCAATTCTAAGAGCGCTATCGAAGTCAACGAGTGCACCCTCATAAATTGATGAGAGAAGTGCTTTAGCTGAGAAATACAAACCTTTCGTCTTCCCGTTAACCAACGCAGAAGCCCCAACAAATGACATGAACCCGCTAGGATGATAAGGTGCCCCGCCAGGAAATTTAAAGCCTTTTTGATCCCATGGTTTGACTAACTCCTGAGTAGATGCAGATAAGACCCAGTTCTTTGCTTTTTGGATTAATTCGTCTTCGGAAACAACTTCATCAACCAATCCAATGCTTTTTGCCTTATCACTTGTAAATAACTTCCCTTCCAATAGAACTGATGACGCACCCATAAGCCCCATCATTCTAGGAACTCTTGTAGTGCCCCCTAACCCTGGAAAAAGACCAACGAGTATCTCTGGCAATCCTATTTTTGAGTTTTTCGACGATGAGAAGAAGCGACGGTGACAAGCTAATCCTATTTCCGTGCCTATTCCAGCACATATGCCACTTCCGGCAAACGCGACAGGTTTACTTTTAGAGGTGTCATCAATTCTTCCCAGTTCTATCTTTCTCAGTAGACCATGCGCTTCCATTATGTACTCAAATATCTTAGACGCTGGATCAGAGCCGGAATTCCGTTTTAATGCCTCTAATGTGGAAAGATCCATGCCCCCAGAAAAATCGACCTTACCTGAGGTGATTATGATACCTTTTATTTTTTCTTCGGATAATGCTTCCGTTACTAATCGTTGAAAACTTCTTAACCCATCTTCAGTCATGGTGTTCATGGACTTTTCGAGACAATTCCATGTGATTACTGCTATGCTATCTTTATCTACCTCTTTAGTAAAATCACTACCCATAATGTTTCCTTACTAAACTTTCTCTATTATTGTTGAAGCGCCCATTCCAGATGCGACGCACAACGTCGTAAGTGCTATCGACTTTCCGGTTCTTTCTAGTTCATCTAATGCGGTTCCCAAAAGCATTGCTCCCGTGGCTCCTAAAGGATGACCCATAGCGATAGCACCACCGTTTACATTAAGTTTTTCATGTTCCACACCAAAATGTTCCATAAACGAGAGTGGTACAGAGGCGAAGGCTTCATTTACTTCAAATAAGTCTATGTCTTTTATGCTCATTCCACTTAGCTTAAGGACCTTTTCAGTTGCGGGAAGGGGTCCCGTAAGCATAATTGTAGGATCCGTTCCAATTTTTGAAGTCGCCACAATTCGTGCTCGAGGCTTTAATTCGTTTTTTTCTCCAAATTGTTTGTTTCCAATCAAAACAGCTGCTGCTCCGTCAACAATACCACTTGAGTTACCTGCATGATGCACATGATTGATTTTCTCAAATTCGGGATATTTTAATAGCGCAACAGCATCAAAACCTGGCATTACCTCTCCCATATTTTTAAAGCTTGGCTCTAATCCACCCAAAGATTGCATTGAAGTTTCGGGCCGAATATACTCATCCTCAGCCAAAATAGTCAAATTGTTTTGATCTTTTATTGGTGCAATTGACTTTTTGAAATGTCCAGACTGCCTCGCAGCTGTAGCTCTTTTTTGACTCTCTACTGCAAAGGCATCTACATCATCTCTGGAAAAACCATATTTTGTGGCTAAAATGTCGGCTGAAATACCTTGTGGAACAAAGTATGAATTCATTGCCAAAGTCGGATCAACTGCAATAGCCGCGCCATCTGATCCCATGGCCACACGACTCATCATTTCTACTCCTCCAGCAACGTAGCCGTTACCAGCAGACCCCTTCACTTGGTTTGCAGCTAGGTTTATAGCTTCTAATCCGCTAGCACAAAATCTGTTTATAGATAATCCAGGAGTGGACTCACTATAGTTGGCAGCAATGACAGCGGATCTTGCCAGACAGCCTCCCTGTTCCCCAACTTGTGTAACATTACCCCAAATGACGTCTTCTATTTCTTCAGTATTTAGACTATTTCTTTCACGCAATTCTTCTAAAATCTTCGCAGAAAGAGCAACCGCAGTAAGCTCATTCAGCGACCCTTTTTTCCCTCTGCCTCTAGGACTCCTAACTGTATCATAAATATATGCATCTTCCATCTATGGATCCTTTCCCATTTAAAATTGATTTGCCGCCAAGCTCATCACTTGCTTCTCTCCAGTTAAAATCTTGTCTAATCTAAGTTTTGTTTCTGGTAGCTGTCGGTTCATAAAATAGGAACCTGTCAAAATCTTTGCCTCAAGGAAATGCTTATTGGACGGAGAGTTTTTCAGTTGGTCTCTGGCAGATTGAGCCTTTTTAGCCCATATAAATCCAAGGGAAAATAATCCTACTAAGTGGAGAAAATCAGTTGCGCCAGAAACAGCGCTTAATGGGTTCTTTAACCCATTCTCCATGAAAAACATCAGCGCTGCCTGCAAATGTTCGGTAGATTTCTTCAGTGGGATAATAAAATCATTTTTAAAATCTTCGGAATGCTCTTGATTAATAAAACTCTGAACAATGTTAAGATATTCTCGCATATGTTTTCCACCATCCATAGCTAGTTTTCTGCCAACTAAATCAAGCGCTTGAATGCCATTCGTACCCTCATAAATCATTGCGATCCGACAATCTCTAGCGTATTGGCTCATACCCCATTCCTCAATATAGCCGTGTCCACCAAAAACTTGTTGGGCGTTTATAGTATACTCAAAACCCTTATCTGTAACGTAACCTTTAATTACAGGAATTAACAGACTTGCAATTCCATCAGCACCTTTATCCCCCTCTCTTTTTGCTCTATCTAGAAGAACCGCAGCCCAAGCGATAAAGCCTCTTGCGCCTTCAATAAATGATTTTTGCTCCATAAGATTTCTTCGAACATCTGGATGAACAATAATTGGGTCCGCGCTCTGGTCTGGATTTGCTTTCCCTTGAATTGCTCGTCCCTGTATCCTGTCTTTTGCATAAGTTAGTGCCGCTTGATAAGCTATTTCAGCTTGAGCTAATCCCTGCATTCCTACTCCCAACCTAGCCTCATTCATCATTGTGAACATTGCTTTAAGGCCTTTATTTTCTTCGCCAACGAGATAACCCGTTGCGCCGTCATAATTCATAACACAGGTAGCGTTACCTTTAATACCCATCTTTTTTTCTATTTTTCCAACTGATAATTTATTTCTTTCCCCTAATGAGCCATCATCATTTACTAGAAACTTTGGTACCACAAATAATGATATACCTTTTACGCCCTCTGGAGCGTCTGGGGTTTTAGCTAGGACTAAATGTATAATATTTTTGGATAAGTCATGATCGCCAGAGGAAATAAAAATTTTCTGGCCTGAAACTTGATATGAGCCATTATCAGTCGGAATTGCTTTAGTCCTTATCAAACCTAAGTCTGTACCACAATGAGGTTCGGTTAAATTCATTGTTCCAGTCCATTCACAATTGGCTAATTTGGGCAAATACATTTGCTTTTGATCCTCAGAGCCGTGAAGAAAAATTGCAGAATATGCTCCCCTAGAGAGACCACTATACATTGTTAGAGACATATTAGCACTTGTAAACATTTCGTTTGTTACAGTAGAAAGTATCAAGGGTAAGTTTTGCCCACCAAACTCCTCTTCGATATCAAGAGACAGCCAGCCGCCTGCTCTTAACTTATCAAAAGCAGATTTGAAGCTGTCTGGTGTACGTACTATTCCATTTTCTAACTTACACCCTTGCTCATCCCCATCTTTGTTTGATGGAGAAATCACCTCACTTGCTAATTTACCCGCTTCTTCAAAAATAGGTTTAGTAAATTCAGGTGATAAGTCTTTATAGCCCTCAATATCCTCTTTTTCTATTTTAAGAAAATGGTGAAGTATAAAATTGTAATCTTCTAATGGTGGTTGATATAAATGCATAGTATGTCTTCCAAATATTAAATTATAGATCCCGTGAGTCCGCGCCTCTCTTAAGAAGCAAGTCTTTACAAAGCTGAAGTTGAGTTTTTAAATCTTTTATAGCTAGTCCTAACTCCTTTTTCTGTTGTTCCATCGAAGATAGTCTTTTCAAGCCAAGTTGGTAGGTTTGCTTGATTTGTCTGGTACGATGATCTCCAAAATTATACAGATTAAGTAGCTGTCTTATTTCCTCCAAGCTAAAGCCAAATCTCTTGCCTTGCATTATTAATTTCATTCGTCCTCTATCGCTCTTAGTAAATAAACGATGTTGACCTTTTCTGATTGGAAACAAAAGCTCTTTTGCTTCATAAAATCTAAGCGTTCGAGCACTTACCTTGAACAGTTTGCACATTTCAGTGATAGTGTTAATTTTATCTTCATTGTTTTTTGTGGAAATTATGTTCATTGTCCTACCTCCAGCTAATAACTCTTTTGACGTTTACGTCAAGTATGACGCCTTAAACATATTATTAAAATGTTAAGATGGTCAAATAAATTTTTATCGCATTATTTTTTGGTGAAACAAAAATGTCCAGCCAGCTATTAAATAAAGTCGATAAAAAAATATTGCGTCTGGCTTACCCAATTATCTTGGCAAACATATCTATACCAGTACTGGGTCTAACGGACACCGCTGTCATTGGTCATTTGGGTGCTCTTGATATTCTCGCCGGTATCTCTATGGGTGCGGTTTTGATGGGCTCTATCTATTGGTTCTTTGGGTTTTTAAGAATGGGCGTAACAGGACTAGTTGCACAAGCAAGGGGCGCAAATGAAAAGGTTGAAATATCTAGTATATTGCTGAGGGGTCTTTTTATTGCTGTAATTGGCGGAATTGCTTTGATAGTGGTTCACTCGTTTTTATTTTCTTCTATTTTTTATTTTTTAGCAGGTGACATAGGCGCTGAAAAATTGGCTATAGAATATATGTCCATACGAGTTCTTACCGCACCTTTTGCTATTTCTATATTTGTTTTTGTTGGCTGGCTATTTGGTATGGGAAAAACCTTTCATTCGCTATGCTTATTGGCTGTAGTGAACGTTTTAAACATTCTATTGGACATTATCTTTGTAAAGTTTCTTCACTTAGGAATAGCGGGCGTCGCCTATGCCACGATCGTATCTGAATTTTGTGGCTTTTGTTTAGGCGTCTATCTGAGTAGAGAATTTCTGCTAAATAAAGAAAGTATAAAAGTAAGAGGAATTTTTTTATTAAATAAATGGAAACTTTTTATTCTTTTGAACATAAATATTGTTATACGTTCAACACTTTTACAGTCGGTTTTTTTATCTTACCTTATCTTTGGGACACTTTTTGGCTCTGAAATTTTGGCAGCTAACCACATTTTGTTACAAATTATTTTTCTGTCAGCTTACGCCCTTGATGGTATCGCGTTTTCTTCTGAGATTTTAGTAGGAGAAGTGATCGGTCAACGGAGACAGGAACTATTTAAAAAAGTAGTTAAATCTGCTCTCAAGCTTGGCTTCATACTTTCAAGTATCATTGGTGTTTGTTTCTATTTCTTAGGGTTTTTGGTCGTCGATTTGATGACCTCAATAAATTCAGTAAGATTAATTTGTTATGATTTTTTAATCTGGATTTCAATAATGCCAATAGTGAGTGTCTTTTCCTATGTTTATGATGGTATTTTCCTCGGTGCAGCTAGAGGCAGAGAAATAAGAGTTGCGATGATTCAATCATTCGCAATTTTTTTTATTTGTGTAATTTTCTTTGTTCCGTTGATGGGAAATACAGGACTGTGGACTTCCATTGTAATTTTTAATGCAACAAGAGCTATAACTTTATGGACTAAGATAGAGAGACTTCAAAGTTCTTTCTCATCTAATTAAAGCCCCAACTGCGTGATTGATTGAGCGGTAACCGTCACTTAATAGAAGTTTCTTGAGCTCTATTTCCATCTTTTTAATATGCCTAGGGCCATGGTAAACAAACCCTGTATATATCTGAACAGCTGATGCTCCGATCTTTATTTTTTCGTATATGTCTTTTGCTGACAATATGCCACCTACTCCTATAAGTGCTGTTGACGCATTTTTTCTTTTCGCGAGTATTTTTAATATTTTGTTTGATGGTTTCAAAAGCGGTTTGCCAGATAAGCCTCCCTCAAAACGTGTGGGTTTTTTTAAAGTTTTTGGGTTTATTGTAGTATTAGTCGCAATTAGTCCGGACACATTATTTTCTTCACAAACATTTAGTATTTCAATAACGTTATTTTCGTTAAGATCAGGTGCAATTTTAATAAAAATGGGTACTTTTCTTGTCAACGAAACGTTGATGGTGTTGACGTTCTTCAAGATCTTTTCTAGCGTTTCAGGTTTTTGTAAGTCTCTAAGATTTTTTGTGTTTGGTGAGGATACATTTATTGTTACATAGTCGAATAGATGGGCCAGAAACTCAAAAACATTAGTATAATCCAAAATCTTGTCTATGCTTTTTGCGTTAGCCCCTAAGTTGACGCCCACGATTCCAAGCTTAGGCTTTCTCGCAATTTTTGATACGTATAACATGCCTTTATTATTGAAACCCAGTTTATTAACTAAAGCGTCTTCTTCTAAAAGTCTAAATAAACGTGGTTTGGGATTGCCGAATTGTGGATCTGGAGTAATTGTACCAACTTCCACAAACCCAAAACCCAAGGAGAGAGTAGCGTTAAATACCTCGGCATTTTTATCAAAACCTGCAGCTAATCCTATGGGTGAAGGCACTTCCATCCCGGCTATTTGAGTTTTTAAGATAGAAGCACCAATTTCTTTTTTCTTTACAAACTGGTTTAAAAGCCGAAGGTAACACAAGGCTATTGCGTGGGAAATTTCTGGGTCAATTTTATTTAGAAGTTTTGTGCCAAAGTAATCGTATAAAATGTTTAGCATTTTTCTCAGATAATGTTTTAATTTTTTGGATCGTTATCTTCATTTATTGGCTCAATCTTTCTATAAATTGTTGGATCCCATTTGCAGGCAAATCCATCGCCATCGACATCCATATTATAAAAGTCGTTTTTTGGCCCTCCATTTTCGAGGAAGAAAATTTGTGCAGCGTTTTTATTAGCGAATTTTTTGCAGCCTGAGCCAACACCACTGCTCATAAAATTTCTGAAATAAATTTTTTCGCCTAATTTGTTAGACACGCCTCGGGCAAAAACTGCTAAATTTACCGACTGGCGTTTTATTTTTTCATTATGGTTTGCTTCTAAAACCACTCTCCCTGCTTTTAGCTCCTCCCGACGCTTAGCTGCTTGCTCTCTTTCAACTTTTTGCTGTTCTTGAGAAAATTGAGAGAGATCTAAGACCCCATCGCTAGTTTTTAAATCAGAGGTTCCTTTCACTACTTGATCT